>JAFWTH010000046.1 GCA_017518975.1 Clostridia bacterium
CGTCGTGCTCGCCGCGCTCTTTGATAAGCTTCTCTCTCCTCGCCGCGACCGCGTCCTCGTTCTCCCGCGACCGTGCGAGATCTTCCTTGAGTTTTTCCGCTTCCCCGGCGAGTTTCTCCGCCTTATCTTTTTCTCTCTTTTCCGCCTCTTCCGCCGATGAGATCCTCTCATTTACGGAGTCGATACGCTCTTTGGCGTGAAGAATGTTGTTTTCAAGCAACAAGGCGTCGTTTTCAAACTTCGAGGATGATTTGTTCTTTTCGCTTTGCTCTTCAACGGTACGCTGAAACGACTCTCTGTTGTTCCTTCTCTTTTCGTCGACCGCCTCGATCTGATTATCGAGCTGACGCGCCGTATCCTCCGCCATCTCAAGTTCGTGCGCGGACATTGCGGCGTCGGTCTCGGTTTTCTCGAGTTCCGCCCTCGTTCCCTTCATGTCGAATAACCAAAGGGAAACGTCAAGCATCTTTTTCTCTCCGTAGAGTTCAAGATACCTTCTTGCTTTCGACGCGTCGCGTTCGAGAGAAGGAAGACGCGATCCGATCTCAGCCTCGATATCTCCGACGCGCTGCATATTCTGATCGGTCTCGTTCAGTTTCTTCTCGGATTCCTGTTTGCGGTACCTGTATTTGGTTATTCCCGCGCTCTCCTCGAAGATGTTTCTCCTGTCCTCGCTTTTCTTCGAGATGATCTCGGCGATCTTTCCCTGACCGATTATCGAATAGCCCTCTCTGCCGATACCGGTATTCATAAACAGTTCCGTGATATCGCGCAGACGGACCTGCTTTTTGTTTATGTAGTACTCACTGTCTCCGGAGCGAAAATAACGTCTGGTGACGGTGATCTCGTCATACTCGCTGTTGATCGTTTTTTCCTTGCCGCTGTTGTCGAACGTAACGGAGACCTCGGCGTAACCCATTGGACGGACGCCGTCGGAACCGGCAAAAATAACGTCCTCCATCCGGCTTCCGCGCAGGTTCTTGGACGAGAGTTCACCAAGCACCCATCGCATCGCATCGGTAATATTCGATTTTCCGCTTCCGTTCGGGCCGACGATGATCGTGGATCCGGGATTGAAGTTCAGTACCGTTTTTTCCGGAAACGACTTGAATCCGTGTACCTCAAGTGATTTCAGATACAAATCCTGTTCCTCCGTTTAAGGATCTTTTTAAAGAAATACGATTAAGGCTGACTAATTAACCTCTAAAATTATATTATACCTTACAATACCTTCTTTTTCAAGAAAAATCATCTTCAAATCATCGTATCTCGACGAAAAAAACTTTCTGTTCGCGCCGCGATGACCGATCGCCGCGGAAAGATCTCCCTTCGGGACGTAAACGACTGCGGATGACGGTTTCCCGACCGAAAAATACCCGTCGAGTTTTTCAGTGATAACCCGTCTGTAGTACTCGCCGAGAACGAGTTCGCCGAGCGCGGGATGAAGCGGGCCGGAGAGCGCTTCTCCTCCCCCGGGCGCTTCGCCTCCGTAAAGAGAAATCCTCAGACACGGCACGCCTTCGGATACGAAGACGGAAAGCACGTCCGCAGAGCGCTCGACCGCTTCTTTAACTGTCAGGGGCGAATACGTTCCTTCTCTCATCATTTCGCTGAGTTCCGTGTTTTCAAAAACAACGGTCGGATAGATCCGGGATCCTGACGCTCCCGCGGAACAGATCTCACGGGCAGTATATATCTCATCCCCGCGAGAGGAACGGGGAAGCCCGATCATCATCTGCCCGACCGACGGAATACCCGCGTTGCCGAGCAAATAAAACGCGCGCCTCGAATCCTCAGCGGTATGACCCCTTTTTGAGATGCGCAAAACCTCGTCATTCATACTCTGAACGCCGAGTTCTACGGCGGAAACGGTATATCCCTCAAGGATCGATACGACCTCTTCGTCGATGTAGTCGGGTCTTGTAGACATCCTGATCCCGGAGACCTTCCCGGCATTGACGTAACTCTCAGCCATATCGAGAAGCGAGATCATAAGGTCACGGTCGATCCCCGTGAAAGATCCTCCGAAAAACGCGATCTCAACGGGAATATCCGACTTCGCCGTGGCGAGATGCTCCTCGATCGTCCTCAGCGCGTCGTCCCTTCTGAAAAGACGAACGCCCGAAATTGCGTGCTGATCGCAGAACACGCATTTGTTCGGGCATCCCATATGCGGTACGAATACCGGAATATTGATATGTTTCATTTTTGCGCTCATTCTTCGCCGAAAAGACGAAGCGCCTCTTTTGCCGCGAGTTGTTCCGCCTCTCTTTTCGATCTCGCTCTGCCGCGTCCTATGACGTTGCTGTTCAGGCGCGCCTCGACCTCGAAATATTTGTCGTGATCGGGACCGCTCTCGCCGACCAGGACATATTCGAGCTTTTCGGAATTTACCTGCTGAACGATATGCTGAAGAGCGGTCTTGCTGTCCTCAAACGACGAGCCCGCTTTGATCTCCTCTATTTCGTTTTTGATGAAAGGCAAAACGATAGAACGCGGTGCGTCAAGATCGTACCCGGAATCGATATAAACAGCGGCAAGAAGCGCCTCGAAAGCATCCGCCTTGATCGAAGGTCTCTCCCTTCCGCGGTTCATATCCTCACCGTGTCCCAGAAAGATAAAGTCCCCGAGTCCGATGGCTCCCGCGTATTTTGAAAGCGCCTTTTCACAAACGACCGCGGCTCTCGTCTTGGTGAGATCTCCCTCCCGAAAATCCTCGTATTCTCCGTAGATATATGTGCTCGTGATGATGGAAAGAACGGAATCCCCGAGAAATTCAAGTCTTTCGTTGCACTCGACGTCCACGCCTTTGGACTTTTTCTCGTTAGAGTACGAGGAATGCGTCAGAGCGGTCTTTAATAGATCCTGGTCGCGAAAGCGATACCCGATAGTTTCTTCGAGCGCTCCGAAATTCTCTTTTCTCACTGTTCTCCCGCTCCTTCCCTAACCTTAGCCTCTTCCTCACGGATCGCCTCTGTCGCCCCGGATCTCACGAACGCTTCAGCGCGTTTGATCGCGGACGTTATCGCCTGTGCGCCGGAAGAACCGTGCGCTTTTATAACAGGCTTGGAAAGCCCAAGGATCGGAGCGCCTCCGTATTCGGTCGGATCGAAAACGTTCCTCATCTCCCTCACTCTGCCTGAAAGAGGGGCGGACGCGATCTTTGTCAGGACCGATTCGGTCATAATATGTTTCATTGTCGAAAAGAAGTACGCAGACATCCCCTCGATAAGTTTAAGCGTTACATTCCCGGTAAAACCGTCGGTAAGCAGCACGTCGCACGGGGCGTGCGCCAGTTCCGAAGACTCGACGTTGCCGACGAAATCAATGCCGGGCATTTCTTTTAACAGGCCGTAAGCCGCTTCACGCACCGCCCCTCCCTTGTGGGGCTCGGAACCGTTGTTCAGCAGTCCTACCGTGGGATTGTCGATGCCTAGGGCGTGTTTGGAGTATACCGTGCCGAGGCGCGCCCAGTCGGTGAAATATTCCGGGGTAACGTTGACGTTGGCTCCGCTGTCGAGAAGCAGGATCGGAAATTCGAACGGAAGGACCGTCGCGATCGCCGCGCGTTTGATACCGGAAGCGTTGCGTATGATCGTCGACGCACCGGTAAAAAGAGCGCCTGTATTCCCCGTGCTGATGAACGCGTCGCCCTCCCTTTTCAGGAGTTTCAGACCCACGCCCATAGACGAATTTCTTTTCGAGCCGAGAATTACCATCGGGTCGTCCGTCATCTCGACTTCGCACTCCGCGCCCTCGACGTCGATACGGGAAATATCGGCACGGTGGTTTTCAAGTTCACTTCTTATCTTATTTTCATCTCCGACGATGATGAAACGCGACTCGCTCTCGAGAGACGCGTCCGCAACACCCTTGACAACTTCTGAAAAACCGCGGTCGCCGCCCATAGCGTCGATTATCAGTTTCATCGGATCACACCTTTCAAATACTATTCGTAAAACTCTTTTATCAGTTTCGTATATCGGTCGACCGCTGCGAGCGCTCTTTCCGCAAGAGCCTGATTTCTCGCTTTTTTCCCGCCCTTGACCTTCTTTTCAAGCGGAGAGACGACCCCGAAGTTGGCGTTCATCGGCTGAAAATCGCCCGCCCCGCCTTCGGATACGTACTTTGCCATCGCCCCGATAACGGTGACGTCGTCGAAAATAAGCGCTTCTTCTCCCTTTACGGCAAGCGCGGCGTTGAGCCCCGCGACGAATCCGGACGCCGCCGATTCGATATATCCCTCTACCCCGGTCATCTGGCCGGCAAAGAAGAGAGTTCTTTCCCCTCCGACGGAATAATCCCTCGCGAGATAACCCGGAGAATTCAGAAACGTGTTGCGGTGCATGACCCCGTAACGCAGGAACTCGGCGTTCTCAAGGCCCGGGATCATCCCGAAAACCCTCTTTTGCTCCGGAAAAGCAAGATGCGTCTGAAAACCCACGAGATTGAACATCGTTCCCTCTTCGTTTTCTCGGCGAAGCTGGACGACCGCGTAATACGTTTCTCCGGTCTCGGGATGGGAGATCCCGACAGGTTTCATCGGTCCGAACCTTAACGTGTCGCGTCCTCTTTCCGCCATTACCTCAACGGGCATACACCCTTCGAAGACACGGAGTTCCCGCTCGTCGAAATCGTGCAGTTCCGCCCTGCGCGCAGAGAGAAGCGCGTCGACGAACGCTTCGTATTCCTCGGCGTTCAAAGGACAGTTGATATAATCGGCGCCGCCTTTCCCGTAACGGGAAGCAAAGAATGCTTTTCCCATATTGATTGATTCGAACGACACGATGGGCGCGGCTGCGTCGAAAAACCACAATCCCTCTTTTCCGGTAAGCCTGACGATATCCTCTGCGAGTGTATCGGACGTCAAAGGACCGGTCGCAATTACGGTGACCCCTTCTTTCGGTATCTCCGTGATCTCCCTGTGAACGACGGTGATCAAAGGATCGCTCTCGATCTTTTCGGTGACGTAGGACGAAAAACGGGCGCGGTCAACGGCGAGAGCGCCGCCCGCCGAAACGGAAGTCGCGTCGCACGCTTCCATTACCAAAGACCCCATACGCCTGAGTTCTTCTTTCAGAAGGCCCGCTGCGTTTGTGATCTCGGCGGAGCGAAGCGAATTGGAACAAACGAGTTCGCAAAAAGCATCCGATCTGTGAGCGGGCGTCTTTTTTCCGGGTTTCATCTCGTAAAGAGTAACGGGAACGCCGCATTTTGATATCCGGTACGCCGCCTCACACCCTGCAAGTCCGGCGCCGACAACGGCAACGTGGGGCAAACGGGTCACTTCGTTTCTTCCTTTGACTCTTCGTCCGCTTTATATCCGCATTCGGCGTTTCTGCAGTAAAGCTGGTTCTTTCCTTTTTTCCTCAGGAGCATTCCGCCGCAGCGCGGACATTTCTTGTCAGTCGGCATATCCCACGCGGAAAATTTGCACTCGGGATATTTCTCGCAGCTGTAAAACATCTTTCTGCTCTTGCCGTATTTTATGACGATTTCGGATCCGCAGTCGGGGCACTTGATACCGGTTCCCCTGGCGATCTGTTTCGTATTCTTACACTCCGGATAGCGAGAGCATGCGTAGAACGACCCGAATCTTCCGGATCTCAATACCATGTCGGCACCGCACTTGTCGCATTTGAGCTGTTCGCCTTCGACGACAGCGGGCTTCTTCGGCGCCGCTTTCTTCGGCGTGAGCGGTTTCGTATTCTTGCATTCCGGATAATTCGGACACGCGGCGAATTTGCCGTATCTTCCTTCTTTGACGATCATCCTTGCACCGCATTTGTCACAGATAATATCCGTCTGAACGGGGGGGATCTCAATATCCTTCTTGTTCACTTTCGAGTTTGCCGAAACAAGTTCCATCTCAAAATCTCCGTAGAAATCTCCAAGGACCGTGAGCATCGGAACAGCGCCGTGCTCGATGCCGTCGAGTTTATCTTCAAGAGACGCGGTAAACTTATAATCGACGATGTCCGGGAACTGCTCGCGCATGATCTTCGTGATGACCTCTCCGAGAGGAGTCGGCTTGAGAGACTTGCCGTCCCTCTCAACGTATCCGCGCGAAAGAATGATAGTGATTATGGGAGTATAGGTGCTCGGTCTTCCGATACCCTTTTCCTCAAGGAACTTGATGAGCGTCGCCTCGGTATACCTTGCCGGAGGTTCGGTGAAATGCTGGGTCGGAACGACGGAGAGAACTTTGAGAACGTCGCCTTTCTCAAGAGCGGGGATCTTCTCGCTCTTTTCTCCGTTTTCGTCGTCAGTGGACTCCTCGTAGATCGTCATAAACCCGGCAAACTTAACGGTATATCCGCTTGCTCTGAAGAGGCATTCCCCGCAAGTGACGTCCGTCTGAACGGTCGACAACTCCGCGCCGGCCATCTGGGATGCGATGAACCTGTTCCAGATGAGTCGGTAAAGCTTGTACTGATCCGCGGTGAGAAACTCCTTTACGACAGAGGGATCAAAGGCGGGATTAGACGGTCTGATCGCTTCGTGAGCGTCCTGCGAATTAGATCTCGATTTATAGATCCTCGGGCGTGAGGGATAATACTCCTTCCCGAACTTTTCGGTAATATAGCGTTTCGCCGCTTCCCTCGCCTCATCCGCAACACGGAGACTGTCAGTTCTCATATACGTGATCAGACCCTGACTTCCTCCGAGAGCAGGTCCGAGATTGACGCCCTCGTAGAGTTCCTGAGCGATCCTCATCGTTCTCTGGGATTGGAAGTTGAGTTTGCGGGAGGCCTCCTGCTGCATTGTGGAAGTAGTGAAAGGAGGAGCCGGATTCTTGGTCTTCTTTCCTTTTTTGACGTCCGCAACGACAAACGGATTGTTCTTCGTGACGGCGAGTACCTTCTCAGCGTCGTCGCCGTTTTTCAATTCGACCTTCTCACCGTCGCGCGTTCCGTAGTACGCCGCCTTGAACGTTTTGCCCCGGGGCGTCTCGAGCTCCGCCTCAACAAGCCAGTATTCTTCGGGCACGAAAGCTCTGATCTCTTCCTCGCGCTCTACGATGATGCGGGTCGCAACAGACTGGACTCTTCCGGCGGAAAGACCGCTTCTGACCGTTTTCCAGAGGAACGGTGAGAGTTTGTATCCGACGATCCTGTCCACGATCCTGCGCGCCTGCTGGGCGTTAACGAGATCCATATCTATGTCTCTCGGCTTTTTGATCGCTTCTTTGACAGCCGTTTTGGTTATTTCATTGAAAGTTATCCTCTTGGATTTCCCGTCCGGGATATCGAGAGCCGCTGCAAGATGCCACGAGATCGCCTCGCCTTCACGGTCGGGGTCGGTCGCGAGAAAGATCCTGTCGGCGGTCTTTGCTTCTTTTTTAAGGTCGCTGATGAGTTCGCCTTTTCCTCTTATATTGATATAATGCGCTTCAAATCCGTTTTCCACGTCGATACCGAGGGTAGACTTCGGAAGATCGCGTACGTGTCCTTTTGAAGCCACGACTTTATACCCTGATCCGAGGTAACTTTTTATTGTGTGTGCCTTCGCAGGCGACTCAACGATCACAAGGTTCTGCATATTCAAGTTTATCCTTTCGTAAAGCGGGAAACCCCGCGTTTTTACTGATTATTCATTCGGCGGAGAAGCTCTCCGCGGAGAGATCGTCGCTCCCGCGGCGGAGGTAGTACCCTCCCGCGCCAGCCTCGATCGCACCCGCAAGTTCGAGTGCGGACATAGACGCAAGAACTTCACTGACGGGAAGATCGGATCTCACGAGCTCGTCCGCCGTCACAGGCACGTCGGGCGTCATAAGATTATACACTCTGATATTGACTTCGTCAAGCATATCGAGATCGATCCGCTGAGGTTCGCGCGGCGTTTCCGATTTTCCTCCGACGCGGACAAACCCCGCCGGAAGATCCCCCGACAGTTCGCCGAGTCTGACCGTTTCTTCTTTTCTGTCTTCGTTCTTCCGCGGATATGAGGACGGAAGTTTTTTCCCGCCGTACGTCCCTTCCCCGTAATAATTCCCGGACCCGCGTGATCCGACGCGCATTCGGCTGACCGCCTTTTCGGCGGCGGACGGGATATCAACTCCGCGAAGGGCGTTCCTGCACGCTCCCAGTGACACGGAGTGCGGAAAAGTAAATTCGTATTCAGCGAGGATATCCTCTGCGGACGTCGCGACGAGCGCGCCGTTCTTGAGAAGATTGTTCGTTCCGAAAGAACCCGGAGTACCGACTCTCCCGGGAACGGCGAAAACCGCTCTTCCCTGATAGGCCGCGTGCCTCGCCGTGATAAGCGATCCGCTTCCTCCGTCGGCCTCTATTACGACGGTGGCAACGGACAGTCCGCTTATTATTCTGTTCCTGACGGGGAAACGAAAACCCGAGGGCTCCGTTCCCGGAGGAAACTCCGACATAACGCATCCGTCGCGCAGGACGGCGTGATAAAGTTCCCTGTGTTCGCGGGGATATATGACGTCTGCGCCGCTTCCCAGAACGGCGACCGTGATTCCGCCCGCTTCAAGCGCTCCCGTCATCGCGGCAGAGTCGACACCGAGCGCCATACCGCTGACGACGCAGGCGCCTCCCGACGCAAGACCGTAACCGAGCGCGTACGCGGAATCCCTTCCGTAGTCGCTCATCTTTCTCGATCCGACCGCAGATACGAACAGATCGGAGTTGAAACGCGGCAGCCTGCCGAGCGTATAAAGAACAAGCGGAGCGTCGCGCAGATTTTTAAGACTGAGCGGGAAATCCCCGTCCGTGGGAACAAGGATCCGCTGACCGAGTTCTTCCGACTTCTTTAAGATCTTCTCCGCTTTGTCGGTCGATTTTTCTGAAAGGATCCGGCGCGTGCGGGTTATTTCGTTTTTGTTGAATCCGGATAAATCCGTCTCTCCGTCGATCTCCGCCTCATACACAAGGCGCGCGGAACCGAACCGGTTTACGAGTTTAACGCCGAGCGAGGATCCGGCGCCGGTCGCTTCCGCGAGCCAGATCCAATATAACCTGTCGTCTGCCACTTTTTCAAGCCACTCCCGAATAATCCTGATATTTATAGTCTGTTTTTAAAGTATTCCCAAAGGATAACCGCGGCTGCGGATCCCGCGTTCAGGCTTTCACATCCCGCCGCCATCGGTATTCTGAGCGTCACGGTGCAAAGGTCCAGCATCTCATCCGATATCCCGTGCCCCTCGTTCCCGATCACGACGATGTCGTCGTCCGCCGCGGAAAATGAGCCGAGCGTCTCAGAATCGTCCGTGAGCGCCGCCGCGACAAGTCTTCTCTTCGACGAAGCGAACAGCTGCGACGCGGATTCGACGTCCTCGTATAATTCTGCATGGGTGCGGAAAACAGCCCCCATCGACGCTCTGACAGCCCTGTCGCCGTACGGATCGGCACAGTCGATAAGAATGACCGACCCTAATCCGAACGCCGCCGCGGTGCGTAGTATGCCCCCGACGTTTGAGGGATCTCTGACTCCGTCGAGGACGAGCGTACGCTCACCGCCGTTGACGGCGTGTTTGACCTCAGACGGCTCGCGTGTTTTCGGAATGTGAACGGACGCGATCACGCCCTGCGGAGATTTTTCCGTAGATATCTTTTCAAATGCCGGTCGCGAGAGCGCGAATACCCGTCCCGAGAGACGTGGATCAGCAAGGCGGCTGACCGTTTTCTCGCTCAACCTGTCGATCGAGTCCTCAGATACGTAAACCGCGTAAGGTTCCCCGTAGAGAACAGCCTCCTCAAAGAGTTTTTCACCCTCGCAGAGGAACAGTCCTTCTTCGTCGCGGAACTTTTTCATGGAAAGTTTCGACGCTCTGACGACTTCGTCGTTCGAACGCGACGAAATGCTTCGCATCTGTACTCCGTTTTTTAATTTGATACTTACCATTATATAAACGCAAAGGGCGTTGCGCACGCGTGCGGGCAACACCCTGTTTTGTATTTTACAGCGCTGCCTTCGCTTTTTCGACGATAGCGGCAAACGCTTCTTTATCGGAGACGGCGATCTCGGCGAGCATCTTACGGTTAAGGTCGATGCCTGCGAGCTTGAGGCCGTGCATAAACTGTGAATAATTGATACCGTTGACCTTTGCCTGCGCGGAGATTCGGGTGATCCAAAGAGATCTGAAATCTCTCTTTTTCTGTTTTCTGCCGATGAACGCGTAGTTTCCGCTCTTCATCACGGCCTGCTTGGCCATCTTAAAGTGGCGGCTCTTGGAACCCCAGTAACCTTTCGCAGCCTTAAGGACTCTATTTCTTCTCTTGCGCGTGGAGAGCGCACCTTTTACTCTTGCCATTTGTTATTTGCCTTCCTTTCTCAATCTCGATGTTGTTTTCAGTCTTTGCCGACGAGGCGCTTGTAATTTGCAGTCATTGCGGGACTGAGAATCTGGCTGCTGCGAAGATGTCTCTTCCTCTTCTGCGTTTTGTGACCGAGGTTATGTCTGTGCTCGCCGTGGAAAACCTTGACCTTACCCGTTGCGGTCACGTGTACTCTTTTGGCTGACGCCTTGTGTGTCTTGATCTTTCCCATTTTCTGTGTCCTTTCCTGAATCGGTTGAGCCGTAAAAACCGGCTGAACTCTTTTATCTTTTGTGTTTTATTCGCCTTTGGACGGTGCTATGAATATCGACATCGTGCGTCCCTCGAGTTTCGGCTTTTTTTCGACCGAACCCACCTCGGAGCACGCCTCGGCAAAACGCTCAAGCATCTCGGCGCCTATCTCGGGATGAGTTATCTCGCGTCCCTTGAATCTGAGATTTGCGCGAACCTTGTTGCCGCTTGACAGAAATTTCTTCGCAAGGGCGACCTTGGTATCAAAGTCATGCTTGTCGATCCTGCATGAAAGCCGGACTTCCTTCAATTCGACGACTTGCTGTTTCTTTCTCGCTTCTCTCTCCCTTTTGTCCTGCTCATAGCAGTACTTGCCGTAGTCCATTGCACGGCAGACGGGAGGAGCTGCCTGAGGGGCGATAAGTACGAGGTCGAGATCTCGGTCCTCCGCGTATTTTCTGGCGGACTCAAGGTCCATAATGCCGAGCTGAGTGCCGTTTTCGTCGAGCATCCGCACTTCCTTCGCCTTGATCTCATCGTTGATATGAAGTTCTTTTGCGCTGATGGTTATACACCTCCGAAAAAATAAAACATGCGGGAACAAAAAACTCCCGCACAGAAACATGCCCACACATGTGAGCAGATTATTGACCGTACGCGCCATGGCGGTACGGTGAGAACCATGCGTAGTTCTTCTTCCTTTTCCGACGGGTATTATATCATCACTGAAAGCGTTTGTCAATACCGTTTGAAAAAATTTTCGGGGCAAACAAGTTGCCCCGGTTTTCAGGACAGTTTTATACGGAGCTTATCAAGCGCGCACTTTTCGATCCTGCTCACGTACGAACGTGAGATCCCGAGGCGTGCGGCGACCTCACGCTGAGTGACGGGATCGTTTCCGGAAAGGCCGTACCGAAGGTTGATTATCTCTCTTTCACGCGGCGAAAGACAGCGTTCGACGTATTCGGCCGCACGGGCCGTCCGGAACTTAACGTCAAGATCGTCGGCTATCGTATCGTCGATCTTGATAACGTCTATGTACGTGAGCGGATTGCCCTCCCTGTCGGTATCTATCGTCTCGTTTATCGAAACCTCCGCGCCGAGTTTTTTTCGTGACCTGAAATACATCAGGATCTCGTTCTGAATACATTTGGCTCCGTACGTAGCGAACCTCACGCCGTTTTTGACATCGAACGAGTCAACTGATTTTATCAGTCCCACCGTTCCAATCGAGATAAGATCCTCCTTGAGTTGTGAGGACGAGTAGTATTTTCTCACGATATGGGCAACGAGACGAAGGTTATGACAGATAAGTTTTGAACGCGCGTCGTTATCCCCCTCCCTTGCGAGTCGGAAAAGCCGCGCTTCCTCCTCACGATCGAGCGGAGGGGGGAATCCGGAATTCTGTGCTGCGCTCAAAAGGAACAGTGACAAATAACGGATTATTTCAAGAAAAACCGCGATCATACCGGCCTCCCTAAAGGTGCGATATCTTTCTCATTATATTCCGACAAGTCTTAACACGACACTGTTTTCCTGATTTTTCCTTCATTTTTTCGGGTATTACGGGCAGAATAACTGTGTGAGTCGTCAAAGGATGGAAAAAACAAAGAATACGCCGGAGGTAAAAAGGGATGGTGATTCTGGACAGAATATCGCTCGTCTTGGTTATTCTTGGAGCGATCAACTGGGGCTCTATCGGACTCTTCAAGTTCGATATCGTCTCATTCATCAGCGGAGGTCAGGACGCGGTTCTCGCAAGGGTGATCTACTCACTCGTCGCGATCGCCGGTCTGTGGTGCATTTCACTCCTTTTCAGAGACCGTGAACCCGCGAAGTACTGATTCCCACGTAAAAAGGGGCGCCGTGATCCGGCGCCCCTTTTTTGTCGAAAAGTTGTTTTCTCCAAAGTGTTGAAAAATCCCGGCGGATGTATTATAATAATCCCATAAAAACACAGACTTGAAAGGATTATCCTAATGTTTTATTTTCTTACCGGCACGACTCAGTCCCAGGGTAACCCATACGGCGGAATAATCACTATAGTTATGCTTGTCGCTATGGTGGCACTCTTCTACTTCCTGATGTACAGACCTCAGAAAAAGCAGGA
>JAFWTH010000047.1 GCA_017518975.1 Clostridia bacterium
CGAAAACGATTTCCACAATAACATATAAGGAGCTTAGAGAGCTTTCTTATATGGGAGCGGGCGTACTGCACGAAGAATCGATTTTCCCGGTCAGGACGGCGGGAATTCCTATCATTATCAAAAACACAAATCATCCGGAAGCTGAAGGCACACTTATCGTTTCTGACATTTGCGCTCCCGAACCGTCAAACGTAATCACCGGAATAGCAGGGAAGAAGGGGTTCTCCGTTATTTCCATCGAAAAAGCGATGATGAATACTGAAACGGGATTCGGAAGGCGCGTGCTTGAAGCAATTGAGAAAGAAGACGTCAATTTTGAACATCTTCCTTCGGGAATAGACACGATGTCCGTTATTCTCAGCACGGATGAGATTTCAGATAAACGCGATCGAATACTGAACCGAATTTGTTCTACTGTTGAACCGGATACTATAACGATCGAAGACGGGCTTGCCCTTATCGCGGTAGTCGGTAGAGGTATGGTTAAAGCAAAAGGTACCGCATCCCGCGTTTTCAAAGCTACAACAGAAGCCGAAATAAACATTAAAATGATTGATCAGGGTTCATCCGAGCTCAATATCATCATCGGAGTTGACGAAACGGATTTCGTAACCGCAATGAATGCGATCTATAAAGAATTTGAAAAATAACCGATAAAGAGGGGCGGCACTTCGCCGCCCCAAAAACCGTATTTGTCTTTTTATCCGAAATGAACAGGTAGTTTTTTTCCACCCAGTATGTGAAAATGAAGGTGTTCTACCGATTGACCTCCGTCTTCTCCTACGTTTGTAATAACTCTGTATCCGTTTGTGAGACCTTCTTTTTTTGCTATAACGGGTATAATTTCAAATATTTTTGAAATCAAATAAGAGTTTACTTCGTTTATACAGTTGCATGAATTAACATGAGTCTTCGGAACAACGAGAATATGTACGGGAGCTTCGGGATTTATATCCCTGAATGCTAACACTTCCTCGTCCTCATAAACTTTATCTGAGGGAATATTTCCGTCAATTATTCCGCAAAATACGCAATCCATCTTTAAATCCTTTCTTTTTCGTTTTTTCAAGTATAACATATAACATAAAAACAATCAACCCGAACACTCGGAGGAATTACCCGGATGTACAAAATAATTGATATACACACACATATCTATCCGGAAAAGATCAGCGTGAAAGCCACAAAAGCTCTTTCGGATTTTTACAGATTTATAGTAAACAGCAAGGGAACTCTTGATGATCTCGAAAAACAGTGCTCAAAATGCTTTATAACGGGTTTTTTGCTCTTATCGGTTGCGACGAATCCGCATCAGGTCAAAACAGTAAACGATTTTGCAGCCGAATGTGTTCGCGCATCCCGTTCGAGAGGGTTTGAAGCATACGGTTTTGCTTCCATGCATCAGGATTTTGAAGATATTGGGAACGAGGTTGAAAGAGCCGTCTCGATGGGTCTGAAAGGTGTAAAACTCCATCCGGATATACAGGGAGTGGACGTTACCGATAATAGACTCTATCCACTCTACGAAGCGTGTTCGTATCTTGACATTCCCGTGTATTTTCACAGTGGTGACTACAGGCCGGAATATCGTTTTTCAGAACCGAAAAAGATCGCTAAGGTTCTTTCGGATTTCCCGAAGCTACGGGTTTCAGCCGCACATCTCGGCGGATATAAGGCGTGGGAAGAAGCTGAGGAATACCTCGCAGGGAATGAGCGAGTTTGGTTTGATACGTCTTCCTCGCTTTGGTCGATGACCGCGGAAAAAGCAGACAAGATCATCTCGAAAATCGGAAAAGAGCGGCTTATGTTCGGATCAGACTATCCGGGAGAAGTAATTGAAGATGAGATCAGGCGTTTTTCCGCGCTCTCGATGAGCGAAAGGGAAAGAGAAAAGGTCTTTTACGAAAACGCGCGTGTTTTTCTCGGAGTCTGCTGACCGTATGAAAGAACCTTTATTTGAAGAATATTCTTTCTGGGAAGATTTGAGAAATGACCGTCCTGTAATCCTTTACGGAACAGGGAATGGCGCGGACAAAATAATCGATTCTCTTGAATCGTTCGGGATTGAACCCGACGGGATTTTCGCATCCGACGGATTCGTTCGTGACCGTACATTCCGGGGAAAAAAAGTATTATCTTACTCCGATACAGTCAGCAAATACGGCGAAGATATAACGATTTTACTTTCGTTTGGAACGAATCGTAAGGATGTATTAGACTTTATATTTTATCTGGATAAAAGACACAATCTCATCATACCGGACGTTCCGCTTTACGGCGGGAATCTATTCGACAGAAAATACTTCCTTTCAAAAGAACAAACTATTCTTGAGACATTAGATTTATTTAAAGAAGAGAAATCGAGGAAGCTGTTCGCCGATGCGATAAATTTCAGACTCACGGGAAAACTTCGATATCTCACAAACTGTGAACCTTTTAAAGAATCGCTGATGAATCTTTTCAAATGCACAGACGTAAGAATCATCGTCGACGGAGGTGCATACGACGGAGATACGGTAAAAACATTTCTTGAAGTTTTTCCTGACGCCGAGAGAGTCTTTGCCATAGAACCTGATCCGCACTCGTTCTCGAAGCTCGGAAGAATATCTGATGATAGGATAATCCCGATCAACTCTGCGTTATCTGATAAAAAAGGAGTCTCTGATTTTTCGTCATCATCCTCCAGAGGATCGGGAATATCGGGAATTGCAAATAAATCACGGAAAATTCTTATAAACACGACTACGGTGGATTCTCTTTTATCTGAAGATAAATGCGACCTGATAAAACTTGACGTTGAGGGGACCGAAAGGGAAGCGCTTATCGGTTCTTCTTTTACGATATCAAATTATGCCCCGAATCTTATAGTTTCTTTATATCACCGAACGGACGACGTTTTCGACATCCCGCGATACGTTAAATCATTATCGTCGGACTATGATCTATTCCTCAGAAGACCTTTCTGCGTACCAATGTGGGATATGAATCTGTTTGCCGTTCGAAAAAGGAGGATATAGTTTATGAATGTTATCGATACCCTGAAGCATTTCAGTTTGGTACCTGTTGTCGCCATCAATAACTCATCGGATGCAGAGGGTCTTGCCGAGGCACTTATCTCAGGGGGATTGCCTCTTGCCGAAATCACGTTCAGAACCGAAGCGGCAGAAAACTCAATTAGGACGATAACCGCGCACTTTCCGGAAATGTCCGTTGCAGCCGGAACCGTACTGTCATCGGATCAGGCCGACAGAGCTATAGATGCAGGTGCGTCTCTTATTGTGTCCCCCGGTTTAAATCCAACAGTTGTAGAACATTGTCTCAATCGCGGGTATCCTGTTGTTCCCGGTATCGTTACGCCCTCGGAAATCGAACTTGCCTTGTCTTTCGGACTGAAGTATTTAAAATTCTTCCCGGCAGAAGCCTCCGGAGGAATTCGGATGATCAAGGCGTTGTCCGCGCCTTACTCCGACGTTCGTTTCATGCCGACCGGCGGGATCGGTCCCGAAAATCTTGCAGACTATTTATCAAACGAAAAAGTTTTCGCATGCGGCGGAAGCTGGATGGTAAAAGGAACCCTTATTAACGAAAGAAAATTTAATGAGATAGAATTACTGACTAAAGATGCGGTAAGAATCGTGAATAATCTTAGAAGACAGGAGTTTTAAAAAATGGAACGTGTTGTTACTTTCGGTGAATTAATGCTGCGTCTTTCTCCTGAGGGATACGAAAGAATCGTTCAGGCTGACAGGTTTAATGTTGAATATGGCGGAGGAGAGGCTAACGTTGCGGTCTCGCTTGCAAATTTCGGTATCGACGCTTATTTTGTAACTAAAATCCCCGACGGGGAGATCGGTCAGGCAGCTGTCAACTCTCTCAGAAGATACGGAGTCGATATAAACGGTATCGTCAGAGGCGGAGATCGGCTCGGAATATACTTTCTGGAAAAAGGGGCGAGTCAGCGTCCCTCGAAAGTAATCTACGATAGAGCTCACTCTGCAATCGCGGAAGCCTCTCCGTCGGAATTTGACTGGGACACCATTTTTAACGGTGCGTGCTGGTTCCATTTCACCGGGATCACCCCTGCGTTATCCGATTCCGCCGCCGAATCTTGTCTTAACGCCGTTAAGGCAGCTAAAAACCACGGGTTGACTGTTTCGTGCGATCTCAACTACAGAAAAAAATTATGGTCCCGTGAGAAAGCTTCGAAAATTATGAACGAACTGTGCGGATACGTCGATGTGCTTATAGCAAACGAAGAAGACGCATCAGACGTTTTCGGTATTAGATCCGACGGTACTTCGGTTACTTCGGGGGTCGTAAACACGGAAGGATATAAAGATGTTGCGCGCAAACTGACTGATCGCTTCGGATTCAAATGCGTTGCCATCACGTTACGTACGTCGCTTTCCGCAAGTGACAACAAATGGGCGGCAATGCTTTACGACGGAAAAGACTTTTACTTAAGTAAAAACTATAACGTCCATATCGTTGACAGAGTCGGCGGAGGGGATTCATTCGGCGCCGGACTGATTTATTCACTTATAAAAGGGAAGTCTCCGCAGGATACCGTCGAATTTGCCGCTGCGGCGAGCTGCCTGAAGCACTCCATCGAGGGCGATTATAATATGGTGAGTGTTAATGAAGTTGAAAAACTTGCCGAAGGCGATGGATCAGGAAGAGTTCAAAGATAAAAACAGTGCCCGGTTTTCCCGGGCACTGTTTATCTGATCGGCACAAGTAAAACGTACGAATATACCGACGGTGCAGTCAGTTGACTTATCTGATTGAAACAACCTTGTGATTTGTCCATCGGGTCACCTGACAATCCATCCATCATGGAATGCCAGAACAAATCCTCGCCGGAATTGTCTTTCCCCCAATAAAACCCGATATGGCAATCTATCTCATTACCGTAAACATCACAAGTATATCCATATTCATCTATACTGTATACCGTGTCTTCAGGCATGAAAAACAGAATGTCGCCTTTCTTGGCAAGATGGGACTCCAATAGATCCTTTATCGTTTCAAATTTCAAAGAATAGATTTTGCCGTTTTCATACTGACTGATAAATGCCCCCCAATAATATGCGTTCATTTCATTTTGAAAATAGGGAATATCATTACACCATCCGTTACTTTCGCATAAATACACCATATCAGCGGCCAGGCTGTGTACTTCTTCGGCTCGTTCACTTGATGACTGCATCAAGACGTCAAGAACAAATCCGGTGCACGACATTTGAGGCAAGTCACCCGAAAACCGCCCGTTAGGACGCATACACGATTCAGCATCGAATCCGTATTCCGCGTCTGCATACGGAGTTTTGAGATAATAATCATCCGTTTCGTGTTGAGAGAGCCAGTCAAGTATATCGTTTCGAGAAATATTGAAATAATAATTGAAATAGAAAGCTGAATCCGGTTCCGGAATTACCTCATATGTTTCGGTTGAAAAAGAGTCGGTGGAATAACCTTCGGGTGCAGACGATGAATCGAAAGCATCTTCTGTTAAATATTCATAAGAATCATTATGTATGATGCTACTGTCCGGTGAAGAATCATAATAGTTTCGGACCGAGCAGGATACGAGAAAACAGCTGATTAAAATGCTGAGGAGAACAATCGAAATTGATTTATTTACTTTCATTTTCATTATTTAGCGACTAAAAAAATTTTTATTATTATATCAAAAAAAGTTAAGTTAAGTCAAGAATCATTTAAAAGCGGATTCATTATAAAAATAATAATATTTTAACTGACATTATCTTGCATTTTATCGAGTAATATTTTACAATATATATTGATAAAAAAATACTTAAGAGAGGTACTTTCATTATGACGCTTTTTATTCTTGCTGCAGGAATGGGATCCCGTTACGGAGGATTGAAACAAATCGATAAATTCACCGAACACGGTGAATTTATAATTGATTTTTCTATATACGATGCCATTCAGGCCGGATTTGACAGAGTCGTTTTTATCATAAAAGAGGAGAATTATCAAATTTTCAAGGATACTGTCGGGAAGAGGGTAGAGGGTTCCGTCAAAGTCGAATACGCCTTCCAGTCACTCGATAAGTGTATGAACGGTCATACCCCCCCGCAAGACAGGGTAAAGCCCTGGGGCACTACACATGCTGTTCTTTGCGCGAAAGAGTACCTCAACGATACATTCGCCGTGATTAATTCAGATGATTTTTATGGAAGAGATCCCTTCTTTAAAGTAGCTTCCTTCTTGAAAGATAAAGAACTAAGCTCCCGCGAATACTGTATGGTCGGATATCAGGTCGGCAATACCTTGACCGA
>JAFWTH010000048.1 GCA_017518975.1 Clostridia bacterium
GAACCGAACGTAACGAACTACGCTTTCGAGCTGAAGCGCGTTCACGCCGGATACGTCGTCAAGGACGGCGTCATCGGCGAGAACGAGTATTATCCGCTCGGCATCCCGAGAGACGAGATCATCCTCAAGGGTTCGAACGATATGTACAGCCCGGCTCTCGAGAGATCCCAGGCGATGAGGGACTCCGTTGAGGCGTACGTATCGTGGGATACTGAACACGGTGTGAACTTCGCAGTTCAGTATACTTCCCCCGAGGCGCCCGTCCAGCAGTTCTCGTCTCAGTACTACGACGGAAGAGTCACTCCGCTTGAGGGCTCGACGAAAGACAACCCGATCTGGAACGACTCGTTCAACGACGACGGATCGTTCAAGGCGATCGCGGACAACTTCTGGGCGAACACCGCGTTTTCGATTCAGTTCGGCGACAAGAACGGCAAAGTCTTCTATTACGTTATCGGACGCAACACCGACACCGGCGAATACCTGATGGGTCATTACTACTTCTCCTCTCCCGGCAATGACGGAAATTACCAGTACGGCTACGACCCGACCTACATCCCCGTGGGCGGCGAGGACTTCGTCATCACCTATGGTGAGGACAACCTCGTCACGATGGAGTGGTCCGTACCGTTCTCCACCATTCTCGGAAGAGATCCCGTTGACGGCGAGAAGATCGGATTCTCGATGACCCTGACGCAGGGCACTACGGCTCCGGATGCGACAAAGCCGTGGGAGGGCGACCTTACCAACAACGCGGCGATCCTGCTCGGAAACAGCGCCGGATTCCAGTCGCTTGCGGCGAAGCCGACGAGAACGAAGACCCAGAAGGTCTACGACCCCGTCACCGATAAGCAGATCGTGACGAAATGCGCCGGCAACCTGCCGATGGTCGCTATCATCAACACCGTGACCGATCCCATCGGTCCGGATCCTGATCCCGCAGAACCGGATCCGATGATCGAAGAGATCGACGAGAGATACGAAGAGCTGGCGTGCATCGCACACGGCAAACTCGACCTCGTGTTCGGCACGAGCTCGACGATCTCAAGTCTTCCCGACGTACTGACCGATATCTTCGGATATCAGGCATCGATAGACCCCGACGAGCTTGAAGACGTCAGAAGCGACTACGGCTTGCCCGGCGACGGACAGACGGCATGGCCTTCCGCAACGGTAACTTTCACGAATCCTGAAACCGGCAGCGAGTACGATATTGATATGGATCTCGCGCTGTACAAGGCGGTCGGCGGCAAGTACTGCGGCGCCATCGTGGATAAGGGATTCTTCGGCTGCTGCCCGGACGAGTGGCCGTCGGAGGCGATGACCGCGAAACTTGCGGTAATGGATAACAATGACGTCAACGCTCCCGATCTTTGGAACGAAGAGGATGTGTTCGTGATCCCCGGTGAAGAATACACCGAGGAAGCGATCGAAGCGTGGTTCCGTGACGTCACCGGACTCGGCGACGGATGGGATTTCTACGTCGAGGGTTTTGACGCAAGCCAAGCGTATGAAGGCGACGCGGTACACGTCGGCCTTATGAACAACGATATAAACGAAGAGGGCAGAACGGTCGTTATCTACTGTTCTCCGACGCTCAAGATCGAAGAACCCGATCCGATGATCGCAGCGGTTGACGACAGATTCGAAGAGCTGGCGTGCATCGCACACGGCAAACTCGACCTGGCGTTCGGAACGAGCGGCACGATCACCACCGAGACTGTCGGCGCTCTTCTGACCGATATCTTCGGATACCCGGCAGAGGTAAGCGCAGACGAGATCCAGAGGATCAAGATTTATTACGGCGGGCTCGGCACAGGTCAGGTCGCGTGGGTCGACGACTTTGTTGTCACCTTCACGAATCCCGAAACCGGCAACACTTACACTAAGGAAATGGATCTTGCGATCCTGAAGAACCTGTTCGGGAAGTACTCCGGCGCGGTGCCGGACGGCGGTACGCTGACCGTCTGCCCGGATGAACTCCCGGATGACGTCAGCGCTGCGCTCGAGACAGTTGCACCGTTTAACGACGAATACGTTCTAACGTTCTACGGATCAGAGTACACAGAAGAAGCTGTGGAAGCTTACTTCCGTGACTTGCTCGGCCTCGGCGACGGTTGGGACTTCTACCTCAACTGGTTTGACGCGGACGCTGCCGCAGCGGATGGCAACGACGTGGCGATCGGCTTCAGGAATGACGACGTAAACGGTGAAGGCAGGACCTACGTTATCGGTTACGAAGTCGTTCTTAAAATCGAAGATGCCGGCCCCGTTCCCGATCCCGATCCCATTGTTCGAATAATCGACGAGAGATTCGAAGAGCTGGCGTGCATCGCGCACTGGAAACTCGACCTCGTATTCGGAACGAGCGGCACGCTCGACGATTTGTCTGCTGTCCTTGAGGATATCTTCGGATACCCGGCGAGCGTAAGCGTCTCCGAGATTCAGAGGATCAAAAACGATTACGCCATGATCGGTAACGGTCAGACGGCGTGGATTGACGACGTTGTCGTCACCTTCACAAATCCCGTTACCGGATATGAATATGAGAAGGCCATGGATATGGCGTTCCTGAAGATGATTTACGGAACGTGGTCCGGCGCGATTGACGGCGGGCACCTCGGCTGCTGCCCGGATGAATGGCCTTCGGAAGCGGCCGACGCCGCATTCCTGAACGGCTATGACGAAACCCCGATCGAGATCGCGGACGGCGTCAGCGTTGAGGAAGCGCTTGAGGCATACTTGCGCGAGGCGACCGGCCTCGGCGCCGACTGGATGTTCTCATGCGACGTCGACGACAGCTACGCATGCGTTGGATTCGTCAATAACGACGTAAACGGCGAAGGCAGAACGGTAGTCATTGCCGGCAGCGTGATTTTCACGGTTGCGGAACAGCATAATTACGTCAGCGTCGTAACGGATCCGACCTGTACCGAGCCGGGTTACACGACTCATACGTGCACGATATGCGGCGACTCTTATGTCGACGAACGTGTGGACCCGCTCGGACATAACTATTCCGATTACGTTATCGCGCCCAAATGCACGTCGAAGGGTTACACGAGACATAAATGCACGAGGTGCGGGGACAATTACGTCGATACTTATACCGACGCTCTCGGACACGACTTCGGAGAGTGGACCGTGACGGTGGCTCCGAACTGCACCGAGGAAGGCGAAGAGACGAGATACTGTTCGAGATGCGACGCGTATGAGACTCGGACCGTGGCCGCTCCCGGACACGACTACGTTCCCGCCGTGACCGCTCCGAGCTGCACTGAAGGGGGCTTTACGACTCACACCTGCAGCCGGTGCGGAGACGCGTTCGTTGATACTTACGTTCCCGCGCTCGGACACGACTACGTTGACGGGATCTGCACCCGCTGCGGAGCGGACGATCCCAACTGTGCGGAAGCGCTGGTTGAAAACAAGAGAGCGAAGGCGGGCGATGAGATCACCGTCGACGTCAGGATCGCAGACTCTCCGCTTCTCAAATCGATTGCGATCTCCGATATCACCCTTGATTCCCCGGTGCTCACGCTTCTCGGAGTCGAATGGGATATTGAAGATATTGCTCTCTCGAGTTGGGATGACAATACCGGAATGGGAGTCGCCGCAATGACTCAGGCGCGCGATATCAACGGATCGATCGTCACTCTGACGCTTAAAGTCAGCGACGACGCGGAAGACGGCGATTACTCGCTGACGCTCTCCGTCAGGGCGAAAGGCGAAAACAACGCGGACGTCTCGTTTACGACGACACCCGGAACGGTCACCGTCTGGTCGGTCGTCAGGGGCGACTTCACCGGCGATGAGATCGTCACCGACGACGACGCGCTCTATCTTCTGTTCAATATCTTCTTCCCGGAGACCTACCCGCTCAATCAGGACGGAGATATCAACGGCGACGGCGCCGTTACCGACGACGACGCGATCTATCTGCTGTTCTACACGTTCTTCCCGGATACGTATCCGTTAGCATAACATTGAGGAGATGATTATCATGAAAAGAATTATTGCAAGCGTTCTTTGCATTATCCTTCTTCTTGGCATAGCGCCCGCGGCTTTTGCCTCCGATACGCTTGAGGTGACCGCCGTCCCTGATAAGGGTAAGGCGGAGATCGGTGAGATGATCACCGTTCTCGTGACCCTTTCCGGTACTGAACCGTCAACTTCGGCTTCTGTCGCCGTTGAAGTCGGCGAGGGACTTGAGGTCGTTGGCGGAGAAATGCTCGGGAACTACGGATTGCAGAGTTTTGACGTGGTAAACCGCAAGGGAGTTGCTGCGTCAACTTCCGGAGCCGTTTCGTACGACGGCGAATTTGCAAAAGTGACGGTCAAAGTGCTTGAGGACGCTCCTCAGATCATGAGGCTCACCGTCACGCTCAGACCTTCCGAAACGGAAAAGACGATCGAGGTGACTCTGAACGACGGAAGCCAGACGGGAGGACCGTCCTGCTATGCGTCGCTCAATCTTGCCGATAACGTCGATATCAATATTTATGTTGACGACGTCACCGATTCAATGATCGAAAGCGGATACTACGTTGAGTATTCGACGAACGGCGGATCTTCCTTTACGAGAGAATCTTTCGACGGAGAACACGTCGTCAAACCCGGGAAGTACGGGTTCAAAGCCGCTTCCTTCTGCGCCAATCAGCTGACGAGCGAAGTGCTCTTCCGGATCTGCGACGGGTCGGGAAGTGAAGTAAAGGGTCTGACTTACAGCGTTAAGGAATACTGCGACTATCAGATCGAGAATTCCGACGGATTGCTCAAGTCGCTCTGCGAAGCGCTTATGGCTTACGGATACTATGCGCAGATCAGGTTCCCCGGTACCGCGAGCGAAGCGATCAGCAATAAAGATTACACAACGGCGATCAGGAACGCGTTGACCGTAAAAAAAGCCGACCTTGAGGAATATAATAATGCCTCCGCCGACTTTTCGGATCCCGTGACCGAGGTGTTCGCCACGCTCGTTCTTGAATCCGAAACGAAGCTGAACTTCTATTTCTCGGGCATAGACGGAGCGGACGACGTGACGCTCTTCGTAGGGGATGATATATGGGACGATTATAAGGTCGAAAAAGTCTCGACGTCGGACGGCGGTCTGAAATGCCGGATCACGGTCAACGGCCTCAACACCGTCGATCTTGCGAAGGAGATATGGCTGTTTTACGATTACGGCGAGATCACCTATTCTCCGATGGCGTACGTGTACTATGCCGTTGCAAACAGGACGGAAGACGCTAACGTTTGCAAAGCTCTGTTCCGTTACGTAACGGTTGCTCTGGATTACTTCGACTGATAGAGTAATCTTTGCTTTAAAGACCGCGGATCATTGATCCGCGGTCTTTATCATAACAGACGGAGCTTTTCCGTTAAAGAAAAATGAACCGCCGATGATCTGTCACAGCGAAAGAATCATCGGCGGTTCTGCCGGATTCAATTTATGCCGTCAGTATTGCGGCGATGCGCACGTAAGCGGTCGGGTTTTCCTCATCCGTATACAGATGGCTGACGACGATCTCCGCGCGGTGCGTGACGGCGGGATCGAGTCCCTTCATGAACAAAGCCGCCTGCATTTTGTGAAACGATCTTACGACGTGATCCCAGCTTCTGACGTTTACGGGCTCGCCTCCGTCGACTGATACCTTCACGTCGCCGTTTACGCATCCGTCGTCCCAGATCAGACCGAGAACGGGGCCCTCAAAATCGAAAGAAAGCGAATCGCCCACCGCCTCGGACTCAATTATTTCGTCAAATCTTCCCATGCTTGAAGGCACGATGCGGAAACCGTTCATTTTGAGGTTTTTGATATTTCTGCACTCGACCATTGTCCCGCCGTCGAGTACTCCGGGGCATAAGGACTCGGGAAGAACGTGCGGTACCGGCGCGGCGACGTTTTCGGACTTTTCAAGAAGCCCGGCGACGATCGACGTGATCACCTCCGCCATGATCGAGTGACCGAGGTCCGAGGGATGGCTCCCGTCGGGAGCGTAGGATTTCCAGTCGTCTCCTCCTCTGAGGATACGGGAGAGAAGGGCGCTTCCCGGGTCCGCTGACGGTACTCCGTACCGGTGCGCGATCGTGAGCATCGCGTCTCTTGACTCAAACTCTCTGCCCGCTTCGAGTGCAGCTTCTACGTCCTCGTCGGTCGATACAACCGCTATCACGTCGACGAGCGGGCGCGTTTTTCTGATCTTGCGGATGATCGCTTCCGCTTGAGGCAGTACGTTGTCGTAGGAGTCGCCGAAATCGTTGACGCAGTATTCGATGAAAACGAGGTCGGGGTCGCGCGAGAGCAGATCCCTGTCGCATCTGAACGTCCCGTATCCGGTACCGGTGCCGCCGATCGAGGCGTTGAAGCCGGCGATCTCCGCGTCGGGATACGTTTTGCGGAACCACTCGGTCACAAGCGCGCGGTACGAGGTCTTCTCCATGTCGGATGCGCCCGTTCCGTCCGTTATCGATCCTCCGAAATAACCGATCTTCAGTTTTTTATCGTGAGTCAGCTTGAAAAGTGTATTTTTGAGCATAATACCTCCTTTTTCAAAACAGGACCCGTGACGTCGAATCCTGTTTCTTTTTTTATTTTTGCTCTCCGGCGCGATTACCCTCGATCATCATGTCTTTGACCTTCATCAGTCTTGTCAGGTTCGAGCGTTCGTTTTCGTCGAGCTTCATTGAAATGGCTTTGATCGTTTCCGTATACTGCGGGATCAGAATATACTCGAGCGCGTTGACTCTTCTTCTCGTTCTCTCGATCTCAGAGCATAAAAGCTGAGCCTGTTTCTCAAGCGTTGCGAGACGGACGAGGTCCTCGGTTGAGGAGCATATCTCTCTCACCGCGGCGTCGATCGAGCGCGTCGTGAAAGCGAATCCGTAACTTACGCCGCCTCGCGCGGACGGGTCCGTGTCCTTGTGACGGAACACGGGAACGATAACGCTCATGACATTTTTTGTTTCGGTTGTTACCTCGCCCTCGAATCCGGGAAGCAAAAGCGCTTCGGTCATTACGCGGGGATCGGTCTCCGCCGCGGCGTAACCGAACTCCTCGACGACTCCGGCAAGATCATCCTCAAGGCGCGAGCGGAGAGTTTTGCTCTCCCTTACGACGTCGAGAAACTGTTTCATCAACTCGTCGCACTTGTTCTTGAGAAGCTTGTGACCGCGTCTTGCAGTATTCAGTTTGTTTTTGAGCTTTTTCAGCTCCATCCTCGTGGGATTGACTCTTATTTCAGCCATTAAAAGTCACTCCTTTCGGAGAACTCAGTCCTCCGGCCAGTACTTGTTGAGCAGATCTCTGTTTATCCTCTTCATTTCACTTCTCGGCAGAAGCTTTAGAAGTTCCCACCCGAGATCGAGCGTTTCCTCGACCGATCTGTTCTCATAAAAGCCCTGATTGATATATCTCTTTTCAAACTCGTCGGCAAACGACGCGTAAAGTCTGTCAAGCGGTGTGAGCGCCGCTTCGCCGAGAACGACCATCAGTTCCTTCGCGTCGCGGCCTCTCGCGTAGCACGCGATAAGCTGGTTCATCGTTTCCGCATGGTCTTCGCGAGTCCTTCCTTTGCCGATACCCTTGTCCTTGAGCCTCGACAGGGATGGAAGGACGTCGACGGGAGGCATATAGCCCTTTCTGTGCATCTCGCGCGACAGGATTATCTGTCCTTCGGTGATGTATCCGGTAAGGTCGGGGATCGGGTGCGTCTTGTCGTCTTCGGGCATCGTCAGGATCGGTATCATCGTGATAGAACCTGTTGAACCCATCTTGCGCCCCGCGCGTTCGTACATCGTCGCAAGGTCGGTATAAAGATATCCGGGGTATCCGCGCCGCCCGGGGACCTCTTTCCTTGCTGCGGAAACTTCGCGGAGCGCTTCCGCGTAGTTTGTGATATCGGTGATGATGACGAGAACGTGCATATTCTTTTCAAAAGCCAGGTACTCGGCCGCGGTGAGCGCCATTCTCGGCGTTGAAATCCTTTCGATGGCGGGGTCGGACGCGAGGTTGATGAACAGAACGGTCCTGTCGATAGCGCCCGTCCGTTTGAAATCGCTTATAAAGAAGTCCGCTTCCTCGAACGTGATACCGACGGCGGCGAAAACGACCGCGAATTCCGTTTTGTTCTCGCCTTCGCTGCGAACGGTCGCCTGACGGGCGATCTGCGCCGCGAGATTCGCGTGCGGAAGACCCGAACCCGAGAAGATCGGGAGTTTCTGCCCGCGGACGAGGGTGTTAAGACCGTCGATAGTAGAAACGCCGGTCTGAATAAACTCGTTAGGATAGTCCCTTGCGGCGGGATTGATAGGGGTGCCGTTGATGTCGAGCGACGCGGTCGGAATGAGCTTCGGTCCTCCGTCAATGGGTTTGCCCATACCGGAGAAAACACGCCCGAGCATATCGTCCGAAACGGGAAGCTCGACTCCGTGCCCTGAAAAGCGGACCTTGGAGCGCGCAAGATTGAGCCCCGCAGACGCCTCGAAAAGCTGAACGAGAACGTTCGACCCGTTCACCTCGAGGACGCGGCATCTTCTGACTTCTCCGTTTTCGAGTTCGATCTCACCGAGTTCGTCGTATTTGACTCCGTCGACCTTGCGCACCAGCATAAGAGGGCCGGCGATCTCTTCAATAGTTCTGTATTCTCTTATCATTGATCCGTACCCCTTTCTTATGCTTTGCCCGGAGTGATATCCGCAAGCTCTTCTTTGATCTTTTCCTTGATCCCCGCATAGACTTCGCGGTAATCGTCGTCGCTGACGGTCTTAGCGCGTCCGATGTCCTCTCTGACGGGCAGTTCGGATATCCTTTGAACGTCCGCGCCGTTATCCATCGCTTCCTTTGCTCTGTCACGGAAGAAGAGTATCAGATCGATCAGCGCGAACTGTTTGGGAAGGGATGAATAGGAATCTTCAATGCTGAAAGCGTTTTGCTGCAGATAATCCTCTCTGACGGATCTTGACACTTCAAGCGTGAGACGGTCGTCTCCGGACAACGCGTCGACGCCTACGAGCTTTACTATTTCGTCAAGTTCCGATTCTTTCTGAAGGATACGAAGGATCTCCGCCGCGTTTTCCGTCCATTTTTTCGATATATTGTCGTTATACCACTCTTCGAGTCTGTCCTTGTAGAGAGAATAAGAGTTCAGCCAGTTGATTGCGGGGAAGTGGCGCGCGTATGCGAGCGCGGAATCAAGTCCCCAGAACACCTTGACGATACGGAGCGTCGCCTGCGAAACGGGTTCCGAGATATCGCCGCCCTGTGGGGATACCGCTCCGATCGCTGAGAGAGTTCCTGTTCTGCCGTCCGAGCCGATACACTTGACCTGCCCGGCTCTCTCATAGAATCCCGCGAGACGGGAAGTGAGGTAAGCGGGATATCCCTCGTCACCGGGCATCTCTTCAAGTCTTCCGCTCATTTCACGGAGAGCTTCCGCCCAGCGTGACGTAGAGTCGGCGATGACGGCGACCGAAAGGCCCATATCGCGGAAATATTCCGCTATTGTGATACCGGTGTAAACGGACGCTTCGCGCGCGGCGACCGGCATATCCGACGTGTTGGCGATAAGTACCGTTCTTTCCATAAGGGATTTGCCGGTACGGGGGTCGATGATCTCGGGAAATTCGCGGAGAACGTCCGTCATCTCGTTTCCTCGCTCGCCGCAGCCGATGTAAACGACGAGGTCGACGTTGCTCCACTTTGCGAGCTGGTGCTGGACGACCGTTTTGCCCGAGCCGAAAGGACCGGGCACGCAAGCCGTGCCGCCCATGGCGATCGGAAACAGAGTATCGATCACTCTCTGACCCGTGATCATCGGGATCGACGGAGCGATCTTCTCAACGTACGGTCTCGCGCGTCTGACGGGCCACTTCTGCATGAGCGTCAGTTCGCGTTTCGTTCCGTCTTCTGTGACGATCTCGCCGATCTTGTCGGTCACTGTGTAGCTTCCCGAAAGAAGATACTCGATTTTTCCGGACACTCCCGGAGGAACGAGGATCTTGTGGCGTATGACAAGGGATTCGTCAACGTACCCGACTATATCGCCGCCGGTCACTTCGTCGCCTATCTTCGCGGTCGCGACGAATTCCCATTTCTTTTCTCTGTTGAGCGGCGGAAGATCGATACCCTTGATGATATTCGGACCCGCGACGCGCCTCATTTCTTCAAGAGGCCGCTGGATCCCGTCGTAGATGTTTCCGATAAGACCGGGACCGAGTTCGACGGAAAGAGGTTCACCCGCGGAGACGACCGCGTCGCCTCTTCCGAGTCCCGCGGTCTCCTCGTAAACCTGGATCGATGCGCGGTCCGCGTGCATCTCGATGATCTCGCCTATAAGTTTCTTTTCTCCGACGCGGACGACGTCAAACATATTCGCTTCGCGCATACCCTCGGCAACGACGAGCGGTCCGGAGATTTTAACGATTTTTCCTTCAGTCATAAGAGGACAGATCCTTTCGTATAATCACGGGTGACGTTCAGTCGCCCAATATATTCGCGCCTACGGCGCGCTCAACGAACGAAGTGAGTCTTTCCTTCGCCGCTTCGCCCGATCCGAGAGGAAGCGGGATGACAGCGGGAGTGACTGATTCGCCGTATTTTTCGTCCGCCCAGTTGATTACTTCTTTAAGATCGGGGGTGACGAATATCACGTCGCTCCCTTCTTTTTTTGCTTGTCTGACGGCCTCCTTCGCCTCCTCGGTTCCATCCGCGGGAAAAGCGCGGAAACCGGATGCGAGAAAGCAAAGAATACTGTCTGCCCGTCCGACGACGGCAACTTTAGCCATAGGGACCTCCTTTCGCCGGCATCCGGCGAATTATCATTTTAAGCCGATCCTCGCTTTGATCTCGTCCGGAGTCTTACCCGACTGGATCATCGACGCCGCGATCCTCAGGGCTCTTATCTCCGCTTCTCTTTTGATGAAAAATATCGCGGGGACTTCGGGACCGAACGCTTTTGCGGATGCGCGTTCGACCGTGCCTGCCGTGATCCTCTCAAAAGCGGATGCGACGGCATCCGGATCACCGAGATTAAGCGCTTCGCGATAGTCCACCCGGTCTGTTTTCATTATCAGAGCCGAAACGCGTTCCTCGTGCGTTTCAGCAGAACCCGCTTCTTCGAAAACGGACGCGTCCGTGTCGCCTCCCGTGATCACGGCGCGGCTTATAAGAGAGGAACACGCTTCTGGACTCATTCCCGAGGACGAGATCCTTAAAAAAGTGAGGTAATTAGCAGAATCGACGAGCGCAGAAACATATTCTTTAAAGAAAGGAACGCCGGAATCCGAGACGGATTGCTTTATGTCCTCAAAACACCCGCGGTCGATCAGAAGGTCGATCGAACGAGCTTCCTTCGTCGTTTCATACGCGTCCTGCGCTTCCTTCGCCCTTTTACCCATGTTTTCCGGGAGGGCGGAATAATCGCGCGAGAAGACCGCGTCGCGCACCGCGGACGGGCTGACCGTCCCACACGTAAAATAGCGCGATTCTTCATGGGTCCCGAGAATACTTTCTTTCAGGGCGACTTTGATATTATTGCAGTCGTATTTAAAAAACAGAAAATCGTAGACGGAGGGATCCGGTACTGACGTTTTCAGGAGGTCCGCGGCGCTGTTGAGCGCGGTGTCAGCGGCGTCCGACGGCGTGGAGGCAGATCCGTCCGGTAAGATACCGGATTCGATGACGGCATTCAGGAGCGCTTCGGAATTTGCGGCTTCCGCGAAAGAAATCATCCGATCACGCGCCGTTCCCCGTCCGTCCGCTGCTTTAACGCGCGTCGAGGCGTAAACGTAATCGAGTTCGCTTGTCGTTTTCTTATTTTTCATACGGACGCCCTCTTATCACGGAAAGAGGATCGCCGCGACTTTCGCGTCGGTCTTTTCCTTTGCTGAGGCGATCATTGCCTCGACGGAGCAGTTGGTCTCCGATTCTCCGTACTTTACAATGACTCCTCCGTCGATATCGGCGGGAGTTTTCGCCAGACGGATTCTCGGGACGTGCAGATCACGGTTTGCGATCAGTTGTTCCGCTTTCGAGATTACTTCGCGCCCGAACTTTTTCGTATCTTCCGGTGAAAAGGCGGCGTCGAAAGGAAGTCCGGCGTCTGCGCCGTATTCCGCCTCGCCGTATTTTTCAATGAGGGCTTCGACGGCTGATTGTCTTTCGACAACGGCTCCGGCAAGAAGACGGGCGAGCGTAGCGACGTACTCGTCGTCCGGGAGGGAACGGATCTTTTCCGCCGCGGAGGCAAAGACCTGCTCAACGAGTGCGGATTTGGCAGAGAGGATGATCTCCCTTTCGGCGAGCTTGCCCGCCGATTCCGCGCGGGCGACCTCGGCCTCGTATACCTTCAGCGCATTGCTCTCGGCGCGGGAGAGTATAACGGAAACCCGGTCGTCGGCGGCGCGGTCGATCTCGGAGATCTTTCTGTCCCTCTCTTCGTTCACCGCGTTGATCTTCTCCCGACTCTCCGCAGAAATTTTTTCAAGAATGAGATCGAGGTTGTTCATTCTGACACCTTTACTTTAGAAAATCAAGCCTTGAAGAAGATAATCGGGAGCAGGGAGACGAGAAGCGCGAAAATTGCGTACGTCTCGACGAGCGCGGCGGACGTGACCGCCTTGATCGACTCCGCTGGTCTCTTGGAAACGAGGCTTATACCGGTAGCGGCGACTTTGCCCTGAGCGATACCGGAGAAATAACCGACAAGCGCGATCGGCAGAGAAGCCATAAGGAAGTAAGCGCCTTGAGCGGTCGTGAGTTCGAGCGGCTCGCCGCCGAGAAGACCGATCTTGTTTATGATAAGGAATGCGGTAACGAGTCCGTAAATACCCTGCGTTCCCGGAAGTGCCTGAAGAAGAAGCGCCTTACCGAATTTGGAAGGGTCCTCCTGCAGCATAGCGGACGACGCTTCGCCGACGATTCCTACGCCCTTTGCGCTTCCGATACCGGCAAGCGCCGCGGCAATTGCAGCTCCGAGGATCGCGAGGTTCTGACCCGAGAAGATCCATCCGAAGAGTTCTCCGATTGATTTGATGATATCCATTTTCTTTCCTCCGTTTTAATTGGTTATTTGAAAGTAACGTATTTCGATTTTGAAGTGAGCGGTTCGAAAGGCCGACCGCCGTCCTCGTAGAATTTGCCGAAAAACTCTATATACTGGAGTCTCGACGTGTGAACGAAAGTGCCCAGCATGTTGATCGCCATATTAAGAAGGTGCCCTATAAGGAAGATCACCACGAAAAATATGACTCCGCCGACGGACGGACCGGGCATGGTACCGAGAATGTTGAAAACGCTCGCTATGACCATCGACGCGAGACCCAGCGCAAGGATCCTCGAGTACGAGAGAAGATCTGAGATATACCCGACGATGTCATAAAGAGAAGCAAATCCGCCGAAAACTTTCATGATCGGGTTCTTGTTGTGTCTCCCCTGCGTCGTAATGAGAAGCAGAAGACCGAGCGCGACGAGCGCGATCCCGACCGGACGGTAGAACAGGAAGATCCCGGCTCCCAGGAACAGTATTATCCACGATCCCGAGTCAAACACGGCGTCGAGTTTATGTCCCCGCTTCCAGGTGACGTAAAACTTGATCGCAAGTCCGCATATCAGATGGACAGCTCCGACCGCGAGCGACACGGCGAGGAACGTCGTGAAGTTTGTCAGCGGGTTGAACCATACGGCCAGCTCGCCGAGCGGCTTGGAAAACCAGCGGTCCGCGATGACGGCGGGAGCGTCTCCGAAATACCCGCCGAACAGGATGCCGGCGACGATGCATGCGATACCGCATTTGCCGAACATCGTGAGCATGTTCCTCGTCGACTTCTTCGGTTTCATAAGTTTAACGCCGAGGATGCAGGCCAGCGTGATAAGCACGCCGTACCCGACGTCCGCGAGCATCAGTCCGAAGATAATGATGTAGAATATACTCATTATCGAGGTCGGATCGAACGAACCGTATTTCGGAAGCGAGTAAAGTTCGATGACCGGCTCGAAACTCTCGGTAAATCTGTTGTTTTTAAGAAGGATCGGCGGATCGTCGTCTTCGCCGGGGTCGGTGAATTCGTATGCGTCGCCGCGGGATTCAAGCAGGGCGGTGACTTTGCCGATCGAGGGCTCCGGTATCCATCCGCAGAGGACCGCGCACCTGTCCGACGCCGCGGCTTTCGATACGGCGCCTAACCGCTCTTCCTCTGAGATCAGCGAATCGTGAAGCAGTTCGAGCTGCGATACGTCCTCTCCGAGTTTTTCCGCTTCCCGGTCGATCTCTCCGATCCTCGTTTCAATATCACCGATCCTCGCCTTGGAACGTGCGATCGTACCCGCGGCAAAACCGGAAGATTCGTCTGCTTCGCATACGGCGGGCGAGAACCCTGAACGTACCAGACGCGCGAGCGCTTCGTCGAAATCAGAACGGTACGCCGTAAGCATCACGAATCTGTAAGCGGACGTCGTACGTACCGTCTCGACTACAGCGGCGAGTCCTTCAAGCAGGGCTTCCGTCTTTCCGATCGGAATCTTCGAGGAAAGAGAACCGACGATCGATTCTGTGGACGCCGTTCCCGACCGGGGAACTGACGACTCGAACCCCTCCCACGGGAGGAGCGACTCGATCTCATTTTCAAGCGAGGTTTTTTCCGCTGACAGTCTCGTCTTTTCGTCTCTGATCCCGAGCACGTGTTTTACGGTTTCAAATCGCGGATCGTCGGGAGGCGGAAGCGCCGCCTCTCTTTCGTCTGCTTCGGGGAGAGGGCGGAACAGACCGCGGCTCTTTTTCTCGTAAAGAGCGAGAAAGTCGAGCGCCGCGATCGTCTCGGATATCTTAGACCTTACGGCAGCGATATCGCCCGAGACGTCATACTCCTCAAGTTCCGGTCCCTCGCCCTCCGGAACGGGAGGAGAGAGCGTTTTTTCAATGTCCGCGCACCGGAGCGACCTGAGAGACGAGACGAGACTGTCCGTCTCACGCCTCAGCGTCAGGATCCGGAAACGCTTCATTTCTGTTATTGCCATTTACCGATCAACTCCTGAACGACCGTCTCGACGGCTTCGTTTTTTCTTTCCATTGCGGACCTCACGAGTTCTTCCGCTTCGCTGAGCGCGGCTTCCTCGCGTTTCTTCCTGATCTCCGCGGCGCGAGCCGCGCCTTTTTCTTTCGCGGCGCGGATCGCGGAGTCCGCGTCCGTCTCCGCGTTTTTTATTCTTTGGTCTGCGGATACTGCGGCGTCGCGTACTGCGGCGTCCGCTGCGTCGCGGGCCTCTTTTTCTCTTTCCGACGCCTGTCTCTCGGCTTCTTTAATCGTAGCGATGATATCCTCTGGCAAACCGTTCACCTCCGTGGTAAAGATGCTTGTATGCGCGTGCGCGAGCACGGGCGGGATATTTTCATAAATAATAATATATTTTATCACAAACGATCCGCGTTGACAATAAAAAAATCGCCTAAAATCAAGTTTTAAGCGACTTTTTTCAGTTTTAACACGCCGATTTCCTTTAAAGGCCTTTTTTTCTCAAGACACCGCTTTTACGTGCGGCGTCTGAGACCGCTTCCGCGACCGCTTTTACGACGCGTTTGTCGAACGGCGAGGGAATGATGTAATCGCTCTTTAATTCGTCGTCTCCGATGAGTGAAACGAGAGCTTCCGTTGCGGCTCTTTTCATCTGTTCGTTTATATCGGTCGCTCCGGCGTCGAGCGCCCCGCGAAAGATCCCGGGAAACGCCAGAACGTTGTTTATCTGATTCGGGAAATCGCTTCTTCCCGTACCGACGACGGCGGCTCCCGCCGAAAGCGCCTCGTCGGGCATTATCTCAGGTGTCGGATTTGCAAGCGCGAAAACTACGGGTCCTTTCGACATTGATCTTATCATCTCAGACGTAATGAGACCGGGTTTCGAAACTCCGATCACAGCGTCCGCGCCTTTGATCACGTCGGAGAGAGACCCGCTCTCACAGTTCGGATTCGATACCGATGCAAGCGCTTCGTGTTCGGAATTGAGGAAATCTCCTCCGCGCGCGATCGCCCCCGTTCTGTCAACGAATATGACGTTCCCGGCGCCGAGTGAGATGAGATGTCTTCCTATGGCGCATCCCGCGGACCCGGCTCCGTTTATGACGATTTTCGAGGAGGAGAGTTTTCTTCCCGTAAGTCGGAACGCGTTGATGACCGCCGCTCCGACAATGATTGCCGTGCCGTGCTGATCGTCGTGGAAAACGGGAATCGAACAGCGCTCTTTGAGCTTTTTTTCGATTTCAAAGCACCTCGGCGCCGCGATATCCTCAAGGTTGATCCCGCCGAAGCTGTCGGCGATATTGGCAACGGTCTCAACGAATCCGTCAACGTCCTTGGTCCCTACGCAGAGAGGGAAAGCGTCTATCCCCGCGAATTCTTTGAACAAAAGGCACTTACCCTCCATAACGGGCATTCCCGCTGCGCCTCCGATATCCCCGAGCCCGAGTATAGCGGTACCGTCCGTAATGACCGCGACGGTGTTCCATCGCCTTGTCAGCTCAAAAGAAAGGGAAGGGTCGTCTCTTATTGCAAGACACGGCTCCGCCACGCCCGGAGTATAAGCCAGCGCAAGTTCATCCGGAGTCGAGGCGCGCGCAAGCGCTTCGGTCCCGATTTTTCCGCGCCATTTGAAGTGTGCTTCAAGCGCACGTTTTTTGATATCTTCCATATTCTGCCTTTCGTTATTGAACTACGCAGTAATTATATACCAGCCGAGGGATAAATTCAATCTTTTTCGACGGCCGCTCTGTTTTATTATATTTTTCGGAAACCGACCACATTTTTCATCGTTTGCGACGGCGCTTGCCGCGCAGAATAATTGCGGACGGTGATGAAAGGAGACGACTGAATGAAGAAAATCAAATTTACGGCTTTTATACTCGCCGCGGTTTCGCTTTCGCTCGCCGCGTTTGCTGAGGACAGTACCGCTTACGATTGGTACGTCAAAAGAGAAGGCGACGGGATCGTCTGCCCGCCCGAGATGAGCTTTATCGAAAAACACGACTGTAGATTTATTGACAAAAACGCGTCATCGACGGGTGATCGCGTCGTTTATCTGACATTCGACGCAGGATACGAAAACGGAAACGTGACTAAAGTGCTCGATATTTTAAAAGAGGAAAACGTTCCCGGTGCGTTTTTTGTCCTTGAAAACCTTGCAAAGCGGGAACCCGCGCTTCTTAAAAGGATGGCGGACGAGGGGCACACGGTCTGCAATCATACCGCCAGGCATCGGGATATGACGAGTTGCCGCGGTTTTTCCGAATTTGCGGCGGAGCTTGAAAAAATGGAAAAAGAATATGAGGAGGCGACCGGGAGAAAGCTGTCGAAGTTTTACAGACCTCCCGAGGGGAGGTTCAGCGAGGAAAATCTCTCTTTTGCGGAAAAACTCGGATATAAAACCGTCCTTTGGAGTTTTGCATACGCTGACTGGGACAACGACCGTCAACCCGATCCCGAAAAATCTTATGAAAAGATCGTTGACTCGGCAAGGCCCGGCGTTGTTTTTCTTCTTCATCCGACTTCCGGGACTAACGCGGAGATCCTCGGGATGGTAATAAAGACGCTGAAAAATGACGGATACCGTTTCGGTAAACTTGAGGAGCTTTTCAAAGATGAAAAAACTTAAGTATCGCGCGGCGGCGTTTTTCCTCGCGGCGTCGCTTGCCGCCGTTCCGATCAGCTCGTCGGAGCAGAGAAAAATCGTTTCGAAGGTAGAAACTGACGAAAAGGTCGTGGCTCTGACTTTTGACGACGGGCCTCATCCTCGCACCACGGCGGAAATACTGGATGTGCTCCGTGAATTCGGAGTTCGCGCCACGTTTTTCAACGTTGGGGAAAACGCAGAGAAGAGGCCCGAACTCACTGCCAGAGAAGCGTTTGAAGGGCATGAGATAGGCAACCACACCTTCTCACACATTAATGTCAAACGGCTGTCGCGAGAAGACTTAAAGACTCAGCTGCTTGAAACCGAGAAAGCGGTTATGAACGCAGCCGGGCTCAAAACGACGCTGTTCCGTCCACCGGAGGGGAGAATAGGAGAAGCGGGAGAAGACGAGGCGTGGAAACTCGGTTACACCGTCGTCCTCTGGAGCGTCGATACGCGCGACTGGACTCACCGATCGGCTGAGGAAATAGCGAAAACCGTTACGGAAAACGTAAAGGACGGAGACGTTATACTGTGTCACGACTTTATTTCCGGCGAGTCGCACACCGCGGAGGCGCTTCGCATTTTTTTGCCGGTGCTGATAGATGAAGGATATGAGTTCGTCACCGTCTCGGAACTCATATCAAAAAAATCGCCGTGATCCCGGCGGGATCACGGCGAAGCGGGGTTCGTCGTCAGTCATCCTTGACCATATACTTCATAATATTCGGGAATACGCAGTATTCTCCGAGGAACGTCAATGCGGAGGGAACTATCATAAAAGGAAGAATAATTCCTATCGGGAAGTAAAGCATAAGAAGCAGATAGTTGAGAACGATGACAACCGCTGATCCGAGAAGATAGAAAATATTTCTCTTGAAGCCAACGACCGACATTATCAAAGCGTTTTTGAACATTTTTATGATCGGCATATCGAACGTGACGATCATAGTATATATGTACGTTCTTATGAGAAAGTAAAGGACAATAAGGAAAATAACAGCTGCAAACATTATCCCGGTCGTCATACCGGACATCGAGTTGACGCGAAGAAAAGCTACGTCGTAAACGAGGATACCGATTATCAAAGAGTCAATGAAACCGAAGATCAGGGTTTGTTTCAGATTGCGTTTTACTGTGCCGACGTAGTCGCTCAGAAGAAAAACAGGTTCTCCGCGCACCATGTTCCGGTGCAGATATACCGACCCGACGGACGAGATCCCGATGGTGAAAACGAGCAGAAGCGTCAGCCAGAAGAAAACGTAGTCGGTAGGTGAAAGAACGGTTACGTTAGTCTGAAGGGAGTATGTTCCGAAAAGGGCTGCGGACGCGGGAGAGAGTTTTTCCGAGACGATCCCGGACAGATGCGGATAAAGATTATAGGCAGGTGCGGTCGTATGTCCGGAAAAAAAACCGCTGATACCGATCAGAAAGAAAAACATCGGGAAATTCGTAAGAACGATCATAATATTGATCAGGGTGATATTGCTGAATTTTCTCACGAAGAGTTTGAAGAAGTTGACGAAATTCGGATTATCCGTAATAAGCGGCTCGTTGGGGTCCACTCCTGCCGGGTCGCTTTTTCTTGCAAAGAAATTGAAAAGATTGAACTTCTTTTTTTCTCCCTGATCTTTGCCTTTAGACAATCTTATCCCTCCCGAAACTTTAATTGACCGCCGTACAACGGATCAGCTCGAGCACGATCACCGCACCGAGAAAAACGGTGAATACGGCGGAATAAACGAAAGCGGTCCTTACGCGTTTCGATCCGTTCGTTCTGAATCTTTCCGAAAAAGTGGCTGCGACGAATGAAAACGCGACGAATAAAAGTGATGACAGCGCATAAAGCGACGGAATGACGATCGCGGGGTTCAGTCCGTGGATGGCGGTGCTTCCCTGAATCAGTAAAACCCCGTCGCGGATGCCGCGAATCGCCGCGCCGAAGCTCGCGCCGCGCAGCGCGAGAATTGCCGAAGACGCCGCGGCGGGAAAAAAAGACAAACCGGATAAAAAGATCCCGAACGCCTCGACAATTCCTCCGAATGCACGTCCCGAGGCAAAACGGAAAAAGTCAAAAGGCGCGGCGGCATCCATATCCGCGGCGACTGAAATATACTTTACCGACGGAGATGCGATCCCGAATACAAACCATGCTCCGAGCGCGGCCGCTGCGAAGAAAAACGACGATGTAAGAACGGTCCGTTTTCCAAGACTCATATCAAGTTCCTCCCGAACAAGCTTATTTGATCTTATTCCGAGGTAGAGGACGATATGTTCCGTACAGTATATTAAACCATAAACAAAGCGCCCGGTCAAGATGAAAAAGAAAAAACGACCCGCCCCGATGATTCAGCTACGGGCATAAATGCCGGCGAGTCGTTTTTTACGCTAATCAATTTTAACCCCGAAAAATACAAAAGTCAAGAAATAACGGCAAATATTTCCGTCGTTTTTTTGTTATTTGCTTTTTTTTGACAAACTATCCGGCCGCGGCCGCTCGTGTCGGAAAATTGAACGGGAAAAGATTCTCCGTCGTCCTAAATCGACGGATATTTCATCTCGGGGTTTCTAAAATGAAAGACGAAAAAGGAAGCCCGTGACAGTGATTGAAAGAGGAGTACAAATGAAAAGGGATATTTGTAAGGTAAAATTCGGAACGGATGAAGAAAGGCTTATTGCGACGATCGCCGGAGAAGTTGACCATCACAACGCGAGAAAGATCAGGGCTGAGATCGACGGAAAAATGATGAGGACGCGTCCGGCGGCACTCGTGCTCGATCTGTCTGAAGTGACGTTTATGGATTCTTCGGGACTCGGTCTCATTCTCGGACGGCTGTCAAAGGCGTCCGATCTGTGCATTCCTTTTTCGGTAAGCAATCCAACTGCGGCGGTGCAGAAAATTCTCGATCTCGCGGGTATGGAAAGGATCGTAAAGATCACCCGCGGCAAGATTTGCGATAAAAGAGAGGAAAAGGCGGTATGAAAAAAAGAAATCGAATAAACGAGATCAAGGTGACGCTTCCGTCATACTCCGTCAACGAAGCGGCGGCGAGAGCGGTCGTTTCGGCTTTTACGGCTCAGCTGAATCCGACGTTCGACGAGTTGTCCGATATTAAATGCGCGGTATCGGAAGCGGTAACAAACAGTATCGTTCACGGTTATCGGGATATGATCGGTCCCGTTCTCATCGGGGTGAAACTGTACGACGACCGATCAGTCAGAATCGAAGTGAAAGACAAAGGACGGGGAATCGAGGACGTGGAAGTCGCGATGCAGCCGCTTTTTACCACCGATCCGGACGGAGAGAGAAGCGGCATGGGATTTACGCTTATCGAGAACTTCATGGACACACTGAACGTAATATCCGCTCCGGGAAAGGGGACGAGAGTCGTGATGAAAAAGAAGCTGTCTGCGCTTCCGGTCAGCAGATGAGGTGATACATACATTTTCCGGAGGCTGATATGGACGTGAAATGTTCGGAACGTCACGCCGAGAACAAAAAACTCCTTGAAGAATATAAAAACGGGGATGAGACCGCGGCGGAAAAACTGATGAAGAAGAATTCAGGGCTCGTCGCGGGTGCTGCGGCTTCCTTTTCCGGACGAGGAGTGGAATGGGAAGATCTTGTTCAGATCGGTTCGATCGGGATGCTTAAGGCGATCCGTTCGTTCGATCTGTCCCGCGGAACGGCTTTTTCGACTTATGCCGTACCTCTTATTATAGGCGAGATCAGAAAATACCTCAGAGACGACGGCCCCGTAAAGGTCTCCCGAATAAAAAAGCGCGACGGAGCACGTCTTCTTCGCGAGAGGGAAAGGTTCATATCTGAAAATATGAGGGAGCCGCGTATTGAGGAGCTCGCTTCAGCTTGCGGTATGACGGTCGAAGACGCAGCACTCGCGCTCGAAGCAACGTCGCCCGTGCGTTCGCTCTCCGAACCGGTAAAC
>JAFWTH010000002.1 GCA_017518975.1 Clostridia bacterium
CCACGGGACCCATTTATGGGTAGTAAGTAACAGTTGCATGGCTGGCAGGCCAATAAAAAGCGCACTTGTGCGCTGCCAGTAACATATAGGGCTATGCCCGAAAATGAAATACCCCCCGTTTTACGGGGGGATATTTATTTTTCTTAGCGAAAGTCCTCCGCGTGCCTCATTCGCAATCGTTCTTGACAGCACGATCAGAACGGAAACGTTGATAACGGTCATAACCGCTATGACGATATCAGCAATAGCCCACATTATTCCGGTACCGACGAACCCTCCGACAACCGTCGCGGTGACGGTTATGAAACCGAGTGCTTTCCCGGCGAAGCGTGAAGGCGTAAGATAGAAAAGCGCGGTCCTGCCGTAATACAGCTGCGCAATTACGGTAGCGTAAGCGAACAGGAAAATCGATACCGCAACTAAAAAATAAGCCGGAGTTCCCGCGAGTTTTTCAAATACGAAAAGAGTATCGCCTACTCCTCCGCTTCCGGTGATACCGAATCGTTTTTGTCCTATGATGACGACCAGCCCTGTCATCGTGCAAAGTACGAGAGTGTCGAAAAACACTTCAAAGATCCCGAAGCACCCCTGCTTGTGCGGAACGTCGACGTCAGCGGATGCGTGCGCGGTGGGAGCGGTCCCGCAACCGGCTTCGTTGGAGAAAATACCCCTCGTGATCCCGTATCTGATCGCTTCTTTAAATCCGAATCCCGCTGCGCCTGACGCGGCAGCCCGGAAACTGAACGCTCCGGAAAAAATATCCCGGAATACCGACGGAAGTTCGGAGCGGTTTGTTACGATCACGTAGATAGAGATGGCAATGTAAAAGAGCGAAAGAGGAGGTATAAGCGCCGACGTCACCTTTCCGATCTTTCCCGGACCCGAAACGGCAACGAAGGCAACTCCTGCGGCGAGGAGCGCCGTGATTATTACCCTGACGGTTCCGTCTTCGGAGACCGCCGCTGCAGAATTTGACTGAATTACCGTTCCCATAACAAGAGAGTTCACAACACACAGACAAGCAAAAAGTCCTCCGAGAAAGGAAGCGGGGCCGTAACCGATCAAACCTGAGAGCCCGTCTCTGATAGTGTACATCGCTCCCCCGTAAAATCCGTTGACGGAACGTCTCCTGAACTTCACGGCGAGCGTAACTTCTCCGTATTTCACCGACGCTGAAAGGACAGCGCCGACCCACATCCAGAAAAGCGCGCCCGCGCCTCCCGAGCCGACCGCCGTTGCAACTCCCGCGATATTTCCGACCCCGAGCGTACCCGCGAGCGCGGTGCATAATGACGTGAACGGTGAGTTCCCTTTTCCTGTCCCTGCCGTCATCATATCATTCACGAAGCCTGACGGTGATAGGATACGTAACAGTTTGATCCTGAAAGCGAGAACGATACCGCATACCGTTAAAGAAAATGGAAGTACCACGCCGTTCAATAATTCACCGAACAAGAAAGATCACCGCCCGAACGAGAATTCCGTTATACTCTTATTCAATTGTTCCGACTTATATACGAAAAAAGGTCTTCACCGAAACGGGTGAAGACCTTGGGCAGTCCTTGATCCTTATTTCTTTTCCGATTTGAATAATTTGAAGAATGCGAAGAGAGCGACCGCAGCGGCGACAATGCACGCAACGGCAATTCTGATTTTCTTGTTTCTGCGCATTTTTCTTGCGAAGTTGTTGAAGCCGTCGGTGACAGACGAGGTATGCGTCGGATTATCAAACACGTCCGCGGCGGAATTTCTTAAAAGTTTATCCTGAAACGGATAGCGTCTGTAAAAATTTCGGCAATCGTCGCAGTTTTTCAGATGCTCTTTTATTGCGTCTTTCGTGTCGGGACTTGCGAGCCCGTCCTTATAAAGCGGATAGAGGTCGGTGACCATATCGCACGTAAGTTTCATTTCACATCACCTCTGATAGTTTTCTTTTTGCTCTGCAGTAAATCACTTTGACCGAATTCTGACTCAATCTTTCGAGACATGCAATCTCCGAGAAGGGAAGACCTGCATAAAGACGGAGAGTCAGTACGCGGCAGTACGGTTCGGGAAGGGACAGTATGCTTTTCCTGATCGCCTCGCCCGGTTTTGGTTTTTCATCATTGAAAAAAACGCTTTCAGTCTTTCTGAGGTGCTTTTTGTAAACATCGTAGGCAATGAACATAAGCCATGAACGGATCTTAAAGCGACCCGAATAATCACCGGCATGTGAAAGTGCGTTCCCGAAGGTTTCATCTGTCAACTCTTCGGAAAGTGCGGAGTTCCCGCTCATCCTGAAAAGGAATCTGAAAACGTTTTCGGAGTGCTCAAAGTATATTCTCTCATATTCGAACAAAAGCACGTCTTCGCTCCGATCCATCAAGATTCATATATATTATTTTATCACAAATACGGGAATAATACAACCGGAATGGCGCAAACCGGCGAAAAAAGTGTGATAACCCCCTCATCGGAAGTTATCACGCTTTATTATTCTTCTTCGGTATATTCGAGTATATCCCCGGGCTGACATTTCAGAACCTGACACAGC
>JAFWTH010000049.1 GCA_017518975.1 Clostridia bacterium
GAAACGGGAAAGCACTGCGGCGAGCTCGGCGCGCGTCACGGGCGCGTTTGGTCTGAACGTACCGTCCGGGTATCCGGTGACGATCCCTTCGCGCAGCGCCCATCCGACGCTGTCGGCGTACCATGCGGTCTTCTGCGTGTCTCCGAAGGTGAGTCCCTCGCCGAGTCCCGCCGGCTCGTCGCCCGACAGACGGCAGACTATCGTCACGAGCTGCGCCCGGGTCATCTTCGATCCCGGCTCGAAAGCGTCGGGTCGGATGCCGATAATGATCCCCTCTCCGTATACCCGCGCAACGGCTCCGTAAAACCAGTCGCCCGCCATCACGTCACGGAACGGAAGACCCGCCGCCGACGCCGTCAGCGGGATCGCCGGAACGGCGGAGATCAACAGGGAAAAAAGAAGGATCACGGAAACGACTGTTTTTTTCATTATATACCTCTTTTTCAATATCGGCCGTCACGCCGTCAATACGTTACCGCAACGGGGACGGAAAACGAAACCGTCTCCGAAAACTCTCCGAAAGAGAAAGTCAGCTTCCCGCGGAAGGGAGCGTAAGAATCTCCGGATCGCGCGAACACGATCGACGACAGATCCTCCTCCGTCGCCCTGAAAGTGCACAGGTCCTCCGGATAACCGGGATCACGGACGAGGTCGAATATTTTATCTCCGACCGCCATACTGACGGTGACGTCAGGGATCGGTTCGCCCGTTTTTTCTCTCCTCTCGACTTTTACCGTGACGTTCTTCTTCCAATTCCCCGCGTCGGTCGACGGCATATTGTCGATCCACGCGCTGACTCGGAAGTCGATCCCGAGAGAATCCGTAAGTCCCACGCTGATCTCGACTTTCGTTTTCCCCATCCGCTCAAAGAACCTGATCCGGGACAGAGGAACGTCCTTTTCCGGGATCTCCGCTATAATGCACCAGGTCGCCATATCGCTCGTTCCGACGGAAGGCGCGGAATAATCAAGATCGACCTCGTATTCATCACCGCTCTTTTCGACCCCGCTGAACGAAAAGTTGACCGAGCCGCTCGATACGCTTATGAAAGCCACGGTAAGCGTCTTGTCCGCGAAGAAGTCCTCACCGTACGCGGCGAGCCGGTCCGCGGAGGCCTTTCCCCGCCCCGCGAATTCCGCACGGTGTTCCGATATGATCGCCGCGACGCCGTCCGTCCCGTGCACGGCGTAGAAACGGTCGTCGCCGGAAACGTACGTACACTTGTCCGCCGATCCTTCGATCATGGGAGTAATATACGTCAGATCGATACCGATACGCTCTATCATAGCCGCCGCCTCGGCTCTGGTTATTGAGGCGAGGGGATCGAATACTCCGTTTCCCTTACCCTGAACGATCCCCGCACGGAAAAGCGCCGTCACGGGTTCCCTCGCGTAATCCGGGATCTTATCAACGTCAGCCGGCTCATTTTTTCACCCGACGCGTCCGTCCGGAAGCGGTCGCCGGACACGCCGTTCCGATACAGCATCGTTGCAAAGTCGGCGCGGGTAATTATTCCGTTCGGGTCAAACGCAGTCTCGCTGACTCCCAGAGTCACCCCTTTACGGCTCGCCCACTTTACGGGTTCAGAATACCATTCGCCGTCCGGAACGTCGGAAAACGGTCCTTTACCCTCCGTCGCCGGAGATCCCGCGAGTCTGTACAAAACGGTTACCGTCATAGCGCGGGTGAGTTTCCCGTTCGGATCGAATATGTCTTCAGACACGCCGACCATCAGTCCCGTTTTTGAAACGTATTCAACGCTTCCGTGATACCATGCGTCGGGAGAAACGTCGGAATACCCGGTGCCCCCGGGAGTCGGGACCGGCTGAGGATCGCCGCCGATCGGGCGGAGCAACTTCTCCGCAGCGCGTGCCGACGCAGCTGAAGTAAAGACGCCCGCGAGCATTACGGACGCAAGAAACAATATAAAAAATGATAACGTTTTTTTCATTGTCAACTCTCCTCATAACGGTTATCGGGAACGTCGTCAAAGGAATATTCCCTTATCAAAAGACACGGGGTTTTTTCGGTTTTTTCTTTCCCCGCACGACTATTTTATCACAGACGGAGACCAAAAACAATTTCCCGCCCCGTTTTTGCCGAAAAAAGTTCCCCGCAGGATACGCTTTTTTTCTAAAGAAGCGATTTTTTCTCAGGCGGCGTGCCCGACCCGGGAACCCCGGGAACTCGTTTTTTATCGGCCCGGTCCGTACGCGCCGCGACAAAGCCGGATAAAACAAGAAACGCACGAGCCCCGGAGGTCCCGTGCGTTTCTTCGTATTTTATCGTCGGATCACCCCATATAACGGTAGAGGAAAGTGACGATCTGTCCTCTCGTACAGGTGTCCTTGGGTGAGAACGTATTCGCGCCCGTTCCCGTGGTAACGCCGTTTCCTACCGCCCACAGGACTGCGTCGAAGTAGTAATCGGAACGCTTTACGTCTTTGAAGGGATTTGCCGATCCGGACGGCGCGGGACCGCCGTTCGCTCTCCACAGGAAAGTCACGACCTGACCGCGCGTGCATCCTGCGTTCGGGCTGAAATGCGTCTTGTCCGTTCCGTTGGTGATCCCCTGCTCGACAGCCCACAGGACCGCCTGATAGAAATAGTCGCTCTTCTTTACGTCAACGAACGGGTTGAATGTGTTCTTCGGCGCGGGCTCGCCGCTCGCCCTCCAGAGGAACGTGACGACCTGACCGCGCGTACAGGTGTTGTTCGGAGCGAACTTGTCTGCGCTGATGCCGTTGGTTATCTGAGGATCGTGCGATACCGCCCACATGACCGCATCGTAATAGTAAACGCCTTCCTTCACGTCGGTGAACGGATTGACGAGGGGCGCCTTCACCGTCAGATGAAGCGGCAGTCCCTCGGACCATATTCCGTCCTTCTGCGCTCTGACGCGGAAGAAATACGTTCCGGGAGTCAGATCGACAGGCGACGTGTAGCGGTTTCTCGCGGTCTCGTCGTCGCAGGGACACACCCCGTTCGTCGTGTACCAGATCTCCGCGCCCTCGGTCGAGCAGGTAAACGTCAACTTGCCCGGCTCGATGGTATCGCCGTCGTAAACCGGCTTGCCGTCTACCTGCGCCGTGACCCGGTCGGGCGCGGTCTTCGGCGTCGGGATCGTATAGCTGACGGTCAGAACGCCGCTCGGTTCGACGAACGCTCCGGTCGCTATCGCTTTGACCGTGACGTTTTCGGTCACTATTATCGCGTCGGTCAGTACGGGGCTCTCTCCGTTCGGCTCGGATCCGTCGACCGTATAACGGACGACAGTTCCCCCGGTCGGGGCGATCAATGAGATCGCGGTATTTTTTTCAACTTCGCCGGACGGTACGTTCGCGGTCGGCGTCGCCGCTCTCTCGGGGGCGGAAACAGTCATCCGATCGCTCTCAAAGCGCGTTTCCATCGCAACTCCGGCGTAGCTTTCGACTCTGTTGTCGACCACCACTTCAACGACGTCGCCCTCTTTCATACCCTCATAGGTCAGTTTCACGGTACGGGTGAAGTTCGGCGCGCCGTCGGCGGGGCCACTCTTTTCACTGTCGACGAGAGACAGGTCATAATCCGTTTCGACACCGTTCACGAAGAGCGTGAACCTGTCGCGAGTGAGCGTGCTTTCATCCATATACTTGGAGAAGAATACGAACAGACCTTTGGTGTTCGCCAGTATTCTCGACACCTCGGGCGCCGTAAAGCTCACGAGCGGGATATTGACGTCGAGCTGTTCGGGAAGGACCGGCATATACCAGTTCCCGTCCGTCGCGTTTTTGACGGCCCCTATACCGAATCCGCCGTCGGCTCCGGTGTTGCCCGCCTCGAATCCCGTCTTGGAAACGGTAACGCGCCACCATCCGGAGGGTACGAACCACTGATATCTTCCGTCCGTTCCCGTGATCTGCGGGTTGGGTTCTATACCGAAAAGATCTGCGTCTATAATGAACGGCGTCCCGCCCGAGAGCGACGTTACCTCGCCGGACCCGTCTTTGGTCTCCGTGGGTCCGTCAAGCTGCCACAGCGTGACTTCCGCTCCCTCGACTCTGTTCGAGGGGACCGCCTCGTAAACGTAACCGGAGGGGTCGTAGCGTCCCTGCGGCCCCGGAGGCGGAGTCACGTTCAAATACGAATTCGGACCGTATCCGAAATACTTGTTGTAGTCGTAAAGGCTCGTCGGGAAACGTCTCCAGTCGATCCCCTCGTTGCAGAGCCCGCCGATACCGCGTTCCTCGCGCTCCGCGCGTTTTGCTGCGATATAGATATCATGGGCAAGATTCTCCGACTGCCTCCAGAAGAGGTCCGCTTCATACATTTTTGAGTATGCGTAATCGGAGAGCGTCTCTACGGAACCCTTGTACATTGCGTCGGTCAGCTTTTCCGCCGCCTGCTTTGCGCTGCCTCCTACGTAAGATCCGGCGTTGAAGGCGTTTTCGACGATCTTGCCGAGTTCGCCCATGCCGACCTTGTAGTAAACAGCGTCCGCTTCCGCGATCACGCGGTAGGGGTTGTTCGCGTCGTCGGTACCTGATCTGTAGAACTTGTAAAGCCGTTTGAGGCAGGGGTTATCGTCAAGGAAGTCTTTGATCTTCCGGATCTCGTACTTGTCGATCTCTTTGCCGTGACACCAGTCGTAACTGTCGGTGACGATCTTCGTGAACGGATCGTCCTTGATCTTTTCGAATTTTTCCTTGCACTTTTCAAGGCGCTTGATCCCGTTAAGAATATCCTGAGTGCTCGGCGCGAGAAGAGCGGGCGCGCGGGCGACGGAAACGCCCGATATCCCGCCCGCGTCCGGCTCAGCCGTTACTGCGTCCGCGAGAGCGTACGCGAACTCTTCGTAAAAGGTCAGCCAGATCGTCTGGATCGCCGCGGTGCGGGCGAAACCGAGCAGGGTCTCGTCGGTTATTCCGTCGAAGTTGAGGTCTTCAAATCCGAGACCGCCGATCGAGAGGATGGAGACCTGCTTCGTCCTCGCCGATTCGTTCCACGTCGTGACCATGCGGAAATCGGGGGTGTAAACAGTCTCTTCGTACAGATGCTTTGAATTGTCGTCATGATCGACGTAGCGGTAAACCGTATCCGTCGCCCAGACGGTGATCGCGTCCGCGCCCTCGCCGAACGTCATGTAGCCCTCGTCATAGGAGAGCAGATTCGGCGTGTTCGGGCTGAGTTCGAGTTCTCTGAACCTTTCGAGTTCAGCGGCGTCCCATTTCTCGTTCCAGAGCGAGAATCCGACGGGGAGCTGACCCTCTTCGGGCGTGCCGAGAAGGAAAGTCAGGATATCTCCGTTCATCGGATTTCCCTCAATATTGCCGACGCTCTCGCTTCCCGAGAGCAGACCGAGGAAATCGGCAACGTTTGCCGCGGAGATCGCGCCGTCCGGATCGTTCACGTACCCGTATTCGACAGGACAGTCGAACTCGACCCACGCTCCATCCGGAGCCGAGCCGTAGAAGTACGTCGGCTCGGTCGCCCAGCTTCCGTCGGGCATTTCAGTGCATTCGAGGCATTCCGTCGTTCCGTTGCGCGGAACGTAGACGCGAGCCGCCTCGACCTTCTCCGGATGGCCCGCAAATGTTACGCTCCAGAATACTTTTCCCAGATCATTGGCAAAACCGCCGCGATACCACAGACCGTAAAGATTAGGCGCGTCGCCGTCGTTCAGCATGACGATCGACTGACCTCTTCCGGCTTCGAAGTCGCCCTGATGGGATTCCCAATTCAGGACCATCGTCTGAAGCTGCGCGCCCTCGGGATTGTAAAGCGCGCTCTGTTCTTCGGACGTGAGCGCCCTGATACCGTCGTGATACGATCCGGATGCCGTAAAGCGAAGCGTCTGAAGCGGCGACAATTCGGATTCGTCAAGATTTACGTTGATTCGGTAGTATCCGCGCTGTGTGTCGGTCACGCCGGATGCGACGGGCCGTCCGTCGAGATAAAGCGTCACCGTGTAAGGATCGCCCGGGTTTACCATGGCAGGACCTCTTCCGTACACGGTAAATGAGCCGTCGGTGATCATATTGGGTACCGTCAGCGTCAGCGCGCCGGTCGGCTCGGAAAAACTGCCTATATAATCGCTGTGGAATGTCCCGCCTTGCCAGAAACGCAGATATGCGCTCGCCTCGAGTTTTTCGTCGACCAACTGATAGCAGGTCGTCGAGAGTTTCAGCGGGAATCCGCCGAGTTCTTCTATCTGCGCGGGGGTAAGTTCAAGCGTGATCGTTCCGTTGTCCTGAAGCGTGCCGTTCCCGCTCCAGCGGTTTATGTCGAGCGGGATCCCGTTCACGCTCAGAGAACGAGTTGATACGTGTCCGCCCCAGCTGTTCGTACCTTGCTGGTTCGTTTTTATATAAAGCGTGACGTTTCGCCCGCTGTCAAGCGTAAAGCCCATCCTTGGGGTCACGGTGATATCCAGACGGAAGCATTCGTTCTGCGCTTTGGTCATGGATACGCCTGAAAGATCGAGGTTGACCAGCTGTCCTCCTCTGAAGCCGGTCGGCAGTTCGAGAGTTCCGAGATTGACGGTTCCGAATCCGACAAGGCCCGTTTCACGAAGAACCGCGTAAGGCTTGAGTGCCAGTTCCGCAGCGGTGTCGTATTCTCCCGGCTCAAGACCGTCGATATAGACACTCGGAGCTGCGCCTGCGAAGTAAAAACCCGCAGGAAGATACGGGGTGGCGATCCCCACCGTGTGGTAGTTCCAGTTACCGCTCTCGGCGTTGCGTTTCTGATAGATCAGATTTCCGTCCGCTCCGTAGATAAGAAGAGTGATCGCAGGAACTTCCTCTCCGCGGTCCAGATCGAAGTAGACCCGTCCGCGGTCGACAATAGGCAGCGCCGCGGTACCGGTCCGCCGTCCTCCGGAGTCTTTCGTCACGGTGAACGTCGCCTCTCCGTATGCGTACGGATAATCGGAGTCTCCGCGCCAGCCGACGATCGTCAGCGTTTCGCCGACGGACACTTTTTCGGGTTCCGTCAAGAGGAGAAATTCGTCTCTGCGGACTATACCGAGCTCGGTCCCGTCCGCTTTCCTGATCCTTACCTGATCGAGATAGCTGAGATTCCAGAACGGACGGGTCCCCGCCGCGTCGGTCTGCGTCACGCTCCAGCGGATGAGACCGTCTGCAAGAGGTACGGTCGGTCGCAGATCAAGAGTTCCTCTCGCGGCGTCCTCAGCCGTGACGACGTAGCTGAAGCTGCCCCAGCCGGTTCCTCCGGTGAGAATGATCTTCGTCCCTTCCGTGAGACCGTTCAGGGAGAGCGTCTCCCCGTTTCTCCAGTCGGGACTGTAATAGTTGGAGTCCGAATAGCCCGGGTCGCCGTATCTCGTCACACTGACCGTGTAATACCCGCGGGCGGGAGCGCTTCCGTCAAGCTGCTCGCAGAGAGCGGAAATGCTGACGGCGGCAGTCTGCTTCTTCGGCAGCGTCAGTTTCACCGTGCGGTATCCGGTGGTCGAACCGCCCCTGTCGACGCGGATCAGGTCGGTCGGCAGATTCGTGACCGTGGTACTGTATTTCGGGATCGCGCGGACGTAGACCGCCTCGTCGTCGAGCAGAGTGCGCGAATCGCCGGTCTGAAGCAGTTCCTTCCCCTCGGGGTCGGCGTACCACTCGTACGTTGCGTTACAGTACCCCTTCCCCTCGGCATCTGACTCGAGGGTGATACGCGTTGCGTAATGATTGACGATGGGAAGGGTCACGTTCTGCTTCTGCCCGTCCCCGAGCGTTACCGTCGTTTCGCCGTAATTCTGATATCCGAATCCGTAAATGGATCCGGAAAGCATGAACCGGTAAGTCCCTGAGGGAAGGGAGTTTATATTGAACGTCTTTCCCGAATATCCGACGGAGTAGCCGGCGACGCATTCTCCCGATTCGTCGTAAACGCCCAGATAAAGGTATTGTCCGGACGATCCGGTAACGTTCAGTTCGATCGCAGGAGCAACGGTCTTTTCGACCGTTTTGGTGTAAACGAGCTCGCCGTTCAGGAAAAACTCGACCTTTTCTACGCTCGAGGCGTCCGTCGGAAGCTGACCGCTTCCGCTCGCTCCGGCCCATCCGTACGTATCAAGATCGTGTCCGACCGTCTTCGTCGAGCCGCCGACCGTTTTGTAATACACGGTCGCGGACGCGGTCTCACCGGATGATGCCGGGCGGTTGAAAGCCATACCTAACGAATACGAACTTTCGTATTTGATCTGTTCGCCGACGCTGTCGTACCCAAAATAAGCGTCGTCTTTGAGTTTAAGATCCGCCTCGGTTATTGTGATAGCGTAATCCTTGTCGGCGTATCCGCCGCCTTCCTCGCTCGCGCGGACCGCGAAAGCGAATCTCCCCGTCTTTTCGGGAGTTCCGGAGATCACGCCGCCGGAAGACAGCGAAAGGCCGTCGGGAAGTTTGCCAGAAAGCGACCAGGAGATCTTTCCTCCGCTGACGGGCGTCGCCTCAAGATACGCCGAATACGGCTCCTCCGCTTTCCCCGAGGGAAGCGAAGACGTCGTTATGATCGGGGGATCGGTGGAGACCTCTTTCACTATCGCTACCGTGTTGTCGATGAACGCGCGGCCGTCTCCCGCGATTACCTTGACGCGGTATGATCCCGGGGTCATATTCGAGACCTCACAGTTTTCGAGAAGGAAGCAGTGACCTTCGTCGAACACTCCCTCGTCCGTCATCTTTCCGACCTGAAAAGAGTCTCCGTCTCTATTGACGCCGAACCAGAAATAACTGTCGGAACCGAACATATCATAATCCGCTCTGAGAAGGCGGACGCTGCTGATACCTGAAACGTCCGCGGGAAGAAGGATCGACATGTCGAAAGCAGTCTTTCCCTCGTCCGGATTGTACGGGATAACCGAGGCGGGATGATCGTCGATGATCCACACCGCTTCCGCGACGCCCTGATCAGCGGTCAGTCCCGTGTCGTCGGTGATCGTGTAAACGTCCGAATAGTAGACGCTGTTGCTGTAGAACATCAGGAATCTGTACGTGCCGGGTTCCGGGTAATATTCCCCGGCCGCCATGTATTTCAGCGTGTATCCCTCGTTCGCGTAGAACCTCCCGACGTCCCAGTCGTAGCCAACGTTTTTGCCGAGTATCGTTCCCGCCATAAGGCTTGAGGAATTCACGTGAGAGAGCGATAAAAGTTCGCTCGAATACTCATTCCCGTTGTATCCGGAATTGCAGATCGTCGCGGGAGGAAGCTCGTCTCCCTCCACCGGCCAGAGGCAGAACGCGCCCATCTGCACGTTGTTACCGGTGAGGAAATAGAGCGTCTGGCTGAGATCTATCACGTTGTCGGCGACCGGGGTGCCGTTCGCCGCATCATCCGTCGCGCCGTCGAACCGGTAGACGGTAAATCCGGGCGCGGGCGTCACGTTCAGCGCCGGATTCACCGCGAATACGGAAAGCGGCAGGACCGGCAGAAGAAGGAGCAGCGCAAGCGCGAGCGCCGCAGTGCGTTTCCCGAAGTTCAGTTTCATACATCATCCTCCAGAGTATAATATTTCATTATGAATTTAACATATTTTATTCCGTGTGTCGATTGCGGTTTCCCGCATATACCACGAAAAAGCAAAAATCCCTTCCCAAGGCGGGAAGAGATTCAGAAAAGACCGATCAATCGGACGATACCGTATCGCGGTATATCTGCACGAGACCGGAACGGGTCGACGCGCCCGTTTTACGGTAAATGGAAGTGACGTTTGCCTGGACGGTTCGCAGTTTTATGGAGAGACGGTCCCCTATGGCGGTCTGTTTGTCCTCTGTCAGGACCAGCTCGCGGAATACGCGTGTCTCCGAATCGGTAAAGCCGTAACGGTCCCGGATCACGGGAAAAGGATCGGTGCCGGGAGCCGCGGGGCGGAGCGGATCGGGACGGTGCGAAAAGTTGAAGTCACCGTTCAGAGCCATGAGTACGATCGTCGCCGCAAGCAGCGCCGCGTCTACGGATACGACGGCTACCACGGGAAGAGCGGATATACGCGCCGCGCCTGCCGCCAGGACGCACGCCGAGTCGAGTATACGTCCCGCCGACGCCCATATCTCCGGCCGTTTCGTCCGCATCGCTATGCGCCAGAACACAAGATCGTAGTATGCGACCGATGCGGCGATGGCGACGTAAAACAAACACATATTGACAAGATATCCGACGCCGCTCCAGACAAGAACGGAGTTGAGCAGCGCGGCGATAGCCGCGCAAAGAGCGGTAATGGGAAGATACCTTCCGCGTCTGACCGTCGCGACGGTCCCGAAGAGCATATAAGCCGGGATCATCATCAGGCGCGGCCACGTATATACGTTGTACTCGGTATATCCCGACGCGATCTGCAAATGGTGGATATATCCGTTGAAGAACGACGGGAACAGCAGAAGAGCCGCGGCGATCAGCGAGGTGAAGACGATCGTTTTCGCGGGTATCCCGGCGGGAACCGCGGCGGGTCTGACGTCGTCCGCCGATCTGCGGCGGAACAGCGAAAGCGCAAGACAAACGGCGGAAGCCGCGGACAGGATCGCCAAAACAGGCGCCAGCGTCCATTCAAGCTGAAGCAGGTATTGAAGCAGGATCGCGGAGGAACAGCCGACCGCCATACAGATCTCTACTCTGACGCCTCCGTGCGCCGCCTCGGCCATTTTCAGATACACGCACCCGCCGACAAAACCGAGATGGACGGACCCGACCGCGGTAAGGATCAGCGCCGCAAACGTATCCGGGGGAATAAAAAGCATAAAAAGAGTACAGTGTGCGAGAAAAGCGACGGAGCAGAGCGCGCCGACGCGCTGAAATACGGTCCCGGACGCTTTTTTTATTATGGCAAAAAGGGCGAAACCGAGTATTACGAAAACCTGGATCAGGTAATATACTTGTTCGGCAAGTCCCCCCGGAAGAAGTCCGAGTCCCGCCTGATTCCCGAGCCGCAGAAAAACGAGCTGGATGAACATGAAAGAGGAAAAGAGCAGAGAATACGCCCCGATTTTTTTCGCCATGTCTTTTTTCTCCTCTCCTTCATATCGATACGACTATTATACATTTTTCAGACCGTTTTTTCAACGGTCAGAGAAAAAAGACTGCCGCTTTGCTCCCCGTGGACAGGTCCGCTAACGGCGTTGAAGACGCCGTTAGCGGGTCAAGAAATATCTGAACGGCTTTGCCGTTCAGATATTTCTTACGCTGAAGACGTGAAGTATTCACGTTGTTCGGAATATTATACCTTTGAGGTGCTTGAAATAAAGTCTATTGCATGTTGCAGATTATTATATGGGCTCGAATCGTTAAGTCTCGCGTTGCGAGCCTTAACATAAACAACTTCGCGTAAACGCGAAGTTGTTTACCTTACAGGTTCTTCGCCTTGTTTTCTGTCCGGGGGAAATGGAAAAAGCGCCTTATCGGCGCTTTTCCATTTCTCCCCGGACAGGGCTCGAACCTGTAACCCTCCGGTTAACAGCCGGATGCTCTGCAAATTGAGGC
>JAFWTH010000050.1 GCA_017518975.1 Clostridia bacterium
AAAAAAAGAGTCGCTCGGGGGCGGGAGGAGGTTTCGCGTAGGGCTGCAGGAGCAGCCCAGCTCAAACCCTCCCTCCCCCGAAACCTCCCCCTCCCTCCCACGCGGGAGAGTTTGCTCTTTTTTGAAGTCACTTTCGCACAGTTCCGTTTGATATGATCGTTCGCAGGCGAAAAGTTAAAGCGACCGATAAAACCGTCGGTATCTGCAACATCCGCAAAAAGGATCAGCACGAATCGCCGACACCATCTCGTCTCGCCGAAGGTCTTCGTTTGTCTTCATTGAACGCTGTACGAGAAAAACGAAGAAATAAATATATCCCACTTCGCGAAGGTGTTGATAAAAGTACGGTACCCTTGTCGCGAGGTGGGAGGGGAAGGTCCTTGGGCGGGCTCGCCGAGTGCCGCCGGGGGCGGATGAAACGACGGCGAGACCGGAGCAGCGGTCGAAATAGCGCGACGCGTCAGCGGAGCCTGCGATTTCGGGAACCGCAATCGGGCAGGAGGTTTGTGAAGGGGCTTGCGGCTTTAATAAAGCCGCAAGCCCCTGAACAGGTCCCTCCCTCGCCCTTCTTTGCCTTGCAAAGGCAAAGAAGAACGACATCTTTTTTCGGTGAAGCATTTTTTCTCTAGAGAAAAAAGGGTTCAATAGCGCGGTAAAATTCTGCGGATGCGTCTAAAGACGGAACGCAGAATTTTATCCTGTTTGATCTGTTGCGTAGCAACAAGAGCAAACAGATTTATGCGCTTCAAGTTGCCCGCGAGGGGAAAAACCATAAACACCGCAAAACACGATCTCTGTCAGAAAACAAAAATCCGCCGGGCGTTCAGACGGACGTCCGGCGGGTTTTGATTTACGTTCAGTTGAAATTCTTGAGGTATTTCTCCGCTGCCGCGATCTTGATACAGTTGCAGAGGATCTTGGAGATCGTTTTGAGCTCTGCGACCTCGGGGAACGTCGGCGCGATTCGGATATTGCTGTCGTCGGGGTCGCGCCCGTAGGGGTACGTCGCTCCGGCGGGCGTCAGCGCGACGCCGACGCTGCGGGCGAGCTGATAAACTCTCTTCGCGCATCCCTTTTCGACGTAAAGCGAGATGAAATATCCACCGCGCGGATTCGTCCACCGCGCTATGTCAAGCCCGGAGAGATGACGGTCAAACGTGTCCTCCACCATCTCGAACTTCGGGCGGAGCATCTCCGCGAGCCGCTTCATATGCGCCTTTATGCCGTCCGCGTTTCCGAAATACTTGACGTGGCGCATCTGGTTTATCTTGTCGTAGCCGATCGTCTGCGTGGACAAGATCGGTCGGATCTGATCGAGATTCCTCTCGCTCGCCGCCATGATCGCGAGTCCCGAGCCGGGGAACGTGATCTTCGACGTCGAGGCGAAATAGAATATGTTGTCCTCGGTGCCGTGTTTTTTCGCAAGTTCGAAAATGTCGGCAAGCTTCACTTCCTCGTCGTAAAGCTCGTGGACGGAGTACGCGTTGTCCCAGAAGATGCGGAAGTCGGGTGCCGCCGGCTTCAGCGCGGCGAACTGCTCGACGACGCGGTCGGAGTACGTGATCCCCTCGGGGTTCGAGAACTTCGGCACGCACCAGATACCCTTGACGGACGGGTCGGAGCAGGCGCGGTCGTAGACCTCGTCCATATCGGGCCCCTCGGGCGTCATCCTAATCGGTATCATCTCGATATCGAGCGTCTTGCAGATAGTGAAATGCCTGTCGTATCCGGGCGTCGGGCAGAGGAATTTGATACGGCCCTGCCTGAACCACGGCTCGCGCCCGCCCGCGACTCCGAAAAGCATACAGCGGACGATCGCGTCGTACATCGCGTTGAGCGAGGAGTTTCCGAGGATCATAATCATATCCTCGGGGATGCCGAGCAGTTCGGAGAAGAGGCGCTTCGCCTCCGGCAGACCGTCTAGGATGCCGTAGTTGCGGCAGTCGAGACCCGTCTCCGAGAAGCAGTCTCCCCTGTCGCTTATAACGCCGAGCATATCGGACGAGAGGTCGAGCTGCGCCTGAGACGGCTTGCCGCGCGTCAGGTTGAGCGTCAGGTTCTGTTCGCCCCACGCGTCGAGTTTAGCCCGCTGATCGGCGAGCTCCTCCTCGAGTTCTTCCTTCGTCATTTCGCGAAACGGTTTTACGGTCATTTTATCGCGCCCTTTCATCGCCCGGGGCCCCCGGACGGGAATATTCAAAAAATATACTGTTATTTTATATTATCGCGCGGAAAAATTCAAGAGTAAAATGAAAAACGGGGAAAAAACCGCGCGTTCGCGGCCGCTTGACCTTTCCCTCCTTTTTTGCTATGATAAGACCGGATCGCCGAAAGGAGGGGATCGCCTTGTCGCAAAAGGACGTAAATCCGTATCCGTATTCGGATACGAACAAACGCTATCAGACGTTCGATTACTACACTCGAAAAACGTTCGGCGGCAAATGCGCGCGCATCCCGCTTGACGCCGGTTTTTCGTGTCCGAACAAGGACGGCTCGCGCGGGACGGGCGGCTGTATCTTCTGCCTGCGGGGTTCTTCCTCAAACCGCGGGACGCTCAAAGAGCAGTACGAAGAAGCGCGACGGGTCGCTCTGCGCAAATGGCGCCTTTCCGGCTTCATCCCGTACCTTCAGGCGAACACAAACACTTACGCGCCGACGGAGACGCTCCGCCGGATATACGAAGAAACCGCCGCGCTGCCGGGCGCCGTGATGCTCTGCGTCGCGACGCGCGCGGACTGTCTTTCGGACGGCGTTATCGAAGAACTCGTCCGCATATCAGAAAAAATACCTGTGACGGTCGAACTCGGTCTTCAGACGTCGAACGACGCGACCGCGGAACGGATCAACCGCTGCCACTCGTTCGCCGAATTCCGCGACGGATACGGACGTCTGCGCGCCGCGGGCGGAGATATCTCGATCGGCTTTCATATTATAAACGGGCTCCCGGGCGAGACGCGCGAGGACATGATAAAAACTGCGCGCGACGCCGCCTCTCTGCATCCCGATATGATGAAGATCCATCTTCTGCACGTCCTGCGCGGCACGCCGCTCGCCGATATGTACGAAAGAGGCGAATACACGCCGATGGAAAAAAACGATTACGTCTCCGTCGTCTGCGATCAGCTCGAACTTCTGCCGCCCGACTGCGTTATCGCCCGCCTCTCCGGCGAGGCGCCCGAGGACGTCCTTCTCGCCCCCGCGTGGTGCCGGCGCAAGATCGCCGTGATGAACGACGTCGACAAGGAACTCTTCCGCCGCGATTCGTGGCAGGGGAAGATATATGCTCCGAAGGCGCAATTCACGGAGCGTCCGGTCTCGTGAATACTCTATCCGGCAAATTCGTTAGTCTCCGATTCACGAGCTGAAATTATTTGCAAATCATTGCAAATAATTTCAGGAAGACACTTTATTTGTAAGAGCGCCGGAGGGCGAGAATTCATAAAAACGAAGCTTTCAAATTCATGAGCCCCGCGGAAAACCCGCGGGGCTCAATTCATGCGGCGCAAGCCGCAGTTCACCTCGTTTCTTATCCGCAGCTATCTATTTTTTTCAAAAATCCCCTTGACAAGCCCAGACTACTGTGATAGTATAGACTACAGTAATAGTCTGTGAGGTGTGAAATGAAACTTTACGACAGCGAAATGAAGATAATGGAGCTGATATGGGAACATGAGCCCGTCAGCGCAAAGGAACTGAGCGTGCTCGCGCAGGAAGAGATCGGGTGGAACAAGAACACGACCTATACCGTGATCAAAAAAGCGATCGGGAAAGGGTACGTGAAACGTGAGGATCCCGATTTCATCTGCACTTCTCTGATATCAAAGGAAGAAGTGAGAGGAAGCGAGACGAAAAGCCTCGTCGACCGTCTTTTCGGCGGGTCGAAAAAAGCGCTGTTTTCCGCGCTGCTCGAGGATGAAGAACTTACCGAAAAGGACATAGCGGAACTGCGAGAAATGATCGAAAAGAGGTGATCCCGTGCTCCGCGAGGTTTTCTACTGGCTTTTCAACATGAGCGTCGCGGCGACCGTGAGCGGAGCCGTCGTTCTGCTCCTGCGCCTGATCAAAAAGATCCCGCGCCGTGTTATCGCCGTTCTTTGGGCAATCCCGTTTTTGCGGATGTGGATCCCCGTCGGGATCGGCGGGAAGTTCGGGCTCATGACTCTGCTTTCCCGTTTCACGACGAAAACCGTAACCGTTTACGAAAGCAGACTGCTCCCCGATTTTTCCTTTACGAACAGCATTTGCGCGGCGGATTCGTATTTTCCGATCACCTATAAGGTCGATCTTGTCGGAGACGTCTTTTCCGTCGCGTCGGTGATCTGGGCAGTCGTCGCCGCGGCTCTGTTTCTGACCTTCGCGATACTGTATTTCGTCTCGATGAAGGAGATCAAGGGGGCTGAGCGTCTTTACGATAACGTCTTCGTTTCGGATAAGGTAACGTCCCCGTCCGTCTACGGCGTGTTCCACCCGAGGATCGTCATACCTTCTTCGATGAAGGAAAGCGAAGATCTTTCCTTTATCCTTCTTCACGAGAAAAAGCATATCCGGCGGCTCGACAACGTGCGGCGCATCCTCGGTTTCCTTACCGCCGCGCTGCACTGGTTCAATCCCGCCTCGTGGATCTTCCTGACTCGCTTCCTGTCAGATCTTGAGATCGCGTGCGACGAGGCGGTCCTGCAAAGGTGCGATGAGGACGAAAAGAAAAAATACGCGCTCGCGCTCGTTTCGTCGGCGTCTCAAAAAACGGTTTTTGTCTCCGCATTCGGCGGCGCGAAGATAAAAACGCGCGTGGAGAGGATCGTGTCGTACAGAAAAATGACCGTTCTGTCCGCGATCGCGTTTGCGGCGATGATCGCCGCCCTCGCCTATTTTCTGCTCACGAACGCATCGGTTTGAACGGTTTTCGGGGTCGCGTTCGTTTCATTCGACAAGACTCCTCGCCTCTTCCGTCATCCTGAGCGAGCTTTCGCGTTGCAAAGCAACGCGGCGCGAGCCGAAGGATCTCCTTTCAGATTCTTCGACTTCACTCGTTTCGCTCGTTCCGCTCAGAATGACACGGAAATGAAGAGTGGCGCGTGAGTGAAGAATGACATGGTAATGAAAAAGGCCTGTCATCCTGAGCAAGCGCGGCAGCGCGCGTCGAAGGATCTGCTCCCGCCTAGCTGACAGCAAAAGCCTTCCCCTCGAGGGTAGCGAAGCGCACGGCGCGGTAGTGAATGACAGCCCGGGGGGCTGTCAGAGCCGCGCCTGACCGAACCCCGCAGGGTAGACAAGGTGGGTCCGAAGGACCCGGATGAGGTGACGCGGTAACAGTTCATTCTCACCTCAATCAGTTCGCTCTTCTTGCTCCGCAAGAAGGTCTGACAGCTTCCACCTCTTTGCGGAGCAAAGAGAGGGAAGCCTTTGGATTCTTCGACTTCGTTCACTCCGTTCACTTCGCTCAGAATGACACGGTAATGAAGAAAATGAGTCCGTAAAATTCCGCGGCTCAGCGGAATTTTATCCTGCTCGCAAAGCAAGCAGACGCTCCGCTCAGAATGACACGGAAATGAAGATAAGCGCCTATATTATCGAAATGTCCGACTTTATCGGAAAAACGGAGGTATATATGAAAAGATTTATTTGTTTGTTGATCGCTTCCGTCTTCGTCCTCGGAGGGTGCGCGGGCGGTTACGTCCCGCACGGAGGGAACTATTCTTTGAGCGACGGAAGATACGTGACTTCGACCTCTATGCCGTACCTTTTGTTAGGCGAAGGCAGGTTCACCGTGGTTAAAGATATCGCCGTGTCGTATCAGCCGAGCGGGACCGTCCGTCGGGACGGCAATTCCGTCGTTCTTGAAGGCGTCTTTGCCGATGCGGATTTCCGTTATTCATTCGTCCTGACCTCCGACGACACGCTCCTCTTCGATCTCGGGGCCTCTATCCTTCCTATGAGCGCGTACAATTGGAACGACGGGATGATCTTCACGCTTGCCGACGATACGGCAAACGATACAGACGACGGTCTCGACAGGATTGAACAGGTCGAGGGCGTCCCCCCGGAGTTTGTAAATATCGTCATGGAAAACAGATTCAAAGACGTCGCCGCCTTTTCGGACAGATTGCTGAAAGTCGAGACGGTATCGTACAGAGAAACGCTGACCGCCGAACATAAGATTACAATGACGGACCTTTACGGCGAACCCCTCGCCGTTTATACTGTTTCTTCAGACGACGCGTATTACGTTTCGGCTCTTACGGCGACGGAAGACGGGGGCTTCCTGTTCGTCCTCGGGTTCAACGAATACTCCGAGTCCGCGGCGAACCGCGACGAACACGCCTCAAGGATCATAAAATGCGACAAAAACGGAGACGTCGTGTTCGATACGCCGCTCAACGGCATCGGCGGCGACTCGCTCGAATACTGCTTTGAAAAATACGGTCGATATTATTTCTTCGGAGACGATTACGTGCCGGACGTGCGAAATTTCACGCAAACCGACGTGTTTATGGGCTTCGTAAACAAGGACGGCTCCGAGTTCGGGAGCGCTCGGTTCGGCGGAGGCGACTACGCTCATCTTCTGAACGTCGAGGAGACGGACGACGGTTTTCTCCTGTACGTTGACGCGATCTCACCCTCGGGCGATTTTTCGTCAGGTGTGCCCGCCGCCACCGACTGGACGGTCGCGGTAAACTCACAGCTTGAAGTGACGGCAAAGAGCAGGGAACCCGGGCGCGACTATAATGACCGTCGGATCGGCGAAAGAGAGGGGAAGCCCGTTTTCAGGAGCGATCCCGTCTTCGACGGATTCGACGCGGGTCTCCCCACGGCGTTCATTGACTACGACGACTTTTATCTGATCGTATCGGAGCACGTCACGGGCGAATACGAAAACACCCCTCCCTATATCAGCGCGATCTGGAATTACACCGAAACGGTTTATTCCGGGTACGACGGGGACGGAAATCTTCTGTTCCGGGCTTCCATCGACTCGTCGCCGGATTATGATTCAATGACGCCCGGGTTGCTCCAGAGAACTTATCCCGAATACTTTGGTCTCGACGCGAGCGGAGGCCTCGACGTGATCGTCTGGCAGATGAGCGAATTCCACTATTATTTCGGTCTGCTTGAGCATTCCGAAACGGAACGCGACTGGCTGGATCACGAACTGATGGATCTGAGCACGAAGGGAGTCGACGCCGCGACGATGAGGGAAATACTCTCGACCTATAACGTCGGCGAGGACGATATTCATATCGTCCCGTGGCAGAATCCGTTCTCAAGCTATATCCCTCTCGTTTTCATGGGCAATATGACCGAAGAGGAACGGGCGGAGATGACGGAGCGGTATATCGAAGAAATCAGAGAAATGCTGCTCGGGTGAAACGCAGCGTCTTGAAATGAAATGCCCCCGCGCCGCGGGAGCATGAAATACGGCTTCGCCGTATGAAATATTCTTTGAATATGAAATTCCTCCGGAGCGCGGTTGCTCCGGAGGAATGATTTTTTTATTCTGCGGGCGTTTCTTCAGTCTCCGGCGTCGGTTCCGTCTCGGGCGGCGTCTCGCCGCCTTCGGGGATCTCGCCTTCGGGCGTATCTTCCTCGGGAAGCTCCTCTTCCTCGGGCGCTTTTCCGGTGACGGTGAAGTTGACTATCTTTGAGTCGCCGACTCTCATTACGATGACGCCGGACGCCGTTCTGCCGTACGCGGGGATCCCGTCCGCCGACGTGCGGATGACCGTTCCGTCGTCCGTGATGATAAGGATATCCTCGCCCTCCTCGACGACGGCGATACCGACGAGCTCGCCGGTCTTCGCGCCGATCTTGTGAGCGCACATACCCTTGATCGCGCGGCCCTTGTTCTCGAACAGCGCGGTCGACATCCTCTTGCCGAAGCCCTTTTCGGTCAGCGTGATGAGCTTGTGTCCCTCCACCCATTCGGGATCGGACGACACGACCGCCGCTCCGATGATCCGGTCGCCGGGCTCGAGCTTCATCGCGCGGACGCCTCTCGCCGTCCTTCCGACCGTCGATACCCTCGCCTCGGAGAATCTCGCGAGCAAACCGGTGTTCGCCGCGACCATTATATCGCGTCCGCCGTCCGTCAGAGCGACAAAGGTGAGTTCGTCTCCCTCGTCAAGGTTGATCGCGATCTTTCCGCCCTTGCGGTTGATCGCGTATTCCTTCAGCGGCGTCTTCTTGATGACTCCGCGGCGGGTGATCATTATGAGATTTTTCTCTTCCTCGGGCGTGAGCGTGTCGGTCGCGAGCATCGCGGTCACCGATTCGCCCTCGTTGAGGTCGAGCAGATTGACGATATGCGATCCCTTCGCGTTGTAGCTCGCCTCGGGGATGCGGTACGGCTTCGTCGTGTAGACTCTGCCGAGGTTCGTGAACAGAAGCAGGAAATCGTGGCTCTCGCAGGCGACGACGCGCTCGACGTAGTCCTCTTCCTTCGTCGCGATCCCGCGGCGGCCCTTGCCGCCTCTCGACTGCGCGGCGTAAGCGTCCGCCTTCTGCCTCTTGATATATCCGCCGTGCGTCAGGGTGATGACGCAGCGGTGGCGTTCGATGAGATCCTCGAGCATGATCTCGTCGTGGTATTCGACGATCTCGGTGAGCCGTTCGTCGCCGTACTTGTCGCGCACGGCTATAAGCTCGTCCTTGATGATCCCCTTGAGTTTCTCGGGATCAGCGAGGATCGATCTCTTTTCGTCGATAATCGCGTACAGCTCGACGAGCCTCTCTTCGACCTTCTGTCTTTCAAGACCGGAGAGCCGTCCGAGCGTCATAGAGACGATCGCCTGCGACTGCTCTTCCGAAAGCGAGAACCGCTCGGACAGGCGGATCTTCGCCGTCGGGGTGTCTGGCGAATTGCGGATGATCGTGATAACCTCGTCGATGTTGTCCGTCGCGATCTTGTAGCCCTCGTTGATGTGCGCCTCGTGAAGCGCGCGGTCAAGCTCGAACTGCGTTCTGCGCCTTGTGACGTCGGTGCGGAAGTTTATGTAGTTCTGCAGGATCTGGCGGAGCGAGAGGATCCTCGGCTCGCCGTCGACGAGCGCGAGCATATTGATCGCGCACGTGTCCTGAAGCTGCGTGTATTTATAGAACTGGTTGAGGATGACCTGACCGTTCGCGTCTTTTCTGTAGTCGACCGTGATGCGGAGCCCCGCCTTGCCCGACTCGTCGCGGATATCGGTCACGCCCTCGATCTTCTTGTCGCGGACCTGCTGCGCCATCGCCTTGACGAGCTCCGACTTGTTGACCATGTACGGGATCTCGGTGATGACGATCTGTCTTTTCTCCTCGTCGACCTCCGCCTTCGCGCGGACCATTACCTTGCCTCGTCCGGTGGAGTACGCCTCGTAAATGCCCGACGTGCCGAAGATCGTCGCTTTGGTCGGGAAATCGGGTCCCTTGATGAATTCCATCAGCTCCCTGACTCCCGCGTCGGGATGATCCATCAGATAGACGGTCCCGTCGATGACCTCGGTGAGGTTGTGCGTCGGGATATTCGTCGCCATACCGACGGCGATGCCGACCGAGCCGTTCACGAGAAGGTTCGGGAATTTCGTCGGCAGAACAGACGGCTCACGCCGGCTGTTGTCGAAGTTGGGTACCCAGTCGACGACCTCCTTACCGATGTCCGCCATCAGCTCCTCGGAGATCTTCGACATCCTCGCCTCGGTGTACCTGTACGCCGCAGCTCCGTCCCCGTCTATCGAGCCGAAGTTTCCGTGGCCCTGAACGAGCGGATATCTGTACGAGAAATCCTGCGCCATACGGACCATGGTCCCGTATACCGCAGCGTCGCCGTGGGGGTGATACCGTCCGAGAACGTTACCGACGGTCGTCGCGGATTTGCGGAACGGCTTGTCGTGCGTCAGCCCGTCCTCGAACATCGCGTACATAATACGCCGCTGTCCCGGTTTCATTCCGTCGCGCGCGTCCGGAAGGGCGCGCGAAACGATAACGGACATGGAGTACTCGAGGAAGGATTTTTTTACCTCCCTCTCCATATTCACCGGTACGATCTTCTGATCCGGGAATTCGATCGGAGTGTCGTCTCTCTTATGATTATTAAGTGCCATTTTTACCTGCCCAATCAAATATAGTTATCGGGTCCCGTCATATATCGAGGTTCTCAACGTATTTCGCGTTTTCCTTGATGAAGTCGCGCCTCGGCTCGACCTTTTCTCCCATCAGAAGGGAGAACGCCTCGTCGCAAAGGATCGCGTCTTCGATCTCGACCTTGAGGAGCGTCCGCGTCTCGGGGTCCATCGTCGTCTCCCAGAGCTGTTCGGGGTCCATCTCGCCGAGACCTTTATACCGCTCCGCGGTTATGTTGCCGCCCATCTGTTCGATGATAGCGTCGCGCTCCGCGTCCGAGAAGGCGTATCTTTCCTTGCCGCCTCTGCCCTTGATCTTGTAAAGCGGGGGCTGGGCGAGGAACACGTGGCCGTCCTCGATGAGCTTCTTCATGTGGCGGAAGAAGAACGTCAGAAGAAGCACGCGGATATGAGATCCGTCGACGTCGGCATCCGCCATGATGATTATCTTTCCGTATCTCAGTTTTTCCGGATCGAAATCCTCGCCTATCCCGCAGCCGAGCGCTTGGATTATCGGAATCAGCGATTCGTTGGAGTACACCTTGTCAAGGCGCGATTTCTCCACGTTCAGCACCTTGCCGCGCAGAGGAAGGATCGCCTGGAACCGGCTGTCGCGTCCGCTCGTGGCGGACCCTCCCGCGGAGTCTCCCTCCACAAGGAAGACCTCGCACAGCTCGCTCCGTCTGTCCTGGCAGTCGCGGAGTTTGCCGGGCAAAGACGAATTCTCGAGAACGCCCTTTCTTCTCGTGAGGTCGCGCGCTTTTCGCGCCGCCTCGCGGGCCCTTGCCGCCGCGAGCGATTTTTCGACGATCGCACGCGCCGCGTCCGGGTTTTCCTCGAAGAATTCGCTCAGTTTCTCGGTGACGATGCCCTCGACGATGCCCCTGACCTCGGAGTTTCCGAGCTTCGCCTTCGTCTGGCTCTCGAACTGCGCGTCGGTGAGCTTGACGGAGACGACGGCGCAAAGCCCTTCTCTGGCGTCTTCGCCCGACAGGTTCTTGTCGGAATCCTTCAGCGCTCCGCACTTCCTGGCGTAGTCGTTCATCACCTTCGTGATCGCGGCCTTGAAGCCCGTCTCGTGCGTACCGCCGTCGATCGTCGCCATGTTGTTGGCGAACGTGACGATCGTCTCGTTGTAGCTGTCGTTGTACTGCATGGCGATCTCGGCGATCACGTCACCCTTCATCGCCTTCATATATATTACGTTCGGGTGGATCTTGCCCTTCGTCGAATTGAGCTGTTCGACGAAGCTCTTGATACCGCCGCGGTACATGAGATCGTATACCCTGTATCCGTCCTCGACGTACGTCGTCTTGCCCTCGGCTCCTTCGTCGCCTCCGAGATCGAGGTCTCTCTTCTCTCCGATGTCGTCGGCTCCCTCGGCGAGGTCTTCGTCGAGTTCTTCCCCGTCGTAATCCTCGGGAATTTCCTCTTTGACCTTTTCCTCGGGCTCCGCGCCGAGCGGATCCTCTTTGACTTTTTCTCTCTTGTCTGTGATGACGATCCTGATCCCCGCGTTGAGGAACGCCTGCTCGCGCAGACGCGTCAGAAGCGTCTTGATGTCAAATTCCGTTGTGTCGGTGAAAACGTCCGGGTCGGGCTTGAATCTGACCGTAAGACCGTGCCGTCCGTTTGAGGAACCGACGCATTCGAACGGCTTTGAGATGTTGCCCTTTTCGAACTCTATCGTGTATCTCTGTCCCTCGTAGCAGTTGTCGACCTTGAACCAGAGCGACAGGGCGTTGACGACCGACGCGCCGACGCCGTGCAGACCGCCCGCGATCTTATATCCCTTTCCGCCGAATTTACCGCCGGCGTGAAGGACCGAGAAGACGACCTCAAGAGTCGGCTTGTTCATTTTGTGATGGATCTGAGAGGGAACGCCGCGCCCGTTGTCGCTGACTTCTACCGAGCCGTCGGGAAAGAGAGTCACGTCGATCCTGTCGCAGTGACCCGCCATCGCCTCGTCGATCGAGTTGTCCACGATCTCGTATACGAGATGGTGAAGCCCTCCCGCGGACGTCGTTCCGATATACATGCCGGGACGCTTTCTGACCGCTTCGAGCCCCTCGAGAACCTGGATCTGACTTTCGTCGTATTCCTCGTCCTCGACGGCGGTGATCTCGTTCGCCTCCTCGAGGCTCATCACTTCTTCAAGCATCCCTTCGTTGTCTTTTTCCATCGATATACCGTGCCTTTCGTGAATAATACTTTTATGGATCAGAATTCTCCCTCGATCCCCGCCTCGATCCTTTTCGTGACGGCGGAGACCGAAAGACGGGTAAAAATCACTTCTTCTTTATTCCCAGATACGAGAACGAACGCGCGAGGAATATCATAAGACGCAGATATCGTCTTTTTCCCTTTTTCGGCTTCTTTCAGAAACCCCGCCGTTGTCGCCGTCGTTATTTCCCCGTCAAGATCGAAAATTCCGACGACGTCGCGATCGTTGATGAGAGTTCCCGCTCCAACGTGACAGAACATTATTTGTTATTAAGCCTTCTCGGCATGACTATATGAAGAAAATCGAATTTGTCTTCTTCTTTCTTTTCCTTTTTCTCTTCTCCCTCAAAGTTGAGGAAGCGGCTTCCTTCTCCGTTTTCGATGCACACTCCCTCGACCGCCGAGTTGAGTCTGAATCTGATCCTTGATACGTTCTCGGGACACGCCTTCAGCGCCTCGAGAAGATATCTTCCGGTAAAGCCAATCGTGAGATCCTCTCCTCCGATCGCAGCAGTTACTTTTTCAACGCTCGATCCTTCGGATGAAACGCACGATATCGTGATCTCACCGCCCGCAAATTCGAGTTTGACAATCGCTTTGTTGTTTCCTCCGAGTTTATCCTCGGAGATGATCGCCGCCCTTTCGAGAGCGTCCCTGATCTCTGCCGGATCGAAGTACGCCTCAGTCGCGTACGTCTTCGGGAATATTCTCTCGTAATCCATATAATTGCTCTCAATGAGCCGTGTGAAGAAATATATACGGTCTACCTTGAAAATAACATGCTTTCTTCCGATAATGACGGTCGTTTCGTCTTCGCTGTCTCGGAGTATCCTCATAAGTTCGCCGAGGAACTTTCCGGGAATGATTATTCCCGCCTCGTCAGCTTCTTTTTCAAGCTCGTACGACGCGAGCGAGAGACGGCTTCCGTCGCATCCGACCATCGTGAGGACGCCGTCTTTGACCTTCATATACGCACCGTTGAGGTTCGCCCTCTGATCGTTCTGTGCAACGGCGAAAATAACTCTTGAAATAAGAGTTCTGACCGCGTATTGAGGAAGCTCGTATTTTTTATCTCCGATAAACATAGGCATTGCCGGAAAATCGTCTGCGGGCGACACCGATATCGTGTACCTCGCCTGACCGCCCGTGATAACGGCTCTTTGTTTATCGTCGACTTCGATCGTTATCTCCCCGTCTGGAAGAACTCTCACGATCTGAAGAATGCGGGAAGCGTTGATTACGCAGTTTCCCGGCTCGTATATCCTGCACGGGACCGTCGTTCTTATTCCTTTTTCAAGGTCGTACGCCGATATTCTCGCGCATCCTTCCTCATCGTCGTTCACTTTGCCGAATTTTTCATCTGCAGGACATTCAAAAAGAAGACCTCCTACGGTGACCATAGTATTCTTTACCTGTGAAATCGAAGAAGCAGGGATCAGAGTTGCGAGCAGTTTTTCTTTTTCAAACGAAACTTTCATGATTTTTCTCCTTTCGGGGCGTTCATTGTTAATAAAAGTAAAAAAAGTAATAAAAGTATTTATTCAGAAGTATAAGAAGCAGAGGTCTTGGAAATGTTTGAAAACCCGGGAAATCCCTTTAAAAAGGGGAAATATTTTTCAAATATTCACGATTTTTTTAAGGAAAAATTCCATCGGTTTTTATTTGAAGTTTTTTTGAAATCGTATGGCTTATAAAATTGAATGATCATAAATCCGGGATATTCGTTTTTTAAAAAATTTTTCGTCAGGTTTCAAGCGGGTTTTCACCCGTTATACGAACGGGTTTTCAAAAACCTGTTTGCATCTGCGTTAACTGCATTGAAAACAAGAGCTGAAAACGTGACGAAATCAGGTTGAAAAGTTCAGGTTCTCTTGATATCATTGATGATATCGTTTATCTCACTTTCCAACAGGGGATCGAGAGCCATCTGTCTTTCGACAGCATCGAGATTTGAGTGTACCGTGCTGTAATCTCTTTCAAAATATGAACCGATCTTCGGAAGAGAGAGTTGTGTGAGAGAACGGATAATATACATACAGACGTTTCTTGCGTTTTTTATCTCTTTGTTTCTCTTTCTTCCGAGAATATCCTCGGGGTCGACGTGAGTCCTTCTGGCAACGCAGGATATTATCGTGTCGACGTAGTCGTTTATTGAGAAAGTATCCCTTATGTATTCAGGTACGGTCGTCTTCACAAGATCGAGAGTGACAGGCTGACCGGTGAGAAGACTCTTTGCGGCGAGTTTCTTGATGACCCCTTCTATCTGACGGACGTTTGACTGAAGTTTTTCGGCAAGAAAATTAAGGACCTCGGGCGACAGTGACAGACCGTGATGCTCCGCTTTATTTTGAAGTATCGCGAGACGGAGCTCAAGATCCGGGGGCTGGATATCTGCGAGAAGACCGGATTCGAAACGGTTTCTGATCCTCTCCTCGAGAATGGTCAGTTCCTGCGGGGGACGGTCTGACGTTATGATTATCTGTCTGTGATCTTCATAAAGCGCTTCAAAAGTATGGAAGAATTCCGTCTGAGTCGACTGGCTCGCGCCGCTCGCGATATACTGGATATCGTCGATCAGCAGCATATCCGCGCCGCGGAATTTTTCTCTGAACTCGACGGTTTTGCCAGTTTTGATCGAGATTATGAACTGATTCATAAAATCCTCGCCCTTGACGTAGATCACGTTCATCGATCCGTCTCTCTCGAGGACTCTGTTCGCTATCGCGTACATCAGGTGTGTTTTTCCGAGTCCGCTGTGTCCGTATATAAAGAGAGGATTTATCAGTTTCCCGGGATTTTCCGCGACGGATACGGCGTTTGCGTGAGCCATCGCGTTCGATCTTCCGACTACGAAGTTGTCAAACGTAAAATCGGAATTGAAAGTGAGTTTTCTTTCCGAGCCCTTTTTCAACTCTCTTTCTTCAGCGGCGGGACGCGTATCAGCGGTTTCTTCATCCGCGGGAGGGTAGAAAAAAGACGGAGCGTCGTCTTCATCGGACGATACGATCGTGACGTTTTTCGGTATGAAACCGATGACGTTCTCAAGATGGCGGCAAAGATAATCAAGATATTTTGTCTCGATCACCGATCTTTTCATCTCGGAATCGCAGACGAACACAGCGCTGTCGGCGGACAGAGAATCGAGCGTACAGGTGCCGAACCACAAAGACAGAGCGGTGCTCGGCAACTCTTTCTCTGCCTTCATCGATTCGTACATCATGCTCCAGATGGAGGCGCCGTCTTGTTTAGTATTCATAAACAGGATCGACCTTTCTTTCGTAAAGATGAGGCCGGGAACAACGGTAAAAAAGACGATCTGGGCGTTCCCGGCAAAACGTTTTTCAATTCGTTTCGAAATCAGCCCATTATTTACAGTTATTATATCATATTAATATATACCTGTCAAGCGCGCGCACGCGCGCGCGTAAGAGAATATAGAAGAAAACAGAAAAAAACGTTGACACATACCGCGCCTTATGATAAAATATTTCACCGGAAAAAGAAAAACGAGAGGATGTGAGAACAGTGAGAAACGAAATCGCCGTTTTCCCGTCCCACCTTTTCATTTTTTCCGTCTTTAAAAAGAATAAGGATGTTATCCGAAAATCAGGATCATAGGTATTTTCTTCACCCTCAGCGGTCGGGAAAATACCTTTTTTATTCAGAACGGAGGAAACTATGTCAAAAAGAACCGATTTGAAAAAAATCCTCATCATCGGCTCGGGACCGATCGTCATCGGTCAGGCGGCGGAATTCGATTACGCGGGCACGCAGGCGTGTCTTGCGCTGAAAGAAGAGGGTTACGAGGTCGTTCTCATCAACTCCAACCCCGCGACGATAATGACGGACACGTCGATCGCCGACAAGGTATATATGGAGCCGTTGACGCTCGAATACGCCGCGAGGATCCTCCGGTACGAAAGGCCGGACGCGATCGTTCCCGGTATAGGCGGTCAGACGGGTCTCAATCTCGCCGTACAGCTTGAAAAGAAGGGCATCCTCAAAGAGTGCGGCGTCGAACTGCTCGGAACCCCCTCAAAGAGCATCGAGCGCGCCGAGGACAGAGAACTGTTCAAGGAAATGTGCGAAGCCATAGGCGAACCCGTCATCCCCTCCGAGATCACTTACAGCGTCGAGGAGGCGAAGGAAGCGGCGAAGAGGATCGGATATCCTGTCGTCCTTCGGCCTGCGTTCACGCTCGGCGGAACGGGCGGAGGGTTCGCCGACGACGAGGAAGAACTCGTGAAAGTAGCGACGATCGGTTTCAACGCTTCTCCCGTCGGTCAGGTCCTCGTCGAGAAGAGCGTCAAGGGCTACAAGGAGATCGAATACGAGGTCATGAGGGACTCCACGGACCGCACCATCACGATCTGCGGAATGGAGAACGTCGATCCGGTCGGCGTTCACACGGGCGACTCGATCGTCGTCGCGCCGATCATGTCTCTTTCAAAGGAAGAGGACGCGAAGCTTCAAAAAAGCGCGCACAAGATACTCAGGGAACTCGGGATCGAGGGCGGCTGCAACGTCCAGTTCGCGCTTCACCCGACGACCGGCGAATACTTTCTCATTGAGATCAACCCGCGCGTCTCGCGCTCGTCCGCTCTCGCGAGCAAGGCGAGCGGATATCCTATCGCGCGCGTCACGGCGAAGGTCGCCGTCGGAATGGACCTCGACGAGATCCCCGTCGCGGGCGGGTACGCCTCGACGGAGCCGTCTCTCGACTACGTCGTCGCCAAATTCCCGCGTTTCCCGTTCGACAAGTTCCCGGACGCCCCGAACACGCTCGGAACGCAGATGAAGGCGACCGGCGAGGTCATGGGCATCGGCACGACGCTGTCCGAATGCTTCCTGAAATCGATCCGCTCCCTCGAGATCGGCGTCTGCCACGTCAGAGCAGCTAAATTCGACAGGATGACAGACGGCGAGCTCCGGGAGTATCTAAGCGAATTCCGCTCGGACAATATTTTTGCCATCGCAGAGCTCTTCCGCCGCGGGGCGGACGTCGGAGAGATCCACGCGATAACCGCGATAACTGAGCTCTTCCTCGAATGTATCCGCGATATCGTCGCTGAGGAAAAAACGCTCGCGGCGAAGCGGGGCGACGCGGACGCGCTCTTCGCCGCGAAGAAGACGGGTTTCTCCGACGCGTATATCGCGAAACTCTGGGGCATGAGCGAAAAAGAGGTCTGGGAGTTCCGTCGGTCTCTCGGGATCAAACCCGTATTCCGCATGGTCGACACGCTCCACACGGGCAAATACATCGCGTACCTTTATTCGACCTACGCCGACCTTGAGAACCAGTCGCGATACGACGCGGGCAAAAAGCTCGTCGTCCTCGGCGCGGGACCGATCAGGATAGGTCAGGGCGTCGAATTCGACTACTCGACGGTCCACGCCGCCCAGACGATCCGCAAGGAGGGCTACGAGGCCATTATAATCAACAATAACCCCGAAACCGTATCTACGGACTATACGACTGCGGACAAGCTCTATTTCGAGCCCCTGACGCCCGAGGACGTCATGAACGTGGTCGAATTTGAAAACCCCGACGGCGTCGTCGCGTCGCTCGGCGGTCAGACGGCGGTCAACCTCGCCGCTCCGCTCACGGAACGAGGAGTCAAAATTGCCGGAACCGACTGCGCCGCGATCGATCGCGCGGAGGACAGGGACGCGTTCGAGAAGATCATCGAAAAACTCGGAATCCCGCAGCCGAAGGGAGTCGCCGTCACGAAGATCGAGGACGGCGTGAGAGCGGCGTCCGAGATCGGATATCCCGTCCTCGTCCGCCCGAGCTTCGTTCTCGGAGGACGCGCGATGCAGATCGTCGCGAACGAGGAGCAGCTCCGCCGGTATCTGCGCGAGGCGGTCGAGATAGACGAGGAAAAACCGGTTCTCGTGGATAAATACATAATCGGTAAAGAGGTCGAGGTCGACGCGGTCTGCGACGGGGTCGACGTGTTCGTCGCCGGGATAATGGAACTCGTCGAGCGGACGGGCGTCCACTCGGGCGATTCGATCAGCGTTTATCCGTCGTTTTCGATCTCCGACAGAGTCAAGGGGACGATCCTCCGATACGCGAAGGAGCTCGGCCTGGGGCTCGGCATCGTCGGCCTTTACAACATCCAGTTCATCGTCGACCGGGACGAGAAGGTCTATATTATAGAGGTCAACCCGCGCTCGTCGCGCACCGTTCCGTTCCTCTCGAAGGCGACGGGCTACAACCTCGCCGATATAGCGACCGAGGCGATCCTCGGCAAGACGCTCAAGGAGCAAGGGATCTTCACGATCTACCCCGACGAAAAGAAGAGATGGTACGTAAAAGTGCCCGTCTTCTCGTTCTCGAAGATCAGGGGTCTGGACGCGTACCTGTCGCCCGAGATGAAGTCGACGGGCGAGGCGATCGGCTACGACGACGGGCTCAACCGCGCGATGTACAAGGCGCTTCAGGCGTCGGGCATGAAACTCAGGAATTACGGCACGGTCCTCGTCACCGTCGCCGACAAGGACAAGGACGAGATCCTGCCGCTTATCCGCCGGTTCTACGCTCTCGGCTTCAACATCGAGGCGACGGAGGGAACGGCGCGGTTCCTCAAGGAGCACGGGATCAGAACGAGGATCAAGAAGAAGATCAGCGAGGGCTCGACCGAGATCCCCGACGCGCTGCGCGGCGGGTACGTCGCGTACGTGATCAACACGCGCGATATCGGCGAGATGAACGCCGCCACCGACGGAGCGGAGATAAGGAAACTCGCGACGGAGAACAACGTCACTCTCTTCACCGCCGCCGACACCGTTCGCATACTGCTTGACGTTCTTGAAGAAACGACGCTGACGATATCGACGATCGATTCATAAAAAAACGCCGTCAGGCGCAATTCACGGAGAGCCGCGGCGCATCGCGCCGCGGCTCGAGAATTCATGAGCCCCGCGACAAACTGTCGCGGGGCTCAATTCATGCGGCGCAGGCCGCAAACAGCTTATCGGAACAGGGCGCCGGACGGGATCAGCCGAGGCTCTCGGCGACCTTCATAACCTCTTCGCCGCTTACGCCGCCCGACTGTATACATACGGTGAAGTTTTTGTCGCCGAATTCAAGTCGGACGAATTCATGATCTTCGCCATCGTAATAATAGAAGACGTCGAACATAAGGGCGGGCATTCCGTTAACGGTCGTCTCTGCTGACATTTCGAGCGCTTCGTCGGAATATCCGGTTTCCCGGCTTCCCTCCTGAATGTAGATCACGATATACGGAGGATGAGCAACGCCCGGCTCGCCCGGCGCGGTAACGTCGGCGGGAGTGACTATTTCGAATATACGTGTCTGATATCCCATATCAGGCCAGTATTCGGCGTCTCTGGCGCATAGAACGAGTCCTTCGGGAACGTATCCGACGAAAAGATCGGATATGTCCTTTCCGTCAAAGAAAGAACCGTCGTCGTCAGGACCCGCAAACCTGACCCAGATGTAGTCGTTGACAACTCTGTATATCGTACCGGTCACCGCCGCTCTCACGTTTTTGTTCAGCATCAGCGCGGCGGAGGAGGCGGAGATCAAAACCAACACTATCACGGCGACGCGTCTCAAAACTTTGAGCGCCGCCGAACCGCGCTCCTTTCTCTTCGCCGCTTTGCCGTACTTCAGGCAGTCTTCCTCGCTCGGCGGGAACGCCTCGCGCAGTTCTTCGTCCGACGGAAGAGCCTCGTCTTCCCGGCGGACGTATTCCTCAAACGCCTTTCCGAGAAGGATATCGAGTTCTTCGTCTTTATTCTTTTTCCTATTCATGATATCCCTCCTTTCTCAACGTTTCTCTGAGGAGCATCTTGCCTCTGTGGATCCTGGTGCTCGCCGTTCGCTCGGGCAGCCCGAGAAGCGACGCCACTTCCTTTTCCTTATATCCGTGCACGTATTTCAGCACGCACGCGTCGCGGTACAGCTCCGGGAGCGATCCGATCGCCCTCATGACCGTGTCGACCGTCTCGTCCGCGATCGCCGTCTGCTCCGCGGGAGGCGCAGCGTCCGGGGCCTCTTCGGGAAGCTCCGACAGGGGGACGCTGTCCCTGTCCTTTTTTCTCACCCTGTCGAGCGCGCAGTTGCGAGCGACGATACAGCATAGGTTTTTGAGCCGCTTCTTGTCGGAGGACTCGATGATACCGACGTTTTTGATGAGCTTGACCATCGCGTCGTGGACCGCGTCGTCCGCGTCCTGGCTTTCCCGCGTCAGCACTCTGCCCGCGACGAACCGCATAAGCGGATAATACTGTCGGTAGATATATTCGATTAGTTCTTTATCCGACCGTCTTTCAACAGTCAGAGCAGAAAAAACGACCATAGGATCACCCCGAAAAGGCTTTTCATATGTTAGTACGGCTGAAGCCGTCTTTTTTTTTCAGAAATTTCAAATATTTTTGAAAGAATCCGGCTTTTCGTTCCGTATTGATAAACAGAAGGGCGTCCGGGACCGACTCCTTCCGGTTCGGGTAAGAGAGGCAAACGGAAAATGGGGTTTCCTTTTACATTTTACCAAAAAACCGCGAAGAAGTAAACCGACTCGGACGTCCTCCGGTATTATCCGGTAGCGTGGCATTCGTCACAGAAGAAAGGAGATAAATGAAATGAAGAAAATCTTAACGCTGACCGCGGCGGCGCTTGCGGCTCTCATGCTGCTTCCGCTCTCCGCGTTCGCGGCGAAGGACGGCGGCGCCCTGCCGTTTTCCGACGTCAAAAACGGAGAATGGTATTATGACGGAGTGAAAAGCGTCTATGAGTCGAACCTCATGAGGGGCACGTCCGCCACCGAGTTTAATCCCGGGGGTAAGCTGACCCGCGGAATGTGCGCCGCGATCCTGTACCGCGCTGCGAAAGAGCCCGCGGTCAAAGCCGCGGCGACGTTTGCCGACGTCGACGCCGGCGCGTACTACGCCGACGCCGTCGCCTGGGCGCAGAGCGAGAAGATCGTGATGGGCAGATCGGCGACCGAGTTCGATCCCGACGCGAACGTCAACCGCGCCGAGTTCTCGACGATGATGTACAGATATCTTGAGGCCGGCGATCTCGAGCTTCCCGAAACACGCGACGGAGAGCCGACGGACGCCGATGATATCCCCGAATACGCCGCTGAGGCGGTCGACGCGCTCTACGACGCGGAAGTCGTCAACGGCAGAGAGAACGGCGAGTTCGATCCCGACGCGGATATCACCCGCGCCGAAGCTGCGTCCGTTCTGGATCGGTTCTTCGAGAGAGTTACCGTTAGATGGACGAAGTTCTACAGGACGTATAACGAAACCTGGGATAACTACGCATGGGTCACCTTCGATCAGAGCCCGGACGGCGGATTTTACAAGGACGCTCGAATTGCCGACCTCACCGTCGGATATATCCCCGAAGGACTTGTTCTGTGCGATTCGGCAGACGCCGAGTATGACGAAGCTCTGGGATATCAGTTCCGTCTTTTCGTAATATGCGATCCCGCCGACGTTACCGCGCCGGGCGAACCGGGCTGCACGCATCCTCCGTATGTCGTGATCTACGTTCGGGAGGGCGACCGGGAGACCGGATACTCCGACGAAGCGCTCGCGATCTCCAAGGAGATCACGGTCAACGGAATGGCGGCGCTTATGTTCGACTTCTGCTTTGAAAGTGGGGGCGAACAGTACGAAAGCACCAGACTTGAGTTCGGCGACAAGAACTTCACGGTCTGCATGCAGGGCATGAACGTCAGCGGCGAAGACGTTTTGAAGATCGCCGAGAGCCTGACGGTAATTCCCGCAGAGTAATTATCGAGTGAATCTCCCTTTCAGTCGGATCAAGTGACCGCGCATTTTTTACCGGATAAATCTCTGTGACTTATTCAATCCGAACGCCACGCACAGATCAAAAACGCGCGCACTTGACCGACAGCGAAGACTTCCCGGCAACGCATCGTTGCCGGGAGGTCTTTCACGCGTTTTTTGCCTGTTTCGTCACGATCCCTTCTTGAATTTTCAGGAGAAAAAATATGAAAAAAATACTGTCAATGCTCTCGCTTTGTCTGGCTGTCGTTATGTTCCTGCCCACCGCCGCCGCGGCGGGCGATATGGCGTTTTCGGACGTAAAAGCGGGGGATTGGTTTTACGGCAACGTGAAATACGTTTATGAAAACGGCATAATGAACGGCGCGTCCGCGACGAAATTCGATCCGGACGGTGCGCTCTCCCGCGGTATGTGCGCGGCGATCATCCACCGTATTGCCGGAAGCCCCGAAACCGAAACGGCAAACAAACTTGCCGACGTGAATACGGGCGAATACTATGCGAAAGCCGTCGCGTGGGCGTACGGCAAGGGGATAGTCAACGGAAAGACTGCCACGGCGTTTGATCCGGACGGGCTCATCACCCGGGCGGAATTCGCGACGATGCTGTACCGATATCTCTCCGCCGCGGGCCTCGTTCTTCCGGAAAGCCGGGACGGGGCGCCTGCCGACGCCGACCGCATCCCGACGTATGCCGCCGACGCGGTGACCGCCCTTTTCCGCGCCGGAGTGATAAACGGAAAAGAAAACGGCGCGTTCGATCCCGACGCTTCGGTCACGCGGGCACAGACCGCCGCGATGATCGAAAGATTTATGAAAACCGCGGAGAGCAATCCCGTCGACCTCGATCCTGATCCCGATCCTGATCCTGATCCTGACCCGTTCAACCCCGCCGTTCCGGACGACAACGCGATCGGTATCGCGTTTTTCGGTAACAGTTTTGTGTGGGTCCCGCAAACGCCCGATCATTTCAAAGCGATCGCAAAGGATAAGCACGAGGTCAAAGTTTACAACCGCACCCACAGCGGATGGTCGCTGTTGAATCACTACAACTATTGGAGAAACAGGTCCGACGCAGCCATTGCTTATATCGCAAGAAAATGGGATATTATCGTTTTGAATGACGGTACGGACTCTGAGCAGTTAAACGATCATCGATTAAATACTTTCAATAATATGATCGACCTTCTCGGCCGTGACAAAATGTACTACAATCTCTGTATATCAAGCATCAGAAAATCAGAGGACGGTATGGAAATGTCAGAGGACGGTTTGTTGAGGCTGAGCAACAAGGTTCCCTCAAACAAGCAGTGCTTCAAATGGCGTGACCAATTGAAAGAAAGCTGCGGCGTCAACCGGATAATGCTTAACTGTGACGCCTTCGATCCTGCCATAAGATTCAAACCGACGGATTTCTGGTACGTTGATAACGGACATCCCAACAAATTATACGGATACTGCAACGCTTTGGCGCTTTACTGTACGATATTCGACGAACCGTGCGCCGAGCAGAACAACGGGATACTGAAAGACGATGACATCCCCGGTAAAACGCCCGCGGAAAAAGAGGCGTTTATGAAAATGATAAAAAACTACGTTCAGGAACAGCTCGATTTTCAGAAAGCGGACTGATGAGGCCGCGAGGGATTTAAAATGAAAAAGATTATCACACTGATTTCGTTATGTCTTGCAGTAGTAACGGTCCTTTCTTTTGCTTCTTCCGCGGCGGGGACGGACGGCGATCTGCCGTTTCACGACGTTCCCCGGACGAGCTGGTTTTACGATGCCGTCAAATCGGTGTACGACGCCGGCGCGATGAAGGGGATCGCAGACGATTCATTCGGACCGAACGATCCCATGACAAGGGCGCAGTTCGTCACTATCCTCGCCCGCATCTCGGGCGAGGGATACGGCGGGCTCGCCGACGAAGCGACGTTCAAAGATACCGCAAAAAACGATTATTACAGCGACGCGCTCGGATGGGCTGTGAAGAACGGCTTGATAAACGGGTATCCCGACAATTCGTTCAAGCCCGACTCTCCGATCCTGCGTCAGGAGTTCGCCGCCGTTTTCGCGCGGTATCTCTCTTACAAAAAACTTGAAATAACGGGCGACGACGTCGCGTCCGGCTTCCGGGACAGCTCGTCGTTCCCCGATTATGCGAAAGAATCCATCGAAACGCTGCGTAAGACAGGGCTCGTTAAGGGCGACAGCGCCGGGAATTATAACCCGGAGGACAATATGACCAGAGCGGAGATCGCTCAGGTCATCGCCCGTTTCCTCGAAAAGACAGCCGAAAAGAAAACTCTTGAAGAAAAAGTCACGGTTTTTCTCGACAAATATCTTTGTTCGGCGCACGGCAAGCTCGATCTGTTCTTCAACTATACCGACTCCTCTCTCACCGAGGAGAATACGGCGGCTCTGTTGAGAGGCCTGATCGGTCTTGACGGCGAAGTCACAGTAAAATTTGACGATTTCAGCGCGCTTGTCGACGGTTATTCCGGCGGAGGAGACGGCGCGGGAGACCCTGGAGCCGGGTGGTCGTGGATCGACGGGGTCAAAGTCACTTTCACCGATCCCAAGACGCAAGAGACGTATACAGCGGAGATCGACTTTTCGCTCCGCAAGGTCATCCCGACGGGCGAGCTTAACGAGTACAAAAACGGCGCGCTCGGCGTCTGCCCCGAGGACGCAAATACGAATATGAAAAACGCATATCCGAAGTTCAACGAGGCGGCGACGGAAGACGGGGAGATATACGCGGGTTACAGCGGACGCTATAACGCGAAGGATATAGAAACGTTCTTCCGTAAGCTCACCGGGCTGACCGACAAAAACGCATACGAGTTCATCCTCGCGGGATTCGATCCCAAAAAGCCCGGTCAACCGTTTTATCCCATGTTCAGAGATCGGAAAAACGCGGACGGACGCCTTGACGTGATCTGGATCGAAACCGCGCTCGAGGGGACGGTCGAGCAGGTCCCTCTCGAATTCCTGGTCGAAGACTTTATCGACGAATATACTTGTTTCGCACACGGGAAGATAGATCTTTTCTTCAACTATACCGACACTTCCCTGACAGAGGATAACATGGCCGCTCTTTTGCGGGACCTTATCGGTCTTGACGACGACGTGACCGTAAAATTTGCAAATTTCAGAGAATTGCTCAACAGTTATAAGGACAGCGGCGACGGCGCGGGGGCTCCCGGGAACGGGTGGACGTGGTTCGAGGATATAAAAGTCACGTTCTCGGACCCCTCGACGAAAGAAACTTATACCGCGTATTTTGACTTTTCACTCCGCAAGGTCCTGCCGCTCGGCGAAATCGAAGAGTATAAAAACGGCGTCGCCGGTCCCTGTCCCGAGGCGTCAAACGAGGATATGAGAAACGCGTACGGCGCGCTCAACAAGGTCGCGACGGCCGACGGGGAGATCTACGGAGGTTATACCGGCGGTTACAACGCCGACGAGATCGAGGCGTTCTTCCGCGAGTTGACCGGACTGACCGACAAAAGCGCGTTTGAGTTCACAGCCGTGGGGTTCGATCCCGCGGTCCGCGGCAAGCCGTTTTATCCGATGTTCAGAGATCTGAACAACGAATACGGCAAAATCGACGTGATCTGGGTCGAGACCGCTTTTGAGCCTTAAACGCGGAGGATCGCCGGGAGTCAAACGCGACAAAAACGAGCCGAACTCGTCAAAGGGTAAATTTTTGTCACGGGGATGTATTGACTTGATCTCTTCCGTTATGTTTTTATTGAATCGGAATATATAATTTTAAACTATTCCGTTAAAAACCATATGGAACGACCGGAAAGGTCGTGCAAGAAAGGAGATACGAATATGGCTAAAAGGATCGTTTGCGCCGTCGCCGCGCTGGCTTTTCTCTTCATTCAGGCGGCGATGCCTTCGGCGGCGGAGGGCGCCGGGGGCGGAGGCGACGGTTTCGCCGGGTACACGGCGGTCGAGATAACCACGGCTCCCACTTGTACCGAAACGGGAACGGGTATCCGCCATCTCCCGTCCGGCGACGAGGAGTTTACCGTCGCTTCGCTCGGTCACGACTGGGGGCCCTGCAACAAAATAAGTTCCACCTCAAGCTCCGTGACTTACACCAGAACCTGCTCCCGGTGCGGCGCGACGGAAACCGCAACCGACGACGAGGTGGAGGTCACAAACTATTCCTGCAATATCAGGCAGGTCCTCCCCGAGGCGGTCAGGAAGGACGGGATCATAAGCGCGGGCGAATACGACCGCGTTTGCATTCCCGAACAGGAGATAGTGCTGGCAAACAAGGGTCCGCTTTCCGATGAAGCCAATCGGCTGCGGGCGGAGCAGATCAAAAATTCCGCAAAGTTCTATATTTCCTACGACCCGGTCAACGGGCTCAATATGGCCGCGGAATACGACTCTCCCGCGATCCTTCAGAATTACGACCCCGCGGATTATTACGGATACACGGCGCCCACCGATTCCGACCCGGAGTGGTACTACGATTCGGACGGCAAATGGATCGGTCCGCAGGATTTCTTCATATCACAGACCGCGTTCGCTTTTGACGGGTACGATATGAACGATAAAGTCATTTATTACGTGATAGGCAGAAGCACGGAAACGGGAGAATATCTGAGGGGACACTGGTTCGGCAGATCGGAATACGGCACGCAGTACGGTTACGATCCGGATTACCGTCCGTCGGATGATGAGATGATCATTTCATATAACGGCGATCACGTCGTGATGGAGTGGTCGATACCGCTTGAGGTGCTTATCGGCACTTCCGATATAAGCGGGATCGACGGGATGAAATACGGGATCAATTTCACGCTGACGCAGGGGACCGAGACGCACGAGGACTCGTACTCCGGCACCGTTGCGATCAAACTCGGGTCGCGCGGCGCTTTTGAGAACAAGGGAGCGAGGCCCGTAAGAAAAGCGAAAAAATTCACCGACCCGGTCAACGGCAAACTGAACGAGGCAAAGATCAACGGAAACCTTCCGATCGTCTGCACTTTCGTAAACGACGGCACGTACGTTGCCGCAGAGACCGAACCTGTCGGGCCGGGATGCACGGCGTCGGTCAGTCTTAAAGACAGTTTTGACCTGAATATCTACGTGAACAACGTCACGGCGGAAATGATCGCAGCCGGATACGGCGTTGAGTATTCGACCGACGGCGGGGCGACGTTTACTCCGGCGGCTTTCGACGCCGAACACTCCGTCGGAGACGGAAAGTATGCGTTCACGCCGGCGTCCTTCTTCGCAAATCAGCTTACGCAGAAGGTGATCTTCAGAATACTCGACGGCGAAGGCGGAGAAGTGAAAAGCATAACGTACAGTATCAAAGACTACTGCGAACATCAGCTTGCGAATTCGGGCGACGCAGAGCTCAGGGCGCTTTGTTCCGCCTTGATGGCGTACGGATATTATGCGCAGCTTCGGTTCCCCGAGGGATCAAGCGACGCGATAAACGCCTCCGATTACTCCGACGCGATAAACGCGGTCCCGGCTGCCTCTCCGGATCTTTCAGCCTATACCGCGAGCGCGGTTCTCGCCGCTCCCGTCACGCGCGCAACCGCTTCTCTGGCGCTTGAGTCCCGGACGAAACTCAACTTTTATCTCACCGGCGTCGCGGACGCCGACGGAGCGACGGTCACCGTGGGCGGCGCCCCGTGGAGTGATTTTGAGATCGACCCGGTATCGTCGTCAAAATGCCGTGTGAAGATATGCGGCATCCGTACCGTCGACCTGACGGAACCGGTCACGCTGACTTACGGCGGGACCGTTATCAGTTATTCCCCCATGGCGTACGTAAAGTACGCGGTCGATCGTGAAACGGCAAACAGCGAGGTATCGCGCGCGCTTTACCTCTTCGTCACGGCGGCGAGAAGTTATTTCTTCGGCGAATAAACCGGAGAAAAGTTTTCATAACAAAGTGGCGGTTCTGTGTGATACACACAGAACCGCCCTTGACTTATTAAAGATGTTTGTCAAGATCTCTCGCTCCGTACATAATACGTATGACGTTTACGGTTTTCTTCTCTTCGTTTAGGGTAACTCCTGTTACCCTACCGTGTAGAACACGAGATAGTTCTTGACCGGAAGCTTCCGAAGTCCGCGGTTTCGCCACGGTTCATTATCAAACAGAGCGAACCGCTCGGGAAACGTTTCAAGCGAGCGCACTTCGGAAATGATGCCGGCGCACGTTTTCCCGGCCGTCAGCGGCTCCATGAGATGAAAAGCAATATATTCGTAAATATTCGTCAGGTCATTCCGGGCAGTCTCGGAATAAAAAACGTCATATTTCATACGTTGAACTTGCTCTTCATCTGCGCTTCGACTTCGTCTGCGGAGTACAGTTTTCCGGATTCCGCGTCGTCGATCCCCTTCCTGATCTCGGCGTCAAACTCCTCCTTTGTCAGTTTCCCGTACTCAAGCGGACGGCGGAGCGGCAGTTTCATATCAAAAGGAATACCGTTCTGCATTACGACCTGACGCAAAAACATACCGATGGCAGATGACATGGGGATCCCGAGTTGTTCCAGGATCTGTTCCGCCTGCTCTTTTACAATGGGATCGACTCTCGTATAAATGTTCGCCGTTCTTGCCACTTTGATTACCTCTTTCGTTGATTTCAATATTATTATCACACAAATGATTGCTTTTCGCAATCATTTTTACAATAATTGCAGAGGTGGAAACGGCTGTTTGTCGGCTGATCCATAGTTCAACTATGGATCAGCCGCGTTTTTGAGGTTGTCAGGCCGCGAACGGTATGCGCATGAAAGGGGCTGACGCAAATTGCGTCAGCCCCTTTTATGACAGGGTCAGCGACAGGGTTTGGAGAAGTTTGGTGGTTGCAGTACGTATTTTTCGGAAAAAATCTCCTTTGGCCAAAAGATCGGCGCTGACCTTATCGTCCGGGTAAAACCGAAAAATCAGATCCGATGATCATTCCGCGGGTGCTGCCGCAATGCTTTCGGCGATGCGCCAGACCTCTTCGTGGCTGACGTTCATTCCGAATACGTTGACGGTAACGTCCTTATCGCCGAACATGATACCGGTAAGAATGAACTCAACGCCGCCTGATTCGCCGGAATTCTCGTAAACGTAGGCGTCCATGCCGTTGAGTTCGCCCAAGTAAACGTGTTCGTAAGTTTTATAGCCCCAGCCCGGCTTGATCTCGCTTGACGTGTAGATCTCGACCAGAACGAACGGCTGGGTAATGCTCTCCAGATCGTACGCTGTACTCAGGCGCAAGGTCCTGATATCCTCAGAGCCCGTGTCCTCAACCTCATAGAGATTCAGACCCTCCGGAACGTACCCGACGGTGACGTCGGATATCCTGCCGCCGCGGAAGAAGCCTTCCTCTGCGTCCGGAACGTCGAAATCAACTCTTATGCCGAAACCGTCGTCGCTTGTGATCGATTTCGCTTTTTCAAGGAAACGGTCGACCATTGCCGCGGTTTCGGCGCGGGTGATATCGGCGTCGGGATCGAACTGCCCGTTCTCTCTGCCGTTGACGACCTCTGCGCGGTACATCGTCGATACAGCGTCTCCCGCATACTCGGGGACGTCGGAGGCGTCCGTCGGTTCACCGCCGCGGACCTCGGGAAGAGCGAGATCCGCCGCGTCGAGATACCTGTACAGCATCGTCGAAAACTCGGCGCGGGTGATGTTGCCGTCGGGGTCGAATATCGTCGCCGACTTACCCATCACGATCTTTTCGTTCTGCGCCCAGGCGACGGCGTCCGCGTAATACGCGCCGGCGTCGACGTCGGCAAACGCCGCGGCTCCTTTGACCTCCGGCTCGCCCGAAGCGCGATAGATGATCGCCGCGCACATCCCGCGGGTCAGCGTGCCTTCGGGATCGAACTCGGTGTCGGACGTACCGTTCATGAACTTTGACTCATAAACCCGCTTGACGTCGCCGTAGTACCACGCTCCGTTCTTCACGTCTGAAAACGGGAGGTCTCCGTCGTCTTTCGCGGCGAAGGATGCGAGCGGAAGCAGCATGATCGCCGCCAGAACGACCGAGATCAGCATTAAAAACTTCTTCATTTATTTCTCTCCTTTCATAGAGTGGGGTTTGGGATCCCTGACACCCCGCAACGATCAGGGCGCCTCCCCGAGTACATAAAACCATATCCCGGACGACGAGTCAATAGGTCGGGGCCGGAAAAAAAGCCGCTCTGTCGAGTTCGGCGCGTCCCTGTCGAGTTTGACGTTTTCGGGCGGTTGCTAAGAGACTTGTTTTTTGATACAATTATTCTGAAGAAGTATGTTGAGAACCAGTCGGCGGGTTTACCGCATCCTTTTTTTGGCGAGGTTGCCGATATATGATAAAAATCTTTGTATGCGACGACGACGCGGTCTTCGCGGGACTGCTCGCGGAACAGATCCGTGACGCCTTCGGCGCGCTCGGCGCGGAATGCGACGTCAGAACGTTCTCGTCATCCGTCGAGTGCGTCCGCGCCGTCCGGCACGAAAAAGAGGGCCCGGACGCGGCGTTTCTCGATATCGATATGCCCTCCGTCTCGGGCTTCGGGATCGCGGCGGAAATACGGGAAGCGAAAAGAGGCGTGTTTATCGTATTCGTCTCCGGAAAGCAGGAGCTCGTATTCGAGAGCTTCGACTATCACCCGTTCTCGTTCGTAAGGAAGAGTTCCGGAGAAAACCTGCGCGCGTCGATCTCGAAGGTCTGTTCCTCCATTGTCTCCGCAATGAAGCAAAGCAAGCTCGTCGAGATCCTGGACGTTTATTCGGGTCCCGTTTGCGTGACGGCGGAGGATATTCTCTACGTTTCAAGCCGGGACCACTATCAGGTCTACGTTCTCGGGAACGGAAAGAAACCCGTCAAGGAGCGCGGAACGATAAGGGACGTCGAGGCGAAGCTCTCCCCGCTCGGGTTCATCCGTCCGCACAGTCGGTACGTGGTGAACGCCGCGCACGTCAGTTTCTTTTCTCCGAAGATAAACAGAATAGTCCTCGACTCGAAGGATTCGATCCCCGTCAGCAGGTCAATGGGAGGTCGCGCTCACGAGGAATATCTTAAATACAAGAGGGAGTTTTGACATGGATGCTCTTACGGGCTTTATTGAACAGGAAGGCCTTTTCACCACGTTCGTCGTCATTCTGTGGGACGATATTCTGAAGGCGGCAATTCTCGCGGCGTTCATCGCCTTTGTGTCCCGCCCGAAAGAAAAACCTGTCAGACGGTTCCTTTCCGCGGTCGGAGCGGCGATCCTTATGTACGCGGCGTCCGTTTTTTTCGAGTTTTTCGTGAGCTACAATCTCTTTCTCAGAGAACTTCGCGAGGTATCTTTCATTCTGATCCTGTTTCTCGCCTCGCTCGCATGCGGGGAAAAGAGTCCCTTCCGCGCCTTGTCGTTTTCGCTCATCGCGGTGAACGTCTCCGTCGTGACGGAATCCGTTTTGATCGGATCGCTCGCCGCGCAAAGGCCGTTGACGATCCTCAGCGGCAGTATTGCACTCTCCGCTTATCAGCGCGGGATCGCAGCGTTCGCGACCGCTTTGATCCTTTTCGGCGCCGCCGTCTTTTTCAGAAAATACCGCGCGGAACTCGAACGGAAAGAAAAGATCGCTCTGCTGACGTCTCTTTCCTTCCTCACGTTGGTCGTTCTGCTGACCCGTAATATTCTCACAACGAACCTCGATTATTATTTGAGAAGGTTTTTTTCGATATATTCGACGCAAAAAACGGTCGTTTACTGCGTCGTGATCCTCGGCGCCGTCCTTCTTCTGAACGCGTCCGTATACGTCATTTTCGTAAGAATCTCTATCCGTAACAAAGAAAAAGCGGAGCAGGCGATCCTCGCGCAAAAGTACCGGGGACAGAATGCGATCATCGAGGAGGTCTCAAAGCAGCATGAAAAAGTCTCGAGGATGAGGCACGATCTGCTCAATACGCTCGGGACGGTCGACGGGCTCATCGCCTCGGGAAGAACGGACGAGGCGAGAGAGTTCATCCGATCACACACCGGTACTCTGTCAGCCGACGTAAGGGCGGTCAATACCGACAACGAGTACGTGAATTCGCTGATCAGCTATAAGTCGTCTCAAGCGAAGGAAAAGGGCGTGGAGATATCGGTTTACGCCACGTCGAACATCGACTTTCCCGACAACGCGGACCTGTGCAATCTCATCGGCAATATGCTCGACAACGGCATCAACGCCGCGGCAAAATGCGAAACGGAAAAAGACGTGCGTCTGGATATCACCCGGGACGGCGACGCTTATCGCATATCCGTTCTGAACAGCGTCCCGTCGCCCGTTCTGAAAACGAATCCGCAGCTTGTGACGAGCAGCCCCGACCGGCTGTCTCACGGATACGGGATGAAGATAATCAGAGAGATCGCGGAAAAATATTACGGAACGACGGACTGCTACGATACCGACGACGGAAAGTTCTGCTGCACCGCCGTGCTGTATCCGTCAAGACCGTATTGACGGGCGGTGAGCGGAATGAAGATCAAAGTTTGCGCCGCGGTTTTCGCCCTGCTTTTCCTTCTGCCCCTGTTCTGCGGGTGCGGGAAGGAGTGGGAGCGCGCGAGGTGCCCGATCGGGGAATTCGACGTCGAGGACGTGATCGAAGAAGAAGGCGGACTCCGCGTCACGATAAAACGGAAAAGGATCAGCATTGAAGACGAGAATGCGGAACTTATCCTTATTACGAACGATACCGACAAAGCGGTGAACTTGGATTTCGTCGGATTGTTCTACGGTGAGGACGGAACGCGGGTCAAAGCGGATCAAAAGGCAGCTGAAGGTTTCCCCGCTCACTACTCGGGTTTCGTTCTCTTCAGACCGACAGTGAAATACGCGTTCTGCAAACTTATAACTACGCTTATAGAACACGAGGGGGAAACTCCGCTTCAATACGTCAGCGCGGGATATGATCTCGGCCTCGTCGTGGGTCCGACGTACGACTGGCCGCGCGGTTATAACGTTCCGATCGACGACGCTACGGTCACGGCATACAACCTCGAGTATGAAGTTTCATCATCGTCCGACAGGGCGATCCGGGTTCAGGGAATCATTATCGGGTTTGATTCGCGCGGCGACCCGTTCGTTTTCGCCAAAGACTCCTTGTGTATTTCACCGGGACGGAATTTTAGGGAATCATCCGTCTATTATTCGGACCGGATCTGGGATGACGGCGCGGAGCTGCCCGACGTTCTCCTCGGCGATCTTTACTGTATCGCGGCGTTCGATTCCGCGGAATGGGAAGACGAATACGAAGCGAGGGAGGAAGAACTGAGACGGCAGTATCTTGAGATGATAGAAAAACAAGAAACGGGAAACGATTAACGCGAAACAGGGGACGGTTCAACAGAACCGTCCCCTGTTTTCCGGCGAAGAGACGCGGACTTTTTACGCCTCGTCCTCGTACCACTGACTCTGTGAGTCGAACATCTTTTTGTATTCGCCGTTCTTCGCCATCAGCTCGTCGTGAGTGCCGGTCTCGGCGATCTTTCCGTCCTTCATCATGATTATCCGGTCGGCGAGACGGACGGATCCGAGACGGTGAGTGACGATGAACGACGTCTTGTCGCGCGAGAGTTCGGCGAATCTTCCGTATATCCTCGCCTCCTCGATCGGGTCGATCGCCGCGGTGGGCTCGTCGAGGATGATGATACTGCTGTCGCGGTAGAATCCTCGCGCTATCGAGACTCTCTGAACCTGTCCCCCGGACAGACCCACGCCGTCGTCAAATTCACGCGACAGCATAGTGTCGAACCCGTTCGGCAGCCATTCCTCGTCGGGAGAGAAGCCCGCCATGGCGCACGCTTCCCTCAGATTTTCGTCCGTACTCTCTTTTTCGTACTGACCTATGATGAGGTTTTCCCTGAGCGTCAGCGCGTAATGCGGATAACGCTGATAGACCGCCGACAGGCGGCGGGCGACGGATGAAAACGATATCTCCCTCGTGTTCCAGCCGCAGATCTTGACGTCGCCTCCGTCGGGTCGGTAATACCCGATGAGAAGTTTGATGAGCGTCGATTTTCCGCTTCCGTTTTCGCCGACGATTGCGACCGTCTCCTTCGGTTTCACCGAGAAGGATACGCCGTCGACTGCGGGCGTCTCCGTATTAGGGTAAGAGAATTTCACGTCGCGCACGTCGATCCCGATATCGTACGGAAGCTCGACGTCCTCGCCGTCGTTCTCCGGGAAATCGAGATATCTGACGTAATTCTCGATAAAGGGCAGATCTTGTGACGCCGTGGCAAACGACCCGTAGAACAACTGGTGCAGCTTATCCTCGATCATTCCGACGGAAGTGAAGACCGCGGCGAACTCGCCTATCGTGATCCTTCCGATGAGAAGGAAGCGGAAGAGCATATAGTAAACTCCGAGCCGTCCGACGAAGGTCAGGAGCTGCGCCCCGAAGAAAAGCCACCGCTGTTTTGACTCCGTCTTTCGGTCGAGTTTCGTCAGCCTGCGCCACAGACTGCTGAACGAGCGGAAGAAATACCAGAATCCTCCGAGCAGGCGCGTCTCCTTGAGAAATTGCTGCGAGGTGGCGCATTCGAAATAGTGGCCCGAAAGACGCCTGTCCGGCGCCGCCTTGTCCTCTTTGTCTCGATATATCTTTTTCACGAGGAACTGATACAGCAGCGTGGGTATAAAGATCATCAGAAGCGCCGCGACGAGCCAAGGATCGCGTTGTACCAGATAGACGGACGTGATAACGAAATACGGGATATGGTACAGGACGATCTGCTTGAGCGTTGAGAGCAGCGAGCGCGCAGAGTCCGCTCCGGAACCGGCTTTTTCGATATCGTCGAGCTTGTCGGTATCCTCGAACAGGATCGGCGGGATCTTCGCCATCTTGGAAAGACGCTGTTCGGTCTGCCTGTTCTCGGCGCGATAGGAGAACGCGGTATCGGTCCTGTTCGCGATCTGACTGAGGATCGCCGAAAATATGAACGTGCCGGCGTATGCCGCTATGAGAACGATGATGCCGGTCACGGGTCCGCCGCCGTTTTCATAAACGGTTGTCACCCCGTTGAAAACGCCTTCGAGAACGTAGATCTGCGCGGCCTGAAGGATCGCCTGAACGACGATTATGATACAGCCGATCGAGAAAAGCCCGGGCGCCGCGCCGATTATTACGGGCAGCGTCTTTTTTACGCACTTGAAGAAACCGACGCGCGGCTTCTTATCTTTGTTGTTCTTCTTCACGAGATCGCCTCCTCTCCGGGGGCGTCCTCGTACCAGCTCTTCTGAGTCGAGAACATCTCGGCGTAAATGCCGCCCGCCTTCACGAGCTCGTCGTGCGAGCCCGATTCCGCGACGGCTCCGCCGTCGATGACGAGGATCCGGTCGGCGATGCGAGCCGCGCCGAGTCGGTGGGTGATGAAGACCGCGCTCTTGCCCTCCGTCACTTTCTTGAACAGAGCGTAGACGGCGCTCTCAGCGATCGGATCGAGCGCGGCGGTCGGTTCGTCAAGGATCGACACGGGACGATTGCCGTATAAAGCGCGCGCGATGGCGACCCTCTGCCACTCCCCGCCGGAAAGATCGACGCCGTCCGTCGCCGCCTTTCCGAGCGGAGTGTTGACGCCGGAGTGGAGTTTTTCAAGCGCTTCGGTGAGGCCGATCTCCTCGGTCACGCGCAGGACGTCCTCGTCGCTGTCTCTGTTCACGTCGCCCAGCTTGATCGCGTCGCCGTAAGGGATCTGATATTTTGCGAAATCCTGAAAAACGACGGAGAACAACCCCTTTATCTCGGCGTACGTGAAGTCGCGCAGGTTTTTCCCGCCGATCAGAATATCGCCCTCGTATTCGTCGTACAGACCGGTGAGCAGCTTTGTGATCGTCGTCTTACCCGCGCCGTTCACACCGACGAAGGCGCAGTGTTCACCCTCGTTTATAGTGAACGAGCAGTTTTTGAGTATGTAGCGGTCCGTGCCGGGATACTTGAAGGAAACGTCTCGGAACTCGATCTTGCCGAAATTGAATCCGCTCATATCGGCGGGCGGATCGAGCGCGCCCTCCTGCTCCTCAAGCTGAGAGAATTCCGACAGGTCTCCGAGGTTCTTTGTCGCCTGAGCCATCCATCTGACGTCCCACGGGATGCCGCCCCCGACTATTCCCACCGCGCGAAGCAGAAGATTGGCGAAGCCGACGAAGAAGCCGGCGGAGAGTTCACCTCGTCCGACGGCGAACACAAGAGCCGTCATTATCGCGGCGTACATCACCCACGAGAGGGACCGTATAAAATTGTCTCTTCTCGAGTTTCTGACCGTGTTTTTCAGATTCTTCCGGTCCATTTCGAGCTTCGTTTTTTTCCATTTTCCGAATATGAAAGGAGCGTACCCGAACGTCGAGCGTTCCTCAAGATAGTCCTTTGCCGAGAGGAAAGCCTGATACTTGCCGGCGTATCTTCCGTCTTTTTCAACGTTGAAAAACGTCTCGTAATCCTGAAGACCCGATCTTACGGCGAGAAAAACGGCGGGAATAACGATACCGACCGCGATGAGTCCGCCCCACCATACCTTGAGAAACACGGAGGAGATCGTAATGACGAGAAACACCCATCGATAGGCGATCCATATTACCCGTCCTCCTCTCTCGAGCATCTTGCCCGCCGGTTCGCTGCACGCGCGGCCTATGAGGTCGTACGTTTTGCTGTCCTCAACGTAACGGTACTTGATGCTTGCCTGTTTTATCAGAAAGACCTCTTTCGTGACCGAATAAACTTTCTCTCGCAAACGGGCAAACGTGATATCTTCAAACTGATAAACGGCTGAATTCAAGAAGAACGTGGCGAACATGAAGACGAGAGGCATGATGATCGCCGATTCCGGCGCTTCGCCCCGAATGACCGAAAGAGCGGTATCAACAAACGACGCCGTGGTAAAAAGTTGAAGATACGGGTACACGGTCTCGAGCACGTTGGCAAGCAGATCGAGGGCGGTCCAGAGCGGAGTGACACGGAACAGGAAAAGGAAGCAGTCGATCAGCCGCCATTTGCCCCGTTTGAGCTCAGGCAGCTTTTTTTCTTTTTTCAAGCGGTATTCTCCTTTCTGGGTTTTCCGAGTCCGCCGCGCCGGGAGAAGTCGGCAAAGACACGCGCTACACAGGACGCGCGCGCTCCGGCGGAGCTCATCTTTATTTTATCTGCGAGAAGAACTTTGTCAATAAAGCGTTGGTTGAGTCCTTGTATACGATCCGGGTTAGAAGGCCGAACCAATGAATAAACAAAAAAAGTGCGCAGCGTGAGCCGCGCACCGAAAAACGCACAACTCCTATTGCTGCGACACAATTTTCAAGGTGGGGTAACAGGAGCTTCCCGAACCCGCCCGGAGCGGCGCCTATACGGCATATTTTCGTTTCTCGTCCTTGCCTTATCTATGTAAGCGTTGAAACGGAGCCTGCATTTTACCAAAGTAAAAAGCACGCTTACAAATCCAAATATGAAATTGTGCCGCAACCACATTATAACACGCAGCCGTCTTTTATTCAATAGCGGGATACGCGTCGGGTCAAAGAAAAAGCGCCGTACGGCGCTTTTTCAAAAATAAAAACACAGCGAAACGAGTGAAAAGCAGACTTACCCCTCAGTTACGACCCGACAGCCGTAATGATGCCGGATTTCAGAGGGAAAGAAGGGTCGCTCTGAGTCATCGACAACAGTCTGCACGCGGCTCCCTCGGGATGATTTCTTCCCGCTTCCCACGCCTCGACGGTCTTTACCGAAACGCCCAGATATCTGGCAAATAATACTTGTGTAAGCCCCGTGCTGTTCCGGATTTTTTTGATCTCATCCGGCGTAAAGGACTCTACCGGCTCGATTGAAAGCGTAACGGTTTTTGCGTTCAGCTTTCCTTTTTCAAATTCGATCGCCTGATTCAGTCCGGTTTTGATATCGTCAAACACGCCCATTGTTTTCCTCCTTTACTTGTTTTCCTTCAACTGCTGTTCGAGCAGTTTGATAAGGTGTTTTATCTCGTTCTTTTCCGAATCGCTTAAATTGTCTTTTTCGTCTTTAGTATATGCCGTGATTAAAAAGATTTTTTCATAGATTTCAAAATCGACGTATATCACCCTGACGCTTCCGCTTTTGCCGCGGTGTTCGAATGCGAAGCGCATCTTCCGGACGCCGCCGGTTCCGCGCATAACCGCTCCGACCTGCGGGTCGGCAAGAAGTTCCTCTTGAAGACGAAGTAAATCGTTATCGTCAAGCCCCATGGCTTTCCATCTTGTTCTGAAAATCGGCAGTTCAACAAACGTCCTTGTCATATAAAGATCCTCCTTGTCGCAACATTATTATACCCTATTAAATAGGGTATGTCAACAGATTTTCAATTATTTCACGCTGTGGTCTATAACTAAAAATCCGAAAAAAATAGAGTTTTTGTTATCAATAACACAAAAATTGTTTTTTCGGAGTTTTTGTCATATGTCTCGGCGAGAGATCGTGAGAATGAATTACGTCCTCAGGGCGCATGAATTGACCCTCCGCGCCATTCGGCGCGGAGGGTCGTTCATATACGGTATACCGAAATATCTTATTTCACGTTCGCCCTGTAAAGGAACGTGACGATCTGCGCTCTGGTGCAGAAGGCGTAGGGCGAGAACGCGGTATCGGACGTACCCTTCGTTATCTCTTCTCCGACCGCCCAGAGTACCGCTTTGTAGAAGTAATCGTCCTCGCTCACGTCTCCGAACGGGTTGACGGGTCCTTCTTCCTCGTATTCGCCCGGGTCGGCATCCCATCCGTCGTCGAAGACGTCTTCGGTTTCCCCGTCGCCGGGGCGGCCCGCCGCGCGCCACAGGAACGTGACGATCTGCGCTCTCGTGCAAACGTTGTCGGGCGAGAAGGCGTCGGCCGCGGTACCGGTGGTTATCTCCTTTTCGACCGCCCAGAGTACCGCTTTGTAGAAGTAATCGCTTTCGCTCACGTCGCCGAACGGGTTTTCGGTGAGGGTCGGTTCGGGTGAACCGGCGGCGCGCCACAGGAACGTGACCGCCTGCGCTCTCGTGCACTCGTCGTCGGGCGAGAAGGTATCCGCGCCGGTCCCCGTTGTGATGCCGCCGGAGACCGCCCACGCCACGGGTCTCGCAAAATATGCGTCGGCGGGAACGTCGGAGAACGATCTCGGCGCTTTTGCCGTCGCCGTGACGGTATCGCTCGTCTGCCCGTAATTGATCGGGTCAAAATACCACGGTGAGCCGTCGGGGACTTCGGTGTAGCCCGACGCCCTCAGTTCGTACTTTCCTTCATCGAGTCCGAATACGACCGCTTCGGTCACGGGGCCCGCGAAGCGCGCTTCGCGCCATTCTTCCTCGCCCTCGGCGCGGTATTCGATCCGATAGCCGGAAAGACCGCACTCGGACTGATCGCGGAGCTTGACGGTCAGTTTGCCCTCGCCTTCCTCGACGCTCTCGATCACCGCTTTTTGCGGTACGATAACGAAAGTTGCGAATACATCGGGGCTGACGGATACGCGGTCGCTGACTTGTCCGATTTTTACGGTCGCGAGGCCGCATTTTACGTTATCTTCGTAAACGAAGCTGAAGTCCTCGTCTTTGACGAGGGCCTGAACGAGGCAGTCCACGTTTTCCGCGGGGGCGATCTCCTCGCCCGTGTACTCGTATACGACGCGCTGTTTTCCCGTAGAAAAGTCCGTCTGTAGGAAGATACCCGTTATGACCGATTTATACACGTGGACGTAGAACGGGATCGTTCCGACCCCTTTCACGGTGACGTAAGCGATCGCTTTCTCTCCTTCGACGTTGTTCGCGGTGAACACGGCTCTAAGGCCGTTCGCTCCCGGAGAGAGCGTGACGACTCTGTCGCCTCCTTCCTCCAATCCCCACGAGACGTCTTCCTCTGCGAAGACGGGCACGTTGGCCTCGGTCGCGTGGAAGCCGATGCGCATGACCGAGCTTCCTCTCGTATCCGTCTTATAGTATAGGAAGGTATTGCCGTTCAAGGCCGGGATGAAGTCTTTTTCAAGCTGTCGGCAATATCCCTTTATCGGGAAATTGTCGTACGTCAGATCCTCCGAAACGGTGCCGTTGCCGAGGATGCCCAGCTCCGTCGCCATTTCATCTCTGAAGTCCTGCTCCTGCGCGTAGTCGCACCACGCGCCGTCCCTCAGGAAGAAGCTTTCCCCATTGTTGATTATCCCTTTGAACGATTGGATGCCGCTGTCCTCATAGAAGGAGTACTGGAAATTGACCGCGTATTTGCCCTCGGCGCTCTTTTGAGTGACCACGATCGAATAGGGCTGATACTTCGTCAGCAGGATCCTGCCGGAGCCGTCGCCCGCGACGTCGAACAGAACGTCGAAATCCTTGAGGGATTCAAGGTGATATCCCCCGTACCGGTACGTCGTCTCCATTTCGGCGACTTTCAGCCCCTCTTCCGGGGCTTTCGAGTAGCCGTCGAGCAGATAGATCTCGTATTTTACGGTCATGCCGGGCTCGGACGTGAAGCAGGATACCTCCTCAAGCTCCTCACAGTGAGACGCCGTGAAGATATTGCCCATCTTCATCTCGTCCTCGGAGAAGAAGGACAGAGCGTCGCCCACCGGCATATAGTCGTGCTGATCGGTTATGTTTACCCCCTCGTCGTTCTCTTCGACGACGTAGCTGACGGGTCCGGAGGCCGTCTGATCGTAGTAGGACAGCCAAAACAGCCCCGTGTGGTTCCCGCTTTCGTCGACGATGCCCCACGTGCCCGAGCCCTCGCTCGGGAAACCGGAGCCGCCCGCTCCCCAGCTGTTCTTCACGAGCCACGCGCCGTCCGCGGGGGGCGCCTTGTCGATCGTGACCGTCGTTCCGTCTGTCAGGACCGCCTCGACGGTCCCCTGGATAAAGTTGTCGCGGGAATAACCGTCGTCCCAGCCGATGATCGTCACCGCGTGGTTGGAACCGATGGGCATATAAGTGTAGTGAGCCCAGTTGTCGCTGATGAACTGCGCGCCGCCTTCCTGCCCCGGCACGGAGGTGTCGGCGCAGAAGTTGATTTGAACGGCGCGGCGGGCGAGGAGCTCTTCCTTGATCGCCTTCGTGGCGGCGGGATTGTAAACGTAATGACCGTCCTCGTCGGGGTTTGACGGATTCGGAAGGAAGCGCGCTTCTTTGACGGTGTACGACTTCATGAAGCGGTACGCTGACGGGATCGTCCAGTCGTCAGAGGCGCTGTACGAATACTTTTTGAGTTCCCCGGACAGCCATTCGTAATTGATAACGGCACCTTTTCCGTGATATTCGAAGATCGGGTCGACGCTCTCATGCACCGGACCGATGCCCTGCGCGAGCGCACCGGCGGAGAACACCTCGTTCCCTCCCCGGTTCATAAACTCCGTGAGTCCGTCCTCCGAGATGAAGTCGGCGATGAACTGACCCTCTCCGTTCTGTGGGTTTCCGGGTTCGTTCAGCGGAGTGGCGGAGAACCACGCGAGCTGTTTTTCGGACAGATCGAGAGTTTCGGGCGTCGCTGGCGCCCCGTCCGCACCGTCAAGACCCGCGCCGAGGATACTGCTTTCCAGGGCGGCGATCGTCGCGAAGGACCAGCAAGTTCCGAAAGGCGCCTGCGATCTCACGGGAGTCGTATAACACTTCCCGTCCACGTCGCGCAGATCGAACGACGACGGCAAAACGGGGACCTCGTCCGTTTCCACGTCCCCGGGACCGGCGTAAACGGCAGACGTTGAGAGTGCCGAGAACGTGGGAATGAGAAGACAGAGCGCAAGGATGATCGAAAGCGTTCTTTTTTTCATTGTTTGCCCGTGCGGAGCGATTCGGAGCCCCGCTTTTCCTTTCTTGTCCTTTTTTTGTAAAGAAACCGATCTACTGCGTATCAATAACCGCTGTTTACGGTCTCGACCTTGATTATGTTCGTGTTTCCGGGCGTGTCGAGCGGGATGCCGCCGACGATGACGACGCGGTCGCCGTCAGACACGAGGTCGATCTGCTTCGCGCAGTCGATCGCGTGACGGAACAAACTGTCGAAATCGTCCTGATTTCGCGCGAGGACGGGATAAACGCCCCAAGAGAGCGCGAGCTGGTGGAACGTTTTGACGTTCGGCGTCGCCGCCACGATCGGCGTGGAGGGACGGAATTTCGACATTCTTCTCGCGCTGCGGCCCGTCATCGTCAGGGCGACGATGGCGTCCGCCTTGAGATCGCGCGCCGTCGTGCACGCCGCGTCGCACACGGCGTTCGTTATGTCCTCGGAGTCCATCACGTAGCTGCCCGCCGCGCCCTTCATCGAGAACGAGTCGCGTTCCGCCTGCTCGGCGACCTTCGCCATGACCCCGATCGCGCGGAGCGGATATTCGCCCACGGCGGTCTCGCCGGAGAGCATGACGGCGGACGTGCCGTCGAAGACGGCGTTCGCAACGTCGGTGATCTCCGCTCTCGTCGGCGTCGGATGACTTATCATGGATTCGAGCATCTGCGTCGCCGTGATGACCATCTTGCCGGAGCGGTAGCATTCTTTTATAAACCGTTTCTGCAGGCCGGGAAGGCGCTCGAACGGTATCTCGACGCCCATATCGCCTCGGGCGACCATGATGCCGTCCGACCTCGCGAGGATCTCGCTGAAGTTGCGGACTCCCTCGCTGTTCTCGATCTTCGAGATGATCCTGATCGCGTGGCCGCCGTTGTAATCGATGAATTTTCTCATGTTCGTCACGTCCTCCGCCGAGCGGACGAAGGAAGCGGCGACGAAATCGATATCGTTTTCTATGCCGAAAAGCAGGTCGTCGCGGTCGCGGTCGGAAAGATGGGGTATGTCGAGATGGACGTTCGGAACGTTGACGCCCTTCCCCGATTTGATAATGCCGCCCGAAGTGACCGTCGTGACGATCTCATCGTTCCCGGCGGACTTGACGGTGAGTTCTATGTTTCCGTCGTCGAGAAGAATCCTCGTTCCCTCCGACATCTGCGCGGGAAGACCCGCGAACGTGATCCGGGCGCCCTTCTCGTCGCCTTCGGCGTCGCGCGCGGTGAGAGTGAACTCCGAGCCGGTCTCAAGCGTCGCCGAGCCGCCGCGGAACGTGCCGAGGCGGATCTCCGGGCCTTTCGTGTCGAGCATTATCGCCACGGGGACGCCGAGCTTGTCTCTCGCCGCCTTGACGGCGTCGATCTTCGCCTTGTGTTCCTCGTGCGTGCCGTGGGAGAAGTTCAGACGGGCGACGTTCATCCCCGCCTTTATCATCTCGGTGATCTTCTCTTCGGTGTCCGTCGCCGGACCGAGCGTACAAACTATTTTGGTTTTCAGCATTTTTTGCAGGCTTCCTTTTTATGTATTTGAAATCCGGGGATCTGTTTTCCCGGATCTTTTTTGCGGACTTTTGACGTTTTTCGGATTCGGGCGTGAAAACACAGCCCGGGAACGCGCGTCAGTTCCCGCCGTCGGCGTCAGTCGGGGTCGAAACGTCCGACGTCGGGGAGGAGTCGGAATCCGTCCTGACGATGACCCCGTTCTCAAAATATCCGTCGTATACCCTTCCTCCCGGGAAGGTGTAAACGCCCTTTCCGTTCATGAGGTTTCCGCGGAATTCGCCTTCGTACTTTTCCCCGTTCGCCCAGAGATACGTACCCGTTCCTTCTCTCATATCTCCCTTGAAGTCGCCGGTATAGCGGTCGCCGTTCGCAAAGACGATCTCGCCTTTGCCCTCCCGCATATCCGAAACGAACGATCCCGTGTAAACGGTGCCGTCGGAGTATGTGAAAACGCCCTCGCCGTCGAGCTTGCCGTCCTTGAACGAGCCGTTATATACGGAACCGTCGGAGCAGGTCAGCGTTCCGCTCCCGTTTTCCTTTCCGTCCCTGAACGAGCCCTCGTAGACGTCGCCGTTAGAATAAACGTATTTCCCCGCGCCCTCGAACACGTCGTTCCGGAACCATCCGGTATATACGTCGCCGTTTTTGTGAGTGAGCGTACCCTCGCCGTTTTTAAGCATATCGGATAAAGCGCCCTCGTAGACGTCGCCGTTCGAGTACTCGAGCTTTCCCGTCGACGCGTCGTATTTCGCCGTCATTCCGTTCGAGTAGCGGATCACTCCGCGTGCCGGCGCGCCGTCTTTGTCGACGATGCCGAAGAATTTGACGGAAAGACCGTTTCCCGCCGTTGACGACACGTATCTGACGCCGACGAAGTAAAGGATCGCGACCGCTAAAACGAGCACGATCACCGCGGCTATCACGATCCTGAGCATTATGGAGCCGAACGATCTCTGTTTTTTTACATACGGGTTTCCCGCCATTTCGTTCTCCCGCCTTTCAATTGAATAATGATAAGATCCAGGGCACCGCGATCACCGCGCCCTCCGTCGCCGCGGCGAGGAGGATCGTTCCGACGATCCACGCGACGGGCGAATTCCGTTTTACGTATCTGATCTCGGCTTCCGCCGCCTTTTCTTCCGGGATGTAGAAGCGCTTTTCGCCGTCCCCGTTCTCCGAAAGCTCCGTCGCCGCCACTGTCTTGCGGAGGGTCGATCTGTCGCGGAGCGCGAAACGGAAGACGCCTCCCGCGCCGATCTCAGCGGCGTTTTTCGCCGTGTCGCGCGACAACGCATCGCCGTCGATGAGCCTCTTTACGATCTTTCTGTTCGCCGCCGTCACGAAGAAGGCGAAAAGCGACGCGAGGACCAGGCCGTATCCGATACAGCGGATCGCCGCGACGAGTGGAGTCGCAGAAATAAAATATCCAATTATATCCATTTCTTCCATTAATCCTCCACAGGCGGCTTCCCGCAGATCGCAGTCAGCAGCGCGTCAAGATCGTCGGCGTCCGAGTAATCGAGCGATACCGTTCTTTTTCCCGGTCTCTGCGAAATGCGGCACCGTCTTCCGAGGATCTCCGTCACGCGCCTTTCGAGATCGCCGATATAATCGACGCCGGGCGTGTGTATTCTCGTGACCGAGGAGATCTTCTCGGAGTTGTTTTCCTTCTTTACCGCAGCCTCCGCGTCCCGGACGCTCATGTTTCTGAGTGAGATCCTTTCCGCGAGCGGGAGGATCCTCTTTTTGTCGCGCAGGCCGAGCAGCGCTCTGCCGTGACCCGCGGAGAGCTTTTTGTCCGCTATCATTTCGAGCACTTCGTCCGGAAGGTCGAGAAGACGGAGAGAGTTTGCCACCGCGCTTCGCGATTTCCCGATCCCTGCGGCGATCTCCTCCTGTGTGAGATCGTATTTCTTCATCAGTTCGCTGTAGCCTTTCGCTTCCTCGCACGGATTGAGATCCTCGCGCTGAAGGTTTTCGATCATCGCTATCTTTGAGGCGGTAAATTCATCGATCTCCATTACGATCGCGGGGATATCGGACAGTCCCGCCATCTTCGACGCTCTCCAGCGGCGCTCCCCGGCGATGATCGAATACGTCCCCGTACCGGTCTCCCTGACGAGGATCGGCTGGAGCACTCCGTTTGCGGCTATTGATTCCGCAAGCCCGGTCAGCGCTTCCTTATCGAATGTTTTTCTCGGCTGGTCGCCTCTCGGCTCGATATCTGATATTCTGAGTTTCGTCGCCGCATCGGCGCTCTGTCCTATCGAATTGTCGCTGAAAATTGCGTCAAGACCTCTTCCCAATCCTTTGTTCTTAGCCATTGAGCAATTCCTTTCTTTTTTCGCTTTTATAATATATTGTATCAGTATTCCCTCTTTTTAACGCCTGACGTGCGCGGATCGTCGCCCGGCAGGGCGTCAATGACGGTCCGTTCAGACGGGACATCTTTCGATGAGCTCCCGGGCCGCTTCCATATAAGCCCGCGCGCCTTTCGAATACCTGTCGTGATAGTTTATCGGCGTTCCGAAGCCCGGCGCCTCCGAAAGAGTCACGTTTCGCGGTATTACGACGGAAAACAGTTTGTCGGCGTAGTATTTCTTTATTTCCGCCAGCACCTGCGACGAGAGATTGAGGCGTCCGTTGTACATCGTTATGAGGATGCCCGCGACCGTGAGGCGCGGGTTATACAGCTGTTTTACTTTTTTTATCGAGAGCATCAGCTGCGTAAGCCCTTCGAGCGCGTAATATTCGCACTGCATCGGGATTACGACCGAGTCGGCGGCTGTCAGCGCGTTTACCGTCAGCATTCCGAGCGACGGCGGGCAGTCGATCATTACGTAATCGTAACCCGTCACTTTTGCTATGAAATCGGAAAGACGTCTCTCGCGTCCGTCTTCCGAGATCAGCTCGAACTCCGCGCCGGCGAGTTCAATCGTTGCCGGCACGACGGATAAACGGTCGAATTTCGTACTTGCGACACATGTTTCCGGACCTTCTCCGTCCGTCAGAGCGTTGTATGTAGTGTGACGAAGGGTTTTTTTGTTGATCCCGAGACCGCTCGTCGTATTTCCCTGCGGATCGCAGTCGATCATGAGGACTTTTTTCCCCAGTTCCGCTGTTGAAGATGCGAGGCTTATCGCCGAGGTCGTTTTTCCGACGCCGCCCTTCTGGTTGGCGAACGCGATGACGTACGGGGATCCGTTCATCTTTTGCCACGTCCTTTCATCCGCCGTGCGCGACGCGTTTTCGGTCTTTGACACGGTGTTTTGCTTCAATTGTTTATATTTTACCACTATTTGACGGAGTGTTCAACAATTTTCGGAAAGTTTTGTTCTTTCCCGGGCAATATATAACGCCGTCTTCGCGGCACGAGGGCGCAGACGGCGTTTTGTATGTCGGAATGTTTCACGTGAAACAATTACTCGGATCGTCCGTTTTTAAGGGTTATTGTGATCACCACGCCGCAGTCCGTTCGGACGCGTGTCGAAGAAACGTCGAATCCGCACGATCTGACGGATTCCACCGCGTGATCGATCGAGTTATAGAATATCCTCATGTCGCGGAGGAGCAGACGCCGTTTAAACTCGGTTTCAAACTTCCCTGTTCCGGGGCGATTTCCAGCGCATGGAGTTTCGTCCGAAAACGGGAGCGGATCTCCGGAGCAAAGGAGAGCTTCGACGTATTCCTCGGCGGAAGCGACGTTCATCTTCTTATTTATCATCTCGCGGAGCGCGGATATTCGTTTCGATGCGTCGGAAAAGCGAAGTGCGGCGCGCGCGTGGCGCTCGGTGAGCGCGGAAGAGAGGATAAGGTTTCTCTCTTCCGAGGAGAAGCGCAGAAGGCGAAGCTTGTTGGCGACGTAGGACTGACTGCACGAAAGGCGTTTTGCGACTTTTTCCTGCGTTAGCCCGCACGAGTCGACAAGAGATCTGATAGCTTCAGCTTCTTCAAACATGTTCAGTTCTCCTCGGCGGGCGGGAAGCGGCACGCAGGGGGTCGCATCGGGAATCCGGTCGGCAACAGAACGCGTATTTTCGGCTGTGCCGAACGGTATACGGTCCGGGATAAGAAGTTCGTTCATGTTAGTTTCCTTTCGGGAGCGGGATTCTGTTTGAAAGTATACCGCGAACGGCGCGCAAAAACGCGCGGACGCGGTCGGTGTTTTATAAATTGTTTTGGGGCGCGGAGTCGTCGGAACGGACAAATTGTCGCTGAAACGGAGGAAGAAACGGGCGGCAGAACACCTGTTCATAAATACGAAAATATATTCACAAATAAGTCACAAATTGTTATTAAGTTTCATTGCTATAGGGGGAAATGCACAAAAACGACGAAAAACGACGCAGGCGGCAGAACGCTTGGAATCGGATTTCAGTTTTCAACGAAAGTTTTCAACAGGTCTTTGAAAAAAACGAAAAAAAAGGGATAATTGGCGTTCTTGAGGGGGACTTTTTCCCCATTTTCAACAGTCTAAACTGTTGAAAACTCGAAAATGAGTCGAACCGATTCTATTTTTTCAAGTGCCTAAATGGAGAAATTAGGTAATTTTCCGATAAAAAATATCAAAAAACGGGGAAAAAACAAATAAAGCGATTTTTTAACAAGAAACCGTTTGACGGGCTGCCGGATCGGCGGAAAGTCGTAATAAAACGGGACGGAGAAGCGTATCGTGTTCTCGAATAAAACGTATTCGGCGAGGGGGCGGAAAATGAGATCAATGTTAAAACGTATGCTCGTCTCTGTTTTGTTTTTAGCGTTCCTGACTGCGTGTTCGGGCGCGCAGACGAGGGGAGGGATCGCGCGGGATCACGAAACAACGCGGGAAGATCCCGAGGCACAAATCCCGCAGCCCGCTGTTCGGGACGGATTTGAGTTTACAGTTGTCAGATCCGGAAGGGAGGGACGGGAATCGCTCGAACGCGCCGTCCGCCTCCGCGATATGGCGGCGAAAGAACAGAGCGGTGTTTCAGTAAAGTACGTCGACGCCGCGGACGACGCCGCCGCGCAGATTGCCGCCGCGGCGGACTATCTGTCGGGAGAGCACGGGTACTGCGCGGCGGAAGGATCGTTTTCGCATCTTGCGGCGCCGCTTCTCGCGAAGGGCGCGCTGTGCCCGGCGGAGGATTTCTGCGGCGCGCTCGGGGAGGACAGTCTGAACGCATCCCTTAAAACGAAAAACGGGACGTACTTCATAACTGGTCCGATCGTTCCGCGTTCGCTTGGTGACGTATCGTGTATCGCGGCCAATCTTGAGACGGCGCGTCGCTTCAGCGTCAGACTTCCCGACGAGACGACTCTTGCGGGTCCCGGCGGATGGGACGCGCTGACGGCGTCGGCGTCACCCGTCCCGCGCGGCGTCGGGATCTACAGATACGGAGTGACCGACAGGTCGGTCGGGATCGCCGTTCTCGGAGCGTCGGGCGTTTCCGTCACCGCGAAAAACGAAGACGAAGTCCCGCTGGTCCCGGCGCTCTCGAGGGAGACGGCGGAAGCGCTCAAAAAGGCCGCGTCGCTGTTCGGCGACGGATCGACGGCGTACCGCCCGGACGAACGGATGCCGCGGGAGGAGCGGGAGCACGCCGCAGTCGCCACGTTCTCGGATCCCGGGGTCTTATATCTGTTTTGTAAAACAAAGGATATCCCGGAGCTGCGCGATAAAGGAAACGACATACGCATCCTCCCGTATCCCGGAGGGGCGAGCCGCGCGGACAGTACGGGAGGCACGACGGCGGTGATCCTGAAAGGGGGAGACGACTCGGGCGTTGCGGCGGCGCTCGGAACGCTTGAAGAACTGTCCCTCAGATATACGCTCCCGGAGGCGTACGACGCGTTCCTTTCGGGGAGAACGCGTTACGACTCCGACTCCCGAGACGCCGTCGCGGGCATGCTTTCGGCGCCCGTGTACGAACTCGCGCTCGCAGTCGCGGGAGAGGACGGAGAGCGGGCGTCCGATATGGCGTCCGACGCGGCGCTGGGCGATCCCGACGCGCTTATCGGATGGGATCTGAAAGCCGCGCTTATCAAGCCCGGGGTCGAGAAGATCTTCGCGGAGGATCCCTGACGGAAACACGGCGCACGCGCTTCTTTTTCAGCCGGCGCGGGAATAGAATGAACAGAAGTATACTCCCCGGAGGAGAGAAAAATGAACGACGGTATATCTTTCGGAAAAAGAGAGGAAAGGCGGAGCCCGGATCGCACGGCGTTCGCGCCGCGCACGGGAGGTCTGACGGAAGCCGAGGCGGAGGAGTCTCGCCGTCTTTGGGGCAGAAACGAACTGACCCGTAAGAAAAAGCCGTCGCTTGCCGCTGACTTCTTCCGCAATCTTTCCGACCCGATAATAAGGATTCTCCTTTGCGCCATGGGAATTAACGCGGCGCTCACTTTCAGAAATATCAACTGGGTCGAGATGGGCGGGATCGCGTTTACCGTGCTCACCGCCACGCTCGTTTCAACGATATCCGAACACTCGTCTTCTGCGGCGTTCGAAAAACTGGAGCGGGAGACGAAAACGGCGGAATTCACCGTGATACGGGACGGAGAGTCAAGGCGCGTACCGTCCGGCGACGTCGTAAAAGGGGATCTGATCGTCCTCGCCGCCGGGCAGGTCGTGCCGTGCGACGGAGTGGTCGTCGACGGCGTCGTGAAGGTCGATCAGTCCTCTCTGACCGGCGAATCCCGTCCCGCGGAGAAAAAGCCGTCCGCCTCGCCCGGAGAAAAGATCAAGGCGGGCGGAGGGGACGCCGCCGATCCCGGACTCGTGCTCGCGGGATCGAGCGTCGTTTACGGGGAATGCCGCGCCGTCGCCGTCGCCGTCGGAGACGCGACGGCATACGGGAAGATCGCATCGGAGCTTCAGGTGCGCGAGGAGCCCAGCCCGCTCAAGGAAAGACTGAAAAAACTCGCCGTTTCGATCAGCAAAATCGGATACGCGGCGGCGGCGGTCGTCGCCCTCGCGTATATTTTCAACGAGTTCGTGATCGGCGCGGGATTCGATCCCGCCGTGATAGGCGCGCGCTTGTCGGACTTGCGGTTTCTCTCGTCGACTCTTCTCCGCGCGCTTACGGTAGCCGTTTCGGTCGTAGTCGTCGCCGTTCCCGAGGGACTTCCGATGATGATAACGGTCGTGCTTTCCGCAAATATGAAAAAGATGATGAAAAACGGCGTCATCGTGAAAAAACTTGTGGGGATCGAGACGGCGGGAAATATGAGTCTGCTTTTTACAGACAAGACGGGGACTCTGACGACCGGGAGGATGACCGCAGAACGCGTTCTCACGGGAGACGGATCGTTCACGCCCGGGGAGGTAAAAAGACAGGCGGGGGTATTCCGGTATATCGCCGCCGCGGCGGCGTTCTGCTCCCCGCCGGACGGCGGGAACGCGACGGGGAGGGCGGCGGACTCCGTGGCGGGAGCCGCTCGCCCGTCGGGAATGAGGGGGATATCCCGCCTGCCGTTCGATTCCGCCCGGAAATACGCCGCCGCGCTCGTTTACGACGAAAAGGCGGGAGAAGCCAGGACGCTCATACGGGGCGCTCCGGAACTCGTCATTCCGCGCTGTTCATCGTTTACCGCGGCGGACGGGACGTCCCTGCCTCTGCGCGAAAAGGGTTCCGCGGCGATCGCCTCGGAGATAGCCGGGGAGGAGGGGGACGCGGTGCGAGTTCTCGCTCAGGCGACCGGACCCGCCGACGCATATGAAAAACTCACGCGTGGTGAGATCCCGGGCGGCCTGTGCTTCACGTGCGCCTTTTTTATAAAGGACGAGATAAGAAAAACGATCCGCGCCTCGGCGGACGAGTGCCGAGAAGCGGGGATCAAGGTTATAATGATAACGGGGGACGGAAAAAACACCGCCTGCGCGGTCGCGGAAGCGGCGGGCCTTCTCCCGAGACGGCGGCGGGACGACTCCGCGGTGCTGTCGTCCGTACAAATCGGGGCGATGAGCGACGAGGCGCTTGCCGCCGCGCTTCCGGGGATATCGGTCATATACCGCGTCACGCCCGGGGACAAAAGCCGTCTCGTCAGAGCGGCGCGTCTCGCGGGTCACGTAGTCGGGATGACGGGCGACGGGGTGAACGACGCCCCCGCGCTCCGCGCGGCGGACGTCGGATTCGCTATGGGGAGCGGAGCGGAAGTTGCCAAAGAGGCGGGCGACGTCGTGATCTCGGACGACGATTTTTCGTCGATCACACGCGCCGTTCTTTACGGCAGGACGATCTTCGAGAGCATACGGAAATTCATAACCTTTCAGCTCATAATGAACCTCTGCGCGGTCGGCGTCTCGGTGATCGGACCGCTGATCGGAGTCAAGACGCCAATCACGATCCCGCAGATGCTGTGGATCAACGTAATAATGGACACGCTCGGTTCTCTCGCTTTCGCGGGAGAAGCTCCGAGGAAGTCCTTCATGAAGCGCGCGCCGCGCAGACGGGAGGAACCGATCCTCTCCCGGGACACGGTCAGGACGATCGTCTCGCGCGGGCTTTATTCTCTCTCTTTTTTCGTGTGGTTCCTGACTTCTCACTTCACAAAGGAGCGTTTCGGGGACGGGGATAAGGAATTTCTCACGGCGTTTTTCGCGCTGTTCGTCTTTTTCGGGATCGCGAACGCGATGATCGCCCGGTGCGACAGGATAAATATCCTTGCGGGGATGTTTTCGAACGCGCCGTTTGTCCTCATAATGGCGCTCGTCGCGACGGTCCAGCTTTTGCTGATCGGATTCGGCGGAGAGGCGTTCCGTACCGTTCCGCTGTCCCGGGGCGATCTTTTGCTCACCGCCGCCTTCGCCGTCACCGTCTTTCCGGCGGATCTTGTTTTCAAACTGTTCCGTATGCGCCGAAGGCGCAAAAATACGGCGTAAGCCGTATATCATACCGTGCGGAGCGCGGTATATCATTCGCCGTCAGGCGTATATCATGCCCGCCCATTTCGGGGGCGGGTATATCATTTTTCGGTTTCTTCATCAACGCCGCCGTAGGGAGGCATCCCTTTGATGCCTCCGTGAAAGATATGCGGTATCGTTATTTACGGTCTGTAGGGTTGCCTCTCAGGCAACCGCAAATTACTGTTGATTTTTCTCGCACGATATGCTAAACTGAACCTGCGACACAAACGAATATTTCTTTGCGTAAGTGTGTATTTTTACTAACGGTAAAAATGCATGCTCCTTATGCATACTTATGCAAAGGAATCGTTTGTGTCGCAGCAACGAAGCAATGCATTTTTCGGTGCGTGGCTTCGGCTGCGCACTTTTTTATTGTGAGGAAAGAAAAAATGGCAGAAAACATTATGAAAGAAGTAAAATTTATAGACTACTATAACGGAGCGATAGAAAAAAGCGATTCTTTACCCAAAGGGAACGAATATGATTTTTTGCTTGAGAGAAATAAATCTCATATGCGCGAAACGGCATTAACCTTCGGGAAAAAGAATATTTCTTTTGAAGAGTTACACGAAAAGATTGACGAGTACGCCAGAGCTCTTTATCATTACGGGGTTAGAAAGGGAGACTATATCGGCGTATGTGTTGCCAATACTCCCGAATCCGTCTACTTGGTTTACGCTCTTAACAAATTAGGCGCTGTAATGGTGGGCTTGAGTCCATTGAATAACGAATACAAAATGGTTCGAGATATCGAATTGACGCAACCGAAAATGATTTTTACATTGGATTTTATGTATTCAACAATCAAGAAAGCATGTGCAGAATACAGTATAAAACCAATTCTTTACTCGCCGTTGCTTTCAATTAAGAATCCAATTATAAAGGGACTATATAATTTTAAGCAACACAAAGAAGGTAACCTCCTTTCATCAAAAGAAAACCGACTGGATAAAATCATCAAAAGCGACAAGTTATCAAACGTTGAGTATTCAAAACATATTAACGGAACATGTACTAACATAATGTTTACCGGCGGAAGCAGCGGAGTGCATAAAGGAGTTATGCTCGACGGCAACGGCCTGAATTGTGTCGTAAAAGCACTCGACCATGTTTTGGTTTTAGAACCTGGAATGGTTCATCTGGGAAATATCCCTTTCGGACATATGTGTTTCGGAAGATTGGTGTTGCATTACGTTCTATGTAAAAACGCTACATATGCATTAACACTCAAAGCAATGCCTCAAGATTTTTTAGATGAAATGATAAGAGTTCATGCAAACGGCGCAATGGGAGGACCGGTGCATTGGGAAGCACTTATTGATAATCCAAAATTGAAAAAAGGGTGCTTGGGTGAATTGATCCAGCCTTTATCCGGGGGCGAATTGTTTAAACCTCAGAGACTTAAACAAGCAAATGAAGCAATTAAACATGCAGGTTGCAAAGCAGAGATCGGTAACGGTCTTGGATCTACCGAAATGTGGGCTCCGACACATGTATGCGTTGGAGGACGAAATACCTCCGGGACCATAGGATATGAATTACCTTTTGTCCATTCAAAAATTGTTGATCCAATAACATTTGAAGAAGTTCACGACGGGGAAAACGGATTACTGCTTGTCAACGGTCCGGGAATGATGTTGGGATATTTTAAAAACGAGAAAGAAACAGAATCGGTTTTTTGTTTTGACGAAAGCGGAACAAAATGGTATAACACAAAGGATATCGTGAGAAAGCTACCGACCGATGAATATGAGTACATAGGTCGTATAAAAAGGAACTTCGTTTCAGGCGTTGACAATATTTACCCAGAACAAATAGAACAACTGTTAATACAGATACCTGAAATTCGAGAAGTTGCAGTTACGCCGATTCCTGATGAGAATGAACAGCATTTGCCTAAATATCATATCAGATTGTCTGAGGAGAATTGCGATAAAGCGAAAACTGAAGCAAGTATTGTTTCGATAGTTGAATCAACTTTGGGAAGAACGGCTGTGCCTGGTTATATTGAATACTATGATAAACCATTGCCTCGAACAGATAACGGAAAACTAGATGTTACATTGCTTAGCCAAAAAGATATAGACTCTATCCAGGATAAAGACCGGTATAGAACTGCTTTCAGATGATTCCAAAAAACAATTATTCGGTTTGGGTAAGATCGTACGGCAAAGCAAGTCACAAAAGCAATTCCCATTTTGAAGTTGCGTCATTTCCGGCGCAACTTTTTATTTTACGCCCTTTATAATTACGAAAGGGTTTTAAGTGCCTAAGACAATTAAGATGCGGAGGGCTGAGAGCCCTCCCCCTATAGGCTCAAATGAAGAAACCGGACCTTTGGAGACGGAGGCATCAAAGGGATGCCTCCCTACGGCGGTATCAATAAAGATCCCGCCAAAATGATATACCCGCCCCCGAAAGGGGCGGGTATGGTATCCCGCTTGGGCGGGATGATATACTCCTTCGGAGTATGATATACCGCTGACGCGGTATGAGATACTGCCTGCGGCAGTATTATTCTCCCAGCGCCGCGAGCGCGGCGGTGATGCCGTCCTTCTTTTCGGTGAACTTCGCAAGCTTGACGCGCTCCGCGTCGACGACGGCGGCGGGCGCTTTCTCGGTGAAGCCCTTATTGGACAGTTTGCCTTCGACGCGGGCGATCTCGGCGTTCACTTTATCGAGTTCCGCGCGCAGACGCGCCTTCTCCTCTTCCGGATCGACGAGATCCGTCATGGGGATGAAGACCGTCGCGCTGTCGGTGACGATGCGGACGGAGCCGGACTCCGAGTGATCGCTCACGATATCAAGCGAGGACGCTCCGGCTAGACGTTTGAAGAATTCTTCCGTTCCCTCGAACGCCTTCGGGTACTTCGTTGCGATGAAGAGCGACGTTCTGCGCGACGGCTTGACGCCCATCTCCGCGCGGCGCTGTCTGATCGCGCCGATGGCGGCGATCACGCGCTCCATATCCTCCGCCTCGGAGGGGAACGACGGGATGTTTCCCGCGACGGGGTAATCCTTCACCATGATATATCCTTCCTCGCCCGGAAGACCCGAATAGATCTCTTCGGTGATGAAGGGCATGAACGGATGAAGGAGCTTCAGCGTCTCGCGCAGTACGTACGCCAGCACGTTCTGCGCGGTCTGTGATCTTTCCTTATCCTCTCCGGAGACCGATTTCTTCGACAACTCGATGTACCAGTCGCAGTATTCGTCCCAGATGAAGTCGTAGATCGCCGAGAGCGCGACGCCGATCTCGTAGTTTTCGAGGTTGCTCTCTGCGGCAGCGGCGGCAGCGGACAGTTTCGTGAGGATCCACTTGTCCTCCGGCGCAAGTTTTTCGGCGTCGGGCAGTTCGATCCGGTCGATATCGAGGTTCATCATCACGAAGCGCGCCGCGTTCCACAGCTTGTTCGCGAAGTTGCGCGCCGCCTCGATCTTCTCGTCCGAGAAGCGCATATCGTTTCCGGGGCTGTTGCCCGTGGCGAGAGCGAAGCGGAGGGCGTCCGCGCCGTATTTGTCGATGATCTCGAGCGGGTCGATGCCGTTGCCGAGCGATTTCGACATCTTTCTGCCCTGCGCGTCGCGCACGAGACCGTGGATCAGTACGGTGTCGAACGGGATCCTGCCCGTGTACTCAAGCGAGGAGAAGATCATACGGGAGACCCAGAAGGTGATGATATCGTAGCCCGTGACGAGCGTGTTCGTTGGAAAGAACCGTTTGAGATCGGCGGCTTCCGTATCCGGCCAGCCCATCGTCGAGAAGGGCCAGAGAGCGGATGAGAACCAGGTGTCGAGCGTATCGGGGTCCTGATGCATCGAGCCGCCGCAGTCGGGACAGCGGTCGGGAGCGGTCTTCGATACGACCGTCTTTCCGCACTTGTCGCAGTAGTAGGCGGGGATCCTGTGACCCCACCAGAGCTGTCGGGAGATACACCAGTCGCGGATATTCTCCATCCAGTGGAAGTAGTTCTTTGAGAAGCGTTCGGGGACGAATCTGATCTCACCTGAGCGGACCGCCTCGATCGCCGGGCCGGCGAGGGGCGCCATTTTGACGAACCACTGCAGAGACGCGCGCGGTTCGACCGTCGTTCCGCAGCGGTAGCAGGTGCCGACGTTGTGGACGTGATCCTCGACGGAGACGAGGAAGCCGCCCGCCTCGAGATCGCGCACGATTGCTTTGCGCGCCTCGTAGCGGTCCATTCCGGCGTACGCCGGGTAGTCGTCCGTGATCTTCGCGTCGGGCGTCATAACGTTGACGATCGGCAGATCGTGGCGACGGCCGACCTCAAAGTCGTTCGGGTCGTGCGCGGGCGTGATCTTGACGACGCCTGTACCGAATTCGATATCGACGTAATTGTCGGCGACGACGGGGATCCGTCTGCCGACGAGCGGCAGGATCAGCGTTTTGCCGACGAGATCCTTATATCTCTCGTCGTTCGGGTTCACCGCGACCGCCGTGTCGCCCAGAAGCGTCTCCGGGCGGGTCGTCGCGAGTTCGACGAAGCCGGAACCGTCCTCGAACGGGTAGCGCAGATGCCAGAAATGACCGGGCTGTTCCTCGTATTCGACCTCCGCGTCGGAGATCGAGGTGAGGCAGTGCGGGCACCAGTTGATTATGCGCTCGCCGCGGTAGATGAGGCCCTTGTCGTAAAGACGGGTGAAGACCTCGAGGACCGCCTCGGAGCAGCCCTCGTCGAGGGTGAAGCGCTCGCGCGACCAGTCGCAGGAAGAGCCCATCTTCTTGAGCTGTTCGATTATCCTGCCGCCGTATTTACGGCGCCATTCCCACGCGCGCTCGAGGAATCCGTCTCTGCCTACGTCGTCCTTCGTCAGTCCCTCTTTTTTCATTGCCTCGACGATCTTCGCCTCCGTCGCGATCGACGCGTGGTCGGTGCCCGGGAGCCAGAGGGTGGATATCCCTTTCATCCTCTTGTGGCGGATGAGGATATCCTGAAGCGTGTTGTCGAGGGCGTGACCCATGTGGAGCTGACCCGTGATGTTCGGCGGCGGGATGACGATCGAATAGTGACCCTTCGACATGTCGTCCGACGGGGCGAAAAGGCCCTTTTCCGACCACTCAGAGTATATCCTGTCCTCGAACGAGGCGGGGTCGTATGTCTTCGGAAGTTCTTTTTTCATAATAATCTCCCTTCATATTTTCAAATAAAAAAGCGTCCGGATCGGAAGATCAGGACGCGAAAACGCGCGGTACCACCTGAATTCGCTCTTCCCAGAGGGGAAAAACGCGGCTTTACTGTCTGTAACGAGGGCTGTCGGCGGAAACTGAGGGCGCAAGCCCGTTCATCCCCGCGGCTCCCGGGCGACATCCCGCGGCCTCCTCTGCGGCGATCGCACCGTCCGCCGCTCTCTTGGAGAGGATCCTGCCGTGAAAACTCCCGTTCAACGCCGTTAAAAAATAAAAGGCGGAACAAACCACCGTAGTTGAATTATAAGGGTGAATGATGGGGCTCGAACCCACGACCTCCAGGGCCACAACCTGGCGCTCTAGCCAACTGAGCTACATCCACCATGGGTCGAGGAGCTCGGATCGCGATCTCCCCGGACGTACCTTGGGGGATTCGAACCCTCGACCTACTGCTTAGAAGGCAGTTGCTCTATCCTGCTGAGCTAAAGGTACTGGAGCGGGTGATGGGAATCGAACCCACATGACCAGCTTGGAAGGCTGGTGTTCTACCACTGAACTACACCCGCGTGCCGTGCATTATATGATAACATCCCTTTTTTTGTTTGTCAAGAGAAAAAATCAAAAAAATCGGCCGCGTGTTACCGTTTTGCTTTACGGATCGCGTCTGCCTCGGCTTTGAAAACTCCCTTCTTCATCGAGAGCAAGACACGGTAAAATGGAAGGACGGGAAGAAGTATTTTGTTTTTGTAAAAGAACGGGTACGATGCGGCAAAAGCGACGTACCGACCGTTTTTTTTGCTGAACGGAACGGAAAAACGGCTTATCATATACCCAAACTTAGTCTGGTTTTTCTTTTTGAGAGTATTCCTGACGCGGTTGTCCACGGTCCCGTAGGTGCCGGACGAAACGATATAGTCGAGCATTTCCCGGTCGTTTTCCGTAATTTTTCCGTCCCCGAAGAGATGCAGCGCCAGAGAGCGGTTCTTTTCTTCGAATTCGCCGATCCCGAGTTTTTCCGTCTCAGCGACGACGTAATCGCGGTCGAGACAGGCGTTGCGGAGCAGAACGTATGTGTCGAGAAGAGAACGAATTCCCGTTCCGGCGTTTGAAAAGTGTTTGTATTCGTGTGCGATGAAATAAACATAGAAATCTTCCGGAGTGAACCGTTTTTCGCACCCATCCCCGACAAGCCGGTCGAAAACCGAGGAATAGTATTCGCGGAAAGCCTCGTCGTGTTCGGATCCGAAGAGGGCGGTATGGATCTCAAAATTGAGCAGAGGGCGCCTGTAGTATACGTCCTGATTGCTGACTCCGAACGATTTGGTTTCAAATCCGAGGGATTCCATGATCGTCTTGACGTCGTCGGCCCGAGACGGATCGATCAGCACGTCATAATCTGCGAATTCCCGCATTCCGTACTTTGGATATAGGTGTTTCAGAACGGCGCCCTTAAGAGGCATAAACCGGATATTATTTTCCTCGAGTTTCGTTTTCAGTTCGGAGAGAGCAGCGTCAAAAATCGTGTTTTTCCTCACGGACGACATGATTGCCGCTGAGGTCTTTTCGTTCCCGAGACCTGCGCTTTCAAGTGAGACGGAGACGATTGCCGATATCATATGACGCGACGAGACGGCAATAACTTTGTCCCGATCGATCTGCTCCGCGTACGTTTTGTCAGGCGAGACGCCGTTTATCGCCGCGCGGCACAGGAATATCATATCGTCAACGGTCTGTGAATGATCCATAATTCTCTCCTAAGAATTGTTTCTTGTCTTCGCGGAATATGTTTTGCCGTGCAGTTTTTTCTACATTTCTATTCTACAATAAACGGACTTTTTTTGTCAATGGGATGAAAGGGAGAAGATTCTTATCCGCAGAGACAAGATGCGGGACGGTCGTCGCGAATGTCTGAACCGCGGTTTTTTATCACAAAAAAAGGGAGCGCCGTTTTCCGTGAGATTAAAGAAATTTCCGCAGGGGTTGATTTTCCGCGCCCTTTGTGATAAAATATATCCCGTCCTTGAAAAAGAATACGCGGAGGCGTAGCTCAGCTGGTCAGAGCGTTCGGTTCACATCCGAGAGGTCATGGGTTCGAGCCCCCTCGTCTCCAAAAACGAGAGATGTCGCAACGCGACATCTCTCGTTTTTTCGAGGGGGCTCGAAGGGCCCCGGTAGTGAATGACAGCCCGGGGGGCTGTCAGAGCAGGGGCTGACCGAGCCCGCAGGCGAGACTCGAGCCCTCCCGCGTC
>JAFWTH010000051.1 GCA_017518975.1 Clostridia bacterium
AAAAATCATCTCCGGCAAAACTCTTCGACCCGGAGCGGATGATTATACGAGCAGATTTTCGCGCCGAGGACGCCGCCTTATAGACATAAGGCAAGGACGAGAAACGAAAATATGCCGTATAGGCGCCGCTCCGGGCGGGTTAGGGTAACCCCTGTTACCCTAAGTTACCGTTTCTTGTACAGGAGCAGCTCGGGGTTTTTGCCGCCCTCTTCGTAGGTGCAGATCAGAATGAAATCCATGCACGCGAGGACGCCGAAGCAGAACCCGTCGGCGATATCGCTCTCGAGCTGATTCCCGAGATACGTCGTCCCGTCGTTCAGGAATTTCGCTTTTGTTCCGTTCGGGAGAGGGTATTCGAGATTGACGTACGAGCCGACGAGAGCGTTCAGCTTTTCGAGCTTCGGCATGCCCTCGATTCCGAGGGAGTTGATCTCGTCGATCAGCTGCTTTTTGAACTCCTCGAACTGTCCGTCGTCGCTGAGCTCTTCGTATCTCTTCCAGTAGTCGAGAGTCGGAAGCACCTGCTTCATATACTCGCGCGCCTGTTCCTAGGTGAAGTTTTCGCTCGTCATGTGACCGACGCAGACGTTTATCAGATCGTCCATGTCGTGATAGGTGTACGTGCCGTCGGCGTAGCACCACTTGCAGTAGTCCTCGTTGAGCGAGCCGTCCTTCTCGCGGCTGATGAGCGCGTCCTCGAGCGGCATTCCGCAGCACTGGCAGACGAGACGGCGCGGCGCGCCGAGGAGCGTGTTGATAGACACGTCGAAGAGTTTCGACAAAAGCTTCAGAGTTTCGGTGTTCGGGACCGTTTCTCCGTTCTCCCAGCGGGACACCGCCTGACGGGTAACGAAGACCTTTTCGGCGAGTTCGTCCTGAGAAAGACCGCTTTTAGTCCGCAGATCGAGTATCACGTCTTTCGTTTCCATAAGGTCACCTCCGTTTTGTTTTCTTCATTATACCGCCGCGGCGAGCAGGGCGCAAGCAACGCACTGTTGCCCCCTTATTTTCTGCGGGGAAGCAGGAAAAGCATCGACGTGCGATCTTTGTATTCTTTATAGTCGGGACGGCGCTCGGCGTTGTGCTTTTCCATCATCGGTATCGAGACGATGAGGAAAAGAACGATGATCGTGACGAACCCCGCGCCGAGATACCACCTGTCGGGACAGAGCGCCGCGTAATAGACGAACAGCCCGGTCCAAAAGCTCATTTCGCCGAGATAGTTCGGGTGGCGGGAGTATTTCCAGACCGAAACGTCACACGTTCTCCGCTCGCCTTTATGTTCTCTCAGAAAACCGTGGATCGCTCTGTCCGATACAAACTCGAGCGCCACCGCCGCGATCATGATCGCAAGACCGATCAGGGAGAGCGGCGAGAGGGCGGTCTCGCGGATCGCGAGAAGTCCGTTCACGAGGCCGAGATAAACGACGATCGTCGGTACGAAATGAAGGCCGAAGAAGCTGACCAGGAGAAACAGGGGAGTCGGGAGTTTTTCCCGATACTGCGCATACCGCCAGTCCTCGTTGCCTATGCCTTTGTACGTAACGTACCAGTTTACGGTAAGACGGACCGCCCACAGCGTTACCGCTCCGAGGATGATGAACGAATTCACGTTCAGGCAATTGTATTTGATCATCGCCAGCAGCAGGAGGACGGGCGGCTCGACGCTCCAGTACGGGTCGTAGACCGACACGTCCCTGAGGGCGCACGATGCGATGAATACCGCGAGCGTCGCGACGGCGGTGAATACCGCGGAGGCGATCAGGATATCGTCGATCGCGGAGAAAGGCACCGCCGCGATCCCGAAAGCGGCGAGGTAGATCGCCGCGTTGAAGAGAAGTCCTTTTCGTTTTTCGTTCATAGAGCGTCCCTTTTCCTTTTTTATTTGGCGTCAACACCGAGTTCACGCCCCTCGTACATCCAGTCGTTCCACGGGAAATTCTTCCAGGTGTTGAAATGCAGGCGGTGCATTTCTTCGGTTATGAGGAGCATTTTTCCGACCGATCGGCGGTCGGGAGTGAATTCGTAAAACTCCGAGTCGACGTAGAACGAGAACTTAGCCGTGCTCGTCATTACGACGAGAGAATAATAAGTCGCGTAGCTAAGATCGAAGTTCCACTCCTCGCCGAGTTTCGTTCCTCTGAAATGGATACCGGAGTGATCGAAGGTAAGCTCGCCTTCGCCGCACTCCTCGCTCGTCTTCATCTTGTTCAGGTATTTGTTGGGAGGCAGATATCCGATCCTCACGTGTTCCGAGAACGAATAGTCCGGGTCTTTCCTTATTTCGTCGATGATATTCACCCGTTCGAGTTCGACCCATTTCGACGGCGTTTCGGGCAGGACGCATTCGGCGTCGAACGGCTCGAACTCATAGTAGTCGTTCATCCTCGCGCCGTTGCCGCATGACGCGCACTTTATCACGTCGCCGGACGCGGTCATCGACAGATCGCTCCCGCAGCGCGGGCATCTGTAGCAGATCTCGTCGAGGTGCTCGCAGCTCCTTCCGTGCATATCCCATTTTATCCGGTTTTTTATGCCCCACTCGTAGTCGTCGTGGCGGAAGACCTCGTTGAGTTTTTCCTCGATATCCTCCCCGCTCATTGTCTCAAGTTGTTCGGGGGTGAAAAGCTTGTAAAGACGGGCTTCCGTTCTCCCTTTTCTCTCTTCGAGGAAGTGCTTCGTGCTCGTCAGGTACTGGCCGCGCATCTCGAGAAAGTAAACGGGGACCTTGTAGTGCTTCAGAAACTTGCCGGAACCGGGGACGACCGGCTGGTTCGTCCCGTAGATCGAACTCATACCCTCGGGACTCATCGCCACCGCGCCTCCCTGCGAGATGATCGAGCTTATCGCCTTGATCCCGCCGCGGTCGAGCGTGAACACCTTTTTCGGGAGGATCCGGTTGAGGCGGAAAACGGTGTGAAGATGACCTCTGAAAAACTCGCTGTATCCCGCGACCATATTGTATCTTCTCGGATACGCGGCTTTCATCGTAAAAAGGTGATCGAGGCGCGACAGATGGTTCCATACGATGAAGCACGCGCCCTTTTCTTCGTTGATATCGTCGATAACTTCAATATGCGGATTGTATTTAGGGAGCAGAACGGTCGACCCGATCAGATTGTAAAGCCCGGTAACAAACCTTCCGGGCGTTTTGTATTTCCTGTTTTTCAGTTTTTCCTGCAGAGTCGGTCTTGCTTTTTTATCGTTCATTCTCCTGAGGCTCCGGTCGATTTTTCTTCTATTTTACTATAGCGTGGAATGGAAATCAACAACTATTTCCTTGCTTTTTAAAACTCCGTTTGATATAATTGAACCGAAAAAAGACCGGAAAGGGATATCGTTATGAAAAAACTGTTTTCGATCATCACAGCGCTCATTATGGCGGTCTCCGCTTTTGCCGCGGCGATCCCCGCTGCGGCAGTAAGGGTTGAGTTTTCCGACGTCGCGGAATCGAGGTGGAGTTATCGTTCCATCGTGTATGCCGTTGAACACGGATATATGCAGGGCGTCGGAGACGGAAAATTCGATCCCGCCGGTCGCCTTACCAGAGGAATGGTCGCGACGGTTCTGTGGCGCAGAGAAGGATCTCCGAAGCCGACCGCTCCAAGCGGCTTTTCGGACGTACCCGCCGGCGCGTGGTACGCCGACGCCGTGGCGTGGGCGAAGGAGACGGGAGTCGTGAACGGAATGACGGCGACGACCTTCTCTCCGAACGGATATATCACCCGCGAGCAGCTCGCGGCAATGCTTTTCCGGTTTTCGTCAAGCGCGCCGGTATCCGTGCCCGAGCGCGCGGATCTGACTCCGTTTGCGGATGATGAAAAGACGTCCGGATGGGCAAAAGAGTCGCTTGAATGGGCGGTCGAAGCGGATCTGATAAACGGGACCGACGGAAATCGTCTCGCGCCGGAGGGATTTGCCACGCGCGAGCAGTTCGCTGCCATTATGGAGAGATACGACGCTTCCTTCAACCTTGCGTATACGGATCCCGTTATCCGTACTCATTTTACGGAGCCGGAATATCCCCTCGTAAAGAACGCGGACGTCTACGTTTCAACGACCGGATCGGATGATAACGACGGAACGTTTGAGCATCCTTTGGCTACGTGGAACAAAGCGGTCGAAGCGGTGCGCGAACTCAAAAAGACGAAGACCGACGATATCACGGTCGCATTCATGGCGGGAGAATACGGTCCGCTGTCTCTCAAACTGACGGCGGAAGACTCGGGGGACGAGACGCAGAGGATAACGTACTGCAAGTACGGCGACGGAGACGTCGTTTTCGACAACGGCACGCACGTAAGGGAAGACGAATTCGTACCGCTGTCCGACGCGGAAAAAGAACTGTTCTCCGCCAAAGCCGCGGACAAGATCAGAAAAGCGGACGTGACGGGAAAACTCGACGGTTTCTACGTCACCGATCTCGTTCTCTCCGAAAACGGAGAGATGACCGTCGCCCGCTACCCGAACAAGTATTACGACGGTACGGACGCTCTGCTTCAGGGCGGCCACACGGTGGACGAGAGCCACATCCGCGTTTACAATCAAGTTCTCAGAAACAGAATATTGAAATACAAGTCGAGAGAAGGACTTTACCTTTACGGATACATCACGCTCGGATGGTACAAGGACTACATCGAAACCGACGAAAGCTATATCGATCCCGAGACGGGCGATCCCGTATTCCACGTGTCCAACCTGGACAGGACCAGGGGCAGTAATCTGCGCCTGGGAGAGGGATTCGAGACTGATTTTTATCAGATGGCGATCATCAACATTCCGGAGGAACTCGACGGAGAGGGAGAATTCATCCTCTCGCGCGACAAAAATACCCTTTACGTTTACGATCCCAAGGGAGATTACGTTTTTCTGAACGAGGGCGATATGATCACGATGGATCACGCCGACAATATCTCCTTCGTCGGGCTGACGCTCAAAAACACGCTTTCGATGATAATCGCCGCCGAACATTCGCACGGTATCACGATCGACGGATGCCGGATCAGCGGGAGCGGAGCTCACGAGGCAGTCTCTTTCAGACACTGCGACGAGGGAAGACGGTACGATATAACCGTCAGGAACTGCGAGTTTTCATTCACGGCGGCGACGGCGCTTGAAGTCAACGTCGGATACGATCTCGATCAGGTGCGCGACACGAATCTGCTGTTCACGAGTTCCGACGGGGTCCTGATCGATAACAACCTCTTCACCCGCACGAGTCTGACGATGGGCAACTGCGGCGCGGTCGCGGTCCACGTTTTCGGGCCTACGGTATCGCACAACGAATTCACACGGTGCTACTGGGAGGGCATAGACTTCCGCGGTTCGGTCAATATGACGGCGGAATACAACGTTTTCAACGGAGTCTGCTGGAACGGCGACGATACCGGTATGATCAACAACTGGTACAGCATCGACCGGTGCGGCAACGTGGTGAGATACAACCTGTTCATGTCGACGCTCGGAGGGTCGGTCAACGGATGCTTCGCGCTTTATCTCGACGACACGACGGGCACGTCCGTCTATTCCAATATCTTCTACGACGTATCCGTGACGGCGATGAACAACGGCGTGTGCAAGTACAACACGTTCTGCGACAACATCATCATCAATCCCCGGAGTTCCGAAGGGATCGGGTGTGACTACAGAACGGGCGGAACGGAGGGCGTCGCCGCGAGGATGGAGGAATACGGCGATCCGTCCTCTCTGCTCACGTACGGCGGACGAAACAGATGGGTGAACGTGTTCGCTCTCTTCGACGAACATCCGGAATACAGGGAGAAAGCCGGAGAACGCTGGGACGGATTCTTCAAAATCACGACCGACGTCGAAAAGTGGAACACGCCGGAATACTGCCTGAACAACTCGCTCGTCATTACGGGCAACCGCGAGATCAACGCGAACGGGACGGAAAGCGAATACAACGAACTTATAAGAAGATATTCGGTGATCGAGGACAACATATATTACGCTTCGACGGAGAATCCTCTGTTCATCAATCCCTCGCGCGGAGACTACCGTCTCAAGGACGGAGCCGACGTTCCGGACGTGCATTTTGAAGAGATGGGTCGTTATTGATCGCGATATAGCCTTCCCCTTGAGGGGAAGGTGGGTCCGAAGGACCCGGATGAGGTGAGAAAACAAAAGCCGTGATCACCTCATCAGTCAAATTTTCCGGCTTTGCCGGAAGATTTGACAGCTTCCCCTCGAGGGGAAGCCTAGGCGACACCCGGGAAGAAACCGAATAATCATTTTCCATTTTCAGTTTTCCATTGTCAATTCATCCGGAGGACGTGCAGTATGAAAAAAATCATCTCCTTATTCATTGCGATAGTTATGCTCGCCGCTGCGATCGCCGTCGCTTTGCCTGTATCGGCAAAAAGCGTTTTTTCGGACGTCGAGGACGGCAGATGGAGCGCGTCGTCGATCTCATACGCCGTGAATAACGGATACATGAACGGCGTCGGGGGCGGAAAGTTTGATCCGACGGGATCTCTCACCCGCGCGATGGTCGCGACGGTTCTGTGGCGCAGAGAAGGATCTCCGAAGCCGACCGCTCCGAGCGGCTTTTCGGACGTACCCGCCGGCGCTTGGTACGCCGACGCCGTGGCGTGGGCGAAGGAGACGGGAGTCGTGAACGGGATGACGGCGACGACCTTCTCTCCGAACGGATATATCACCCGCGAGCAGCTCGCGACGATGCTCTTCCGGTTTTCGTCGAGCGCGCCGGTCTCCGTACCGGAGCGCGCGGATCTGACTCCATTTGCGGATGATGAAAAGACGTCCGGATGGGCAAAAGAGTCGCTTGAATGGGCGGTCGAAGCGGGGCTGATCAACGGTACGGACGGAAACCGTCTTCTGCCGTCGGGCAACGCCACCCGCGAGCAGTTCGCAGCGATAATCGAACGTTACGACAACTCGTTCAGACTCACGTACAACGAGCCCGTCGTTCAGTCTCACTACACGGAGAAAGAATACCCGAAGGCCGACGGCGCGGACTTTTTTGTCAGTCCGTCCGGATCGGATGAAAACGACGGCTCATTTGAGCGTCCCTTTGCGTCTTTTGAAAGATCGGTCGTGGCGGTCAGAGAACTCAAAAAGACGAAGACGAGCGACATCACCGTCGCTTTCATGGGAGGTACGTACCCGTCCCTTTCCGCCGTTCTGACGGCGGAGGATTCGGGATCGCCCGGGCAGAGGATCACGTATTGCGCTTACGGAGACGGAGAACCGGTCTTCAAGGGAGGGGTCACTTTCACGGCGGACGAATTCTCGGATCTCACCGCGGAAGAGGCGGCGCGCTTCACCGCAAAGGCGGCGCAGAAGATCCGGAAGATCAATCTGGGCGCGATGGTAAATGATATATCACATTTCAGGATGTACGGCGAGGATGGGATCCTTTACCCCGCGAGATACCCGAATAAATACCCCGACGGGACGGACCAGCTGATCATGGCTGCGACCACCGTGTCTCACGACGAGATGATGATAAACCAAAGGATCATGAAAAACAAGCTTGAGGGTTACGCCGACAGAGCGGGCCTCAAAATATACGGCTTTCTAACGTACGGCTGGCATAAGGAGACTCTCTCGGTCGGCGATTACGATCCGGAGACCGGGATCTTCAACGTGCCCGACGCGTCCTCTTCGTATTTCGCTCAGCTTTCCGGCGCGCCCGGGCTCCGATACATGGCTGAACAGGACGGAGGCGTCTATACCAAGGAAGACGTTACGTTTGCGTTCGTGAACATGCCTGAGGATCTCGATTACGACGGAGAGTATATACTCGACGAGAGCACCGGAACTCTTTACGTATACAACCCGAAGGGGGAATACGTGATCCCTCAGGAGACGACGAATATCAGACTGTTCGACGCGAACTGCATCACTCTCCGCGGATTTACCTTCCTCGGGTCTGTGGATGCTCCGGTCAGAGCGACTTCCTCGTGCGGGCTGTATCTTGACGACTGCAGATTCAAAGTGACCGCCGGAAACGAGTTCGTCGTCGTTGAGAGGGCGGTCAGGGGGACCGACCTCGACTTCCGCCTCACCGGTTGTGAGTTCGAGATGGCGCCGTATATGGCAGTAAGAGTACATCCTCAGCAGAACGGCGCAGACAGATTCGACTACCCTGTCACCGGGGTCTACGACAACAACCGTTTCTCAAAGATCGGGATCGGGCAGGACGGCGGCGTCGCGCTGTTCATCAGAGATCACGATTCGGCGCGTATATCGCACAACGAATTCGAGGACTGCGCTCGTTACGCGATCACGTACGGCGGGTGCAACAATCTTATCATAGAATACAACGTCTTCAGAAGATGTATGTACAACTCCGACGACGGAGGCGTGATCTATAACGGCAACGACAGGGAAGAATACAACAACGTGGTTCGGTATAATCTTTTCCTGCCCACAAGCTGGTACGGTATGTATGTTGACGACGGAGGAGTCGGAGTCGAGGCTTACGGCAACCTCTTTTACGAGGTCGGCTCGTCGATGGTCGTCCACGACGGACGGGACAACTCCCTGCACGACAACGTTCTCATAAATTCAGGGGTATCCATTACGTACGGTATGTATCAGGAGTTTTTGAACGATCTGAATTCGGGAAGAGCGGATTTCACGAGCGGCGAATCGCGCTGGTTCGGATTCTACCAAAGCTGGCTCGATCTTTTCCGTAAGATCGAGTCGAATGAGAAATACAGGGAAACGCTCATGAGGGAAAGGCCGGAAGTCTTTGATCTGTCGACGGATCCCTCCGACGCGCTCAGCGTCGATTTCGTGCTTTCCCAGTACAACGTTCTGAAGAACAACGTGTCCCTGACGAAGGACACGGAGACCGACGTCTTTGCGCCCAATGCGATCCTGAAGGATCACGTCGTTTCCGAAGGGAACAGGATATACGGATTGAATGATAATCCGATCTTCGTCAACCCGACGAAGGGAGATTACCGCATAAAGGACGGTGCCGACTTTATGGATATCCATTTTGATATTATCGGAAGGTATTGATGATGAAAAAACTGATTTCCTTGCTTTCTGCATTCATACTTCTTTTCGTATCGGTCGTTCCCCTTTTGCCGGCGTCTGCCCTTGCTCCTTCGTTTTCAGACGTTGCAAAGGACAGATGGAGTTACGATTCGGTTATCTACGCCGTTGAAAACGGATATATGAACGGAGTCGGCGGGGACCGATTCGATCCCTCAGGGCACCTGACCAGAGGAATGGTCGCGACCGTTCTGTGGCGCAGAGAGGGTTCCCCCGTACCGAGCGCTCCGAGCGGATTTACTGACGTTGCCGCGGGCGCGTGGTACACTGACGCCGTGGCGTGGGCGAAGGAAACGGGCGTAGTGAACGGAATGACAGCGACGACGTTCTCTCCAAACGGGTATATAACCCGCGAGCAGCTTGCGACGATGCTTTTCCGATTTTCGTCAACCGCTCCGGTATCCGTGCCGGAACGCGCGGATCTGACCTCGTTTTCGGATGATGAAAAGGCTTCTGTATGGGCGGAAGAATCGCTCGGTTGGGCGGTCGAGTCCGGACTTATCAACGGAACGGACGGAAAACGTCTCGCGCCCGGCGAGGGTGCGACGCGCGAACAGTTCGCAGCGATAATAAAGCGGTACGACGATTCCTTCAAACTGTCGTATAACGCTCCTGTCGTCCGTTCGTACTATACGGAAAAGGAATACCCGCTCGTCAAAGACGCGGATTTCTACGTCGCGGTTGACGGAGACGATAAGGCGGACGGCTCTTTCGATCGTCCGTTTGCCACATGGGAGCGCGCACGCGACGCCGTGCGCTCGCTCGACAGGACGGGCAGAACGGGTATCACGGTCGCTTTCATGGCGGGAGAGTATGCGTCGCCATCGGTCGAACTGTCCGCGGAGGACTCCGGAACGGCGGAGTGTCCCGTCACTTACTGTAAATACGGCGACGGAGACGTCATCTTCTCGGGCGGGGTGACGCTCGGAGCAGACTCTTTCGAACCGTTAAGCGAGGAAGAAAAGGGTTTATTCCCGGAGAGGGCTGTACCAAAGATCGGGAAAGCGGATATTTCGGATATTCTCACATGCGGTACGGATGATATCGTTATTTTCACCGAGGACGGCATCCTTTCCGAAGCGCGCTTTCCGAACAAATACGAGGACGGCACGGATCAACTCATAACGAACGGTGCGGCGGCGGCGAGCAGAGATTCGTATCGGCTGACGAGTCGATTGTTGATAAACAGGATAAAGAGCTATCACACCGTCGATGGGATGAAAGTATACGGGTATATCGTCCGCGGATATCAGAAGCATACGATCAAGGTCGCGTCTTACGATCCGGATACGAATATCATCCTTCTTGCCAACCCCGAAGCGGGCGACTACTACGGCGGGATTAATCCCGAAAAGGACGACTGTGAGATGGCATTCCTAAATATTTCCGAGGAACTTGACTCAAAAGGCGAGTACTGGATCGATCCCGAAACAGCAACTCTGTACGTATTCGAACCGGAAGGGGATCTCCGTTTTCCGATGTCGGGGACTATGGTAACGATGAGATCCGCTGACTATATCACTTTCCGCGGTCTTACGATGATCAATGCGCGCGAGCGATTCATCGACGAGTCGATGGGACGCTGTATTACAGTCGACGGATGCGTCTTTTCGTGCGCCGTTGACGCATCCTCGATCGGAGGGGAGACGACCGTCGGGGTCAAGGGCCTTTCGTTCGAAGACCATCCGGATGGCGTAAGCAAGGATCTCGTTTTTACCGGAAACACGTTTGAGTTGTTCTACGGCGCTGCAGTGAAAGTCAACGGAAACTGTGAAGGCGAACACCGTTTTGACAGAACGACGAACGTTCTGTTTGACAACAACCTCGTCCGTCTGACAAACCTCGGATTCGACTTCAGGTGCGGGATAGATATGCCTTCGTCTTCGTCTCTCAAATTCTCACACAACCGCTTTGAGAAGTGCGCCCGCGGCGCCGTCTCATATTCGCGCTCGTATGACGTGCTCGTGGAGTATAACGATTTCGATTCCGTGATGCAGAACGCGACGGACGGCGGCATTCTTTACGCCGATTGGGGCGCTGACGCGAGAAACGTGGTCGTACGATACAACTGCTTTAACTACGTCGCCCCGACGCAGGTCGGAACGTACGGGTATTATATCGACGACGTCACGTCGGGTGCGGAAGTCTATTCGAATATCTTCTGGAACACGGGCAACTGTGCGCTCATGGTCCACGACGGACGCGACAACTGTATACACGATAATATCGTTATCGGAACGTCGGGATCGTATGACGGCGAGTTCGGTTTTTCCGTGGTGAGCAGCCGCCCCTCAGTTGAGGAATCAGTTACGGCGGGGACGCTCGAAAGAGACAAGACGGACGAATGGGGCATCCGCCGGACGCTCATAGTTTGGGGCGAGGAAGTCCTCGACAAGTGTGCGCAGTACGTAAATTACAAAAACGCGATCTCGGAACGCTGGCCGCAGATCCTCGGTTATCATCTGGACTTTGAAAACAGAGACGACCCGAATTTCGTGTTCAACAACGTAAACGAATTCTCCGGAAACGTCTATTTCAACGAATCGGGCAACCCCGGAGGGATCTCGGAAGACGAACTGATACTGAAGTACCTGACTGTAACGAACGAGACAGGTTACACTCTCGGAGAGAATCCGATCTTCGTCAACCCGACGAAGGGGGATTACCGTGTCCGCGACGGCGTCGGTTTCCCGGATATTCATTTTGAGGACGTGGGAAGATACTGAAAAGACGGGTCTGCACGGAAAATCGGCTCCGAGTATTGAAAAAAACGTTTGGATGTGCTACAATCAGTACAGGTTCAATATTTTACAACAAAGGGAGAAAAATCATGAAAAAGTATTTCAGAATTTTTGCGATCGTAATGGCTGCGGTCCTCGCTCTTGCCGTTCTCGTTTCCTGCGGCAAGACCCAGACTCCCGCGGGCACCGGCTCCGACGCGGGCAACGACGCGCCTGCCGATGAGGTCAAGGGCGCTATGGACGAGCACGGATACTACAAGGTATTCGTTCCCGAAGGGTACACCATCAAGCATGAGGACGTTTTCGGTGACGAGAGCCCCAAATCCTTCAGCATCAACAGCGACGAAGCTACGTTCAGCTATTTCAATTTCAATATCTTCACCGAAGAGAACGCCAAGGACAGCGTTGATATGACGAAGGAGATCAACGAGGGAGCGGAAGACGTCACTCTCGATCTCAACGGAGTGAAGTGGACCGGAGTTGCGTACAATTCTCTCGGATACGACTGCTTCTCGCTTTACGCCGACTTTGACGGCAACTTCGTCCTTGTCAACGGGGCGGGCAACGCGTATGACGGAGCGCTTGTCAAGGCGGTTCTCGGTTCTCTCGAGGTCAACGTCACGGAATAATAACCGATCAAAAACAGGAGCGGAGCCGGGAGACCGGCTTCGCTTTTTGTAAATTGACGGAGTTTTTTCAATCGATTACCACTTGACTTTATTCCGGACAATGAAGTATAATCCGGTTAACGGATATTCCGATTTTTAAGGTGATGAAAATGAAAAAAACAGTAAAAATCACGTCGCTCGTTTTAGCGGCAATCCTTCTGTCGGCCGTTATCGCGATCGCGGCGGGCGCAAAGGATCCGGTGTCTTTTACCGACGTGGGGACTGACCGCTGGAGTTATGGGGATATCGTTTACGCCGTCGAACACGGCTTTGTGAACGGAGTGGGCGAAGGCAGATTCGCCCCCGGGGAAGCGTGTACGCGCGCGATGGTCGTTACCGTTTTGTATCGTGCCGCGGGAGAACCGAGAGTTACGTTCAAGCCCGTTTTCACGGACGTAAAAGAGGGAAAATGGTATTCGAGCGCGGTTATCTGGGCTCACCTGAAGGGGATCGTGAAGGGAACGACCGCAACGACGTTTGAACCCGACGCGAAGGTGACGAGAGAGCAGCTTTCCGCGTTTTTTTACCGCTACGCTTCCTTCAAGATGTACCGAATGGAACCCGGAGAGGATCTGTCGAAATTCAAAGACCGGGACACGATCTCGTCATACGCTCTCAATCCGATAAAATGGGCTGTTGAGATAGGACTCATAAAAGGGATGACGAGCGATACGATCGGACCGCGCGGATTTGCCACACGCGAGCAGTTCGCTGCGATAATGGTCAGATTCGACAAGCATAAGTTTGTTGTCGATAGCGGGGTCGAACTCCCCGAAGTACCTATCGGGTGATATACAACGAAAAAAGAGCCGTAGGTTTTTCATCTTTTTGCGGATGAAAAATCTACGGCTTTTATGCGGAATACTATTCAGCCGTTTTTCTTTTCCTTCTTCTTATCCCGAGTCGATGCGCAGCTTTTCCGGCAAGACGGCGCAGACGGACCCAACATGATCGGATCGGATAGATCCCGTTCCAAATCCGGGCATAAAATCTGTAGCCGCGTTCCGTCACGCTGTGCTCTTTCCCTTTTCTGATGAATCCGGTCAGCACGCCGATAACGTCGTCGTCCGGTACGGTTTCGAGCGAGAAAGTATTGTCTCCGCGGATAATATAATAGTCTTCCTTTACCTTGATAACGCGATGCAGAACGTGATCGTCTCCGCGTCGGTACAGCGCAACGTCAAACCGTTTCAAGCGGCAGTCGGGGACACGTATCGTCACAAGATCCCTGTTCTGACGAAGCATAGGCTCCATACTTACGCCGCGCGTTTTGTAGACGATTATACCGTCGCGGGCGAGAACTTCTTCGATCGTGGCGCTCATTCCGAGATGGCGTTGATCGACCTCAGCGTGTCGATTACTTTCGCCACGTCGGCGGAGATCGTTTCGCGCGGTGCGTCGAATTTATCGCACATAGCGTTTACGATCGCCTCTTCGGTCGTCTCCTCCCTGAGAAGGTCAATGATGAACGCTGCGGTTTTGTTGCTTCGGACGATACCGCGGAACGCCTCGGAGCCAACGGGTACGAGGAACTGTACGTCGTCGATATCCTGTGAGATAAAATCAGGGTTCAGTTTCATTTTCCGATCTCCTTAACCGTAGTTCTTTTTTTATACTCTTATGCGGACCGAATATTCCCTCGCAAGCGACTCGCGCCGCCTCCGGATCCATATTACATTTCAGATCGTAAAAAGCCACCGCGCTGAGCAGCTCGTTTTCCAGTTTGAAAATCCGAATCCGGGTCGCCGGATCCTTTGACGAAAAAGACTGTTCCATCAAAACCGGGAAAGCGTCCGCACGGCTCATCGGCTCTATGCGGTTTTCCGCGTCCCGCTCGAGTTTTACGATCGCTCTGAGCGGTGCGGAAATATTCCGGCTAAGACGGTGCTTCCCTCCCCACGGCGAGCCGTATACCGTGACGCCGCCGTCAATTCGCAGGAAGGGTTTGTCGTCGTTGATCATTATTACCCGTTCCCCGAACACCTCACGCCAAAGCCTCGCGTGGGTGCTCTTTCCCGTTCCGCTTTTTGCGGTGAAGATAACCGTCTCGCCGTCCATACAAACGGCGGAGCCGTGCATCAGAAGCACGTTTTCCGCGACAAGTTTCTCGGACAGAAGACTGTGTATGGCAAGGTTTTCAAGGAAAACGTCCTTCAGCGGGGATACTGTATTACTGTCGGTTTCACCAGTCGGCTCAAAGCTCGATCTGATCCTTTCAAGATCCGCGTCGGTGGGCTGAACGCATATGCGAGGATCCTCCTCGCATAAATAATCCCGGAAATAATTGCGGTTTTTCTCGAATCGGCACCGGATCAGGACCGGCACGTCGGCCAGCTTAGCGCGGAGTTCGTACATATAATCACCTCAATATAATTATTGTAACCGATACGCCGGATAAATGCAATAAGAAAACGCAGTTTTTCAAAAAAGGGGAAACGTTTCGGTGGTTTTTCTGCTCTTGATTCTTGCATTCTTGCCGGTTGTTTGTTAAAATGAAACGGGAATTCATTCCGGAGGAACTATAATGAAAAAAGTGTTATCTTTTATTATTGCGCTTACAATAGCGGCGGCGTCAGCTTCGGTTGTATTATCTGCAGCTGTGGAGAGGATCGTGTTCTCAGACGTTGCGGAGAACCGCTGGAGCGCATTGTCGATAAAGTATGCCGTCGATAACGGCTATATGAACGGGGTCGGAAACGGAAAATTCGACCCTGCCGGGCCTTTGACCAGAGGAATGGTCACGACTGTTCTGTGGCGAAGAGAGGGATCGCCCGCTCCGGGAACGCCGAGCGGATTCTCCGACGTCCCGGACGGTGCGTGGTACTCCGACGCGGTCGCGTGGGCGAAGGAGACGGGCGTCGTGAACGGAATGACGGAGACGACCTTCTCGCCTAACGGATATATCACCCGTGAACAGCTCGCGACCATGCTCTTCCGCTTCTCCTCTTCCGCACCGGTATCAGTCCCGGAACGCGCCGACCTTGACCCGTTCGCGGACGATGAAAAGGTTTCCGATTGGGCGGAAGAACCGCTCGAATGGGCGGTCGAATCGGGACTTATCAACGGTACGGACGGGAACAGACTCGCCCCGGACGGATACGCGACGCGAGAGCAGTTCGCCGCGATAATCGAGCGCTACGACGGATCGTTCAAGCTCAAGTACAGGGATCCCGTTCTCCGCTCTCATTACACGGAGCCGGAATATCCGCTCGTTACGAACGCAGACTTTTACGTTTCGACAGCGGGCAACGACAAAAATGACGGTTCCTTCGAGCGTCCGTTCGCAACGTGGGGCAGAGCGGTCGAAGCGGTTCGCTCCCTCGACAAGGCAGGCAGAAACGGGATCACCGTCGCGTTCATGGCAGGCCGGTACGGCGCGCTCGACGTCACGCTGACCGCGGAGGACTCCGGCACTCCGGAGTGTCCGATAGTTTACTGCAAATACGGAGACGGCGACGTCGTCTTCGATAACGGATACAACTTCAGTGCGGACTCGTTCGTTCCGATCGACGAGAGCGAAAAGGCCTGGTTCGCGGGTAAGGCGGCGGACAAGATCAAAAAGACGGATATGTCTTCGGTCATCGCTCCGGGGACGTACGATCTGTCGTATTACGTTTTCTCGGACACGGGGTTGTGTACCGTCGCGCGTTATCCGAACAAATACGATGACGGGACGGACAATCTTATGCCCGCTTCCGGTTACGCGACGGACAACAATCACATCAAAATACTGAATTCTATATTTATCTCGAGGATAAAGAAATACCATACTCTCGAGGGATTCAAGCTGTACGGATATCTGACGACCGGATGGTTCCAGGATACGCTTTCCGTAGGCGGATTCAACGAGGAGACGAACGAGTGCTATATCACCGACCCCGAAAAGGCGAGGATGGGTTCTCTGCGCGCCGGAGAGTTTTACTGGCCCGATCACTTCTCCGCCGCGCTGATGAACGTGACCGAGGAGCTTGACGCCCGTGGCGAATATTACGTAGACGCCGCGACGTCGATAATGTACGTTTACGATCCCAAGGGCGACTATCATATCGGGATCGGCGACAGGATGATCACGATGAACCGGGCGAACAACGTGACGTTCCGCGGTCTCACGTTCCTGAATACCAAGGATTACGTTATACACGGAGATTACTGTCACGATATCACGGTCGATCAGTGCTCTTTCAGATGCTGCGGAGGCATGTACGCGATCGTCATCGACAGCCACGATACGGACCGCGATTTGAACTTCACGCTCACAAGGAGCGATTTTGACCTCATGATGGACTGCTGTCTGCGTATCAACGGACACAGCACGTCCGAAAGGATCGGCTACGCGACGCATATGAACGCGCTGATCGACAACAACTCATTCACGAATTACAATCTCTTCCTCAACGAGGAGAGCGCGATGTATATCTCCCATTGCGACGACGTTACGATCTCGCACAACGAGTTCATCAACGGTGGACGTGGCGCGGTCTTCTACGGCGGGAGCCAGAAAGTGACGATGGAGTATAACTACTGCCGTAATCAGATGATCAACGCGGCGGACGGCGGCGTGTTCTGCACGTGGAACGATTTTTACCACCGCGGGAATATCGTAAGATACAATATAATCGAGGACGTCGCTTACCTCGGGGTGGGCGGATTCTCGCTCTACCTCGACGACTATTCAGCCGGCACGTCCGTTTACTCCAATCTGTTTTTCAACGGGAGCGAAATGGTCATCCACAACGGCAGAGACAACGTGATGAGGGACAATATCCTTGTCAACCCGGACGGAAAAATATCCGGTTTCTCCGTGACCGTACAGAATGACGTCTACCGTCCCGAAACGCTCGGTCAGTTCAGCGCTGACGACCTGAGCGTGGTAAACAACTGGAATAACGTATACGCGCAGTACGACGCGAACCCCGCTCTCAAGGCGAACACCATGGCGAACTGGCCGGAGATCTTCGAGCTGACGACGGACCTTGAGAAGTGGGACGACCCGTCCTTCGTTCTCGCCAGAAACGAAACGGTAGTAAACAACAGATTTATCAACGTGACCGGACAGATAGCCGTTCCGACTTCGGAATACGTCGTCAAGTATTCGACGATAGAGGGTAACGTCGGCTATACGCTCGGTGAGAACCCGTTCTTCGTCAATCCGTCCCGCGGGGATTACCGCTTAAAGGACGGCGTCGATTTCCCGGATATTCAGTTTGAAAAAATCGGCAGATACTGATCGCTCAAAAGCCGCCTTCGGGCGGCTTTTGTTAACAGATGACGTATTGAATTCACTCTGTAAAACTGATACAATAGGAGCATTAAAAATGCTTTTTACGAGGTACGGATAATGAAAAAAGCGGTTTCCGTTTTACTTGCTCTTATAATGCTCGCGGGAACACTCGCCGCCGCGATCCCCGTGTCTTCGGCGAAGGCGGGTTTCTCAGACGTGGCGGAGGACAGATGGAGTTACGGCTCGATAAACTACGCTGTCGAGAACGGCTATATGCAGGGAGTCGGAGACGGAAAGTTCGATCCGACGGGATCGCTCACCCGCGCAATGGTCGCGACGGTTCTTTGGAGAAGAGAGGGTTCGCCCGTTCCGACCGCTCCGAGCGGCTTTTCGGACGTACCCGCGGGCGCGTGGTACGCCGACGCCGTCGCGTGGGCGAAGGAGACGGGCGTGGTGAACGGAATGACGGCGACGACATTCTCTCCGAACGGGTATATTACCCGTGAACAACTTGCGACGATGCTATTTCGGTTTTCGTCATCCGCTCCGGTCTCAGTTCCCGAGCGCGCGGATCTGACTCCGTTTTCTGACGATGAAAAGACGTCCGGATGGGCAAAAGAATCGCTTGAATGGGCGGTCGAGGCGGGACTGATAAACGGCACGGACGGAAACCGTCTTTTGCCGTCGGGCAACGCCACCCGTGAGCAGTTCGCCGCGATAATAAAGCGGTACGACGATTCCTTCAAACTGTCGTATAACACGCCCGTCGTCCGTTCCCACTATACGGAAGGGGAATACCCGCTCGTCAAAGACGCAGATTTTTACGTCTCGGTGAACGGATCGGACGACGGTCCGGGAACGCTTGACAGACCGTTCGCCACGTTCAAAAAAGCGGTCGACGCCGCGCGCTCGCTCGACAGGACGGGTAAAAACGGCATTACCGTCGCGTTCAAGGCGGGTGATTACGGTGCGCTTAACGTTGCGCTGACCGCCGAGGATTCCGGTACGCCGGAGTGCCCGATAACGTACTGCAAATACGGCGACGGGGACGTGTTTTTCAACAACGGACTTGATCTTGACGCTTCCGCGTTCTCGGATATCGGCGGGGATGATGATGAGTTTTTCGACCCGAGATACACGGATAAGATCAAAAAATATGACGTCGGTTTTCTGTTTGACGCAGGGCTCACCGCCGATTCATTTCTTCTCTTCGACGACTCGGGGCTCTGTGATACGGCGAGATATCCGAACAAGTATCAGGACGGGACCGACGCCCTGCTCGAAAACGGCGCGGATACCGTCGACCGATACCATATGACAGTAACTCACCCCCTGCTGATTGCCCGGATGGCGAAATATACCCCGAAGATGATCCGCAATATGCAGATATACGGATACATCGTCCGCGGGTACGCCAAGGACACGGGGTTCGTTACGGGATACGATACGACAACTCACACGCTTACCGTCGACAGAACGAATTCCGACGAATACGAACATCTGAGGGACAACTGGCTCGGCGCAAAAATGTGTGTCGCGAACGTTTCGCGCGAACTCGATTCGACGGGGGAATACTGGATCGAACCTGAGTCGCGCACGCTGTACGTATTCGCGCCGGAGGGTAATTACCACATACCCGTATACGGTGATATGATTTCAATGGAGAAGACCGACTTCGTGACGTTCCGCGGACTGACTTTCCGCAATTCGACGGGGCGTTTCATCTCGGGTCATCTGTGTCACGGAGTGACGGTCGATCTGTGCGACTTCGGCGTCACCTCGTCAAGGGAGGGAGTGTATTTCGACGACTGCGACCTCGACCGCCCTCTTGATCTTGAGATCACCAACAACAGATTTTCACTGGCGTTCGGTCAGTCGGTGAAGGTATACGGAAGATGCACCGGCAGATACCGTTACGTGAAACGCGCAAACGTCGTCTTCGACAACAACTTCGTGACGTCGTCGAACCTTGCGTATGATTTTCTGAACTCCGTTCATATCGAAAGCTGTTCGGGCGTCAGAGTGACCCACAACGATTTTGTCCATACGTCGCGAGGCGCCGTTTCATTCGATTACTCGTACGACGTACTGATCGAATACAACAATTTCGACTCCGTTATGGAAAACTCCGAGGACGGCGGCGCGGTGTACAACTGGGGAAGCGTAGACGGATGGGGTATCCGGGTCTGTCACAACTATTTCGGACCAATGCACTACGACGGTACCGGGACCTTCGGTTACTACGTCGACGACAATTCCGGAGGCGCGGACATATACGAAAACCTGTTTTACAACGCCGTCTGCCCGGTTATGTACCACCTGGGAAGGGACAACACCGCTCACGACAACGTGTTCGTCAGTACGCACGGCCGCGAGGGCGTCGGTATAAGTATTCCGCACAGAAACACGATCGAGGAGATCGGTTACGAAGCCGCGCTTCGTACTTTCCCTACTGACCGTACAAGGGTATGGTGGAGTAACATTTTTGACCTTATCGATACTTATCCCGAGTACCGCGCGGGGGTTGAAAAGTATTGCCCCGGGATCCTGTCGGTCACGCTTGACGAGAGCATGATCGACTCGCCGGATTTCTTCCTCAATCCCGTCAATTCGATAGTCGACAACGTCTACGTCAATCCGGAAGGACGCGTGGACACGCTAACGGACAAATACCTCGTTCAGTTTACCGGGATCGGCGGTCTGAGAGGTTTCACTCTTGACGAAAACCCGCTGTTCGTCAATCCGACGATCGGCGACTATCGAGTACGCGACGGCGTAGACTTCCCGGACGTTCAATTTGAAAAAATCGGTCGTTATTAATTGTGATATAGCCTTCCCCTTGAGGGTAGCGAAGCGCGGGGCGCGGTAGTGAATGACAATCCGGGGGATTGTCAGAGCCGCGTCCTGACCGTCCCCCGCAGGGAAGACAAGGTGGGTCCGACGGACTCGGATGAGGTGAGAAAACGAAGTCCGGATCACCTCATCAGTCAGTTCTTCTTGCAGTTCAAGAAGAACTGACAGCTTCCCCTCGAGGGGAAGCCTTGGCGGCAGCCTTAACGGAAGGAGTTAAAGAGTGAAAAACGTTCTATCAATACTGATCACACTCGCTATGCTCGCCTGTGCGTTTTCCGTGATCCCCGTGAGCGCCGGGAAGATCGAGTTCTCAGACGTCACCGACGATAGGTGGAGTTACGGCTCGATAAACTACGCCGTCGAGAACGGCTATATGCAGGGAGTCGGAGGCGGAAAGTTCGATCCGACGGGATCGCTCACCCGTGCGATGGTCGCGACGGTTTTGTGGCGCAGAGAAGGATCTCCGAAGCCGACCGCTCCGAGCGGCTTTTCGGACGTACCCGCCGGCGCGTGGTATGCCGACGCCGTGGCGTGGGCGAAGGAGACGGGAGTCGTGAACGGGATGACGGCGACGACCTTCTCCCCGAACGGATATATCACCCGCGAGCAGCTCGCGGCGATGCTCTTCCGGTTTTCGTCGACCGCGCCTGTGTCCGTACCGGAACGCGCGGATCTGACTCCGTTTTCTGACGATGAAAAGACGTCCGGATGGGCAAAAGAGTCGCTTGAATGGGCGGTCGAAGCTGGGCTGATAAACGGCACGGACGGAAACCGTCTTTTGCCGTCGGGCAACGCCACACGGGAACAGTTCGCCTCGATAATCGAAAGATATGACAGCACTTTCAATCTTTCGTACAACCGGCCTGTTCTCCGCTCTCACTATACGGAAAAAGATTATCCTCTTGTAACGGATGCGGATTTCTACGTATCTCCGGCGGGGTCGGACGAGAACGACGGATCGTTCGCCCGTCCGTTCAGAACGTGGGAGAAGGCGCGTGACGCGGTGCGCTCGCTCGACAGGACGGGCAGAACGGGTATCACGGTCGCTTTCATGGCGGGGAATTACGGTCCGCTTTCCATCGAATTCGGCGAAGAGGATTCCGGTACGCCGGGGTGTCCCGTTACTTACTGTAAGTACGGCGACGGGCCCGTCGTCTTTGACAACGGCGCGACGTTGAGCGCGGACGATTTCGAGCCGATCGGCGAAGAAGAAAGGGCGGCGTTCAACGACCGGTACGCGGACAATATCAGAAAAGTCGACCTGAATAAATTTTTCAGCGAGATCCCGGACTATTCCGAGTTTATGCTGTTCAGCGAACAGACCGTCATGACCGCGGCGAGGTTTCCTAACAGATACGCCGACGGGTCGGACAATCTCTTGACGTCGGGCGAGACGAACGACCAACGGTCTCTCCGTATTACCGCGGGAGTTCTCGCGCGCCGTATCGCGACGTACTCCGACGAGGCGATCGCCGAAATGCGCGTTTACGGATATATCGTCAGCGGGTACAGAAAAGACACGTTCCGCGCCGAATCGTTCGACAGGGAGAACGAGATACTTTACATCAAGGACTGGAACACGCACCAGTACGGTCCGATGCGTTCCGGATGGCGCGGAGCCGACGGTGAAGGCATCAAAATGTGCGTCACGAATGTTGCGCGCGAACTCGACTTCGCCGACGAATACTGGATCGACCGTGAAACCGGCACGCTTTACGTTTACGACCCGAGGGGAGAATACCGTATTCCGATGGGATACGGCGAGAAGAAGATCAGAGGATCGGGGCACGACGTCGTTACCGGGTACGATCAAACGCCCGAATACCTGATGATCGATCTCGAAAACACGGGATATATTACGTTCCGCGGATTCAGTTTTGAAAATGCCGCAGACGGGATCATGTTCGGTTACAGGACTTCGGGGATAAAGATCGACGAATGCTTGTTCTCATGCTCGACGGGCCCGAATCAGACGCTTTTCCTGTTTTCCTTTGATAATGCTCCGCTCGCCCTGACCGTGACCGACAGCGAATTCGATCTCTCTGCGGGATCCGCGGTCTGGATCGAGGACGTTGCAGACGGTCCCGAAAGATATACGAACAGGAGCGACGCGCTCATCGACAACTGCCTGTTCTCGCGCGCGAACCTCACGTATGACGTCGAGGGCGCGGTCGATATGTACAAGTGTTCGGGAGGAACGGTATCCCACTGCCGTTTTGAGAATTGCAGCAGATGCGGAGTCATGTATCAGGGCTCGTTCGATATTCTGATCGAGTACAACGACTTCGACAGCGTGATGACGAATTCCGAGGACGGCGGCGTTACGCGCACTTGGGGCAATATGGACGGGAACTGCGTTATCCGTTACAATTACTATAACAGTATTACCGAGTCACAGGGAGTCGGCAGACTCGCGCAGTATTCAGATGACGGCGACTGCGGGACGGAGATATATTCAAACCTTCTGTACTACGGCGGGGATATTGTATTCGCCGGAGCGGGGCGCGACAACGTGTTCCGCGACAACGCCGTTGTGGGAAGCGGCAAAGTGTCCGTCCAGTCGATGACGGCGGCCATCAAGGAGGCGGGCGACGAAGCGCGTTCTTCATGGCCGATCTACATCCACCTCGCGAGGTGGGACAAGATCCTCGGGTATATCGCGACCGTCGACGGATACGCTGAAGAACTCGAAGCCCGCCGTCCGGGCGCGACGTCGCTCACTTTCGACTTCAACGATCCGTGGGTTCTCGATTTCGTGTTCGCTCCGGTCACTGCGATAACGGGCAACGTATATTTCAACGAGACCGGCGAGACGGACGGGCGTTTCAATCTGCTTGACGACGCACGAGATTACTGCACGCTCGACGGCAACGTCGGGTACACGTTCGGGGAGAATCCGATCTTCGTCAATCCCACGGTCGGCGACTACCGCGTCCGCGCGGATTCAGGTTTCACAGACTTTCATTTTGAACTGATCGGAAGATACTGACGTAAAAAAGAACCGCCGGGGCTTGAGCCCCGGCGATCCTTTTTACTTCCTGTACTTTTCGTGTACCGCCCGATATTTTTCGTTTTTGACCAGTTCGGCGTTACGCAGATTATCCCAGGAGAGAGAACAGTCGATGATACGGTCAAGCATTTTTCTGCCGCCGTGATCCTTGAAGACCGCGTCAAAGAGCGGAACGTCATTCTCGGCAAGCTTCGACAGTTTCGCAAAGGCGGCGAAATACTTATCGGTTATCCTGATGATATCCTCGTCTTTACCGCCGCGGAATTCGCGCGCGATTAGGTCATTTTTGAGCCGCCCGAAAAGGCTTTGCGCCTGAACGACGAGATACGCCACGTTCGTCTCGCACCCGAGCCGGAACAACCCGTCGCCTATCGCCTCGAGCGTCCCGACCATCTCATCATAAGGTATTTCCGTGTTGTAAAAGTACGATTTGACGACTTTGTCCGCGCCGAAATCGACGAGTTCGTACATATTTCGAGCCGCCCAGTAGACGAATTCCGGTCTGTCTTTTTTGAAAAGCTGCTCGTGCAACTGTCCGGCGGTGTTCCACCAGCTTCCGCATTTTTCGTCGTGTATTTTCAGCGCCTCTTCCGTCTTTCCCTCCGCATGAAGCAGGATCGCTTTCATTTTCCACGCGCCGAGGCGCAGCCGACCGTCGGTACATCCGCCGATTATTTTGTCGCATATCGCCTCGAGCTCGCCTTTGTGCTCAAGCGCCGCGTCAAGATCCGGTTCTGCGTCTTCGATTCCCAAAGTCCACATATAGCAGTACATTATCCTGTAGTCGTTCGGGTACTCCCGGTACGCTTTCTTTATGATGTCCCGATCCCAAGTCCTTCGGTATTCTTCGACGATCTTTTCGATATTCTCGTTGACTTTTTCCCTGTCGTACCCCACGAGCTCGTCGAGCGAGACGTCAAAGTAAAACGCGAGCGGCTGCAGAAGCGTAATGTCAGGGAACGAGTCGCCTCTCTCCCATTTGCTGACTGCGGCGCAGGTGACGTTCATCGCCTCCGCAAGCTGTTCCTGCGTGACGTTTTTCTCCGTACGCAGCCGTTTGATATTAGTACCTATCGTGATCTTCATGATAAGTCCTCCCGTATTCTGAAGCGTGAAACCGACGTCCGTTTCCGTTATCATTATAACACTTTGACGCCTTTTGAACAGATACCGTTCGGAAAGACGGTATAAACCGCAGGTTGATTTTTTGTATCGCAGCTATATTCAGCGGCGGAAAAAAGCGCGCCCCGTCAACGCGGAGCGCGCCTTTTCTTTTCTATGAACGGTCACTGCGGTCCGGCAGAGTCCGTTTCTTCGCCCTGGTGCGAATATCGATAACGGACTTGAAACCACACAGTAAACAAACAAGTTACTCAACAAAATAGGGGAAAACCTTGATTATCTGAGCTGTTTAACTATAATAAAAGACGAAAATATTGTACATAAGGAGGGATATGCAGTGAATAATATCGGAGAAACAATCAAGAAGCACAGACTTGAAAATCATCTTACTCAAGAAGACCTAGGGAAAACTATGTTTGTTTCAAAGCAAGCTGTATCAAAATGGGAAAACGGCAAGACGCTTCCAGATATCATTACAATAAAGAAGTTGGCGGAACTTTTATCAATTCCTCACGAAGAAATATTAGGAGAATCTATACAACAGACAAAACAATACAAAAAATGGATCAGAATCCTTATTCCGATTGTTCTTATCAGTATAATTGCGATGCTCTTTTTTGCATTTGATGGAGTTGGTTTTATTCAAAGGAGAACGCAAAGCGGTACTGCTATAGTATTATTGCGCGAAAATGGTGTTGTTGTTAAAGCAGAAGATTATGAGATTATCGGGCTGGTCAAACTAAAGCCGGGACAAAATGGGTATTCGTTTGATATTGATTACGGAGAAGTAAAGGGATCAATAATAACGTCAAATGGCAAGGAGATAGAATTCGGATTTGTGAATACAAATAATTGGCATAATGTTCAAATAAGCATCAATATCAATAATGATTCCGCGTCTCAGTCGGTTATTTATAAAACAGACAACGATATAATAGAGGTAATCGAAACAAACAACATATTCGACGAAGTTAATAAAACATCTGTTTTTCAAGGCGGAGTATAAAAACTCCTAAATGGCGCACTTACTCACCACCGCAGGCGGTGAAAATGTGCTGAAAAAGAAAATCGAGTATTCACAACTCAAGTCCGTTATGAATACTCGATATGCTTTTCACGCTGAAGGAACTTCAGGGCGAGCAGTCCGGTGATTGCTTGAAGCGCCCCGAACACGAAGAAGGCCGTCGACATGAAGTTCAGCGGGAATATATAGAACTGGATGCAGATCCAGAGCATCAGGGTGATCCCGAAGACCGTGCCGAGGGTCATGCCGATCTTCTTTTTTGCGAGAAGCAGTATCGCGGCCGTCAGATTCGTGACGCCGTTCACGATCAGCAGGGCGATCCCCGAGAAGAGGAAATCGCGGAACAGCACGTCGGAGAACGGCAGGGCCTTGAAAAACGGGAGCATCCCGTCCATGCCGAGGACCTTGCCGCTCGGGTCGATGATCATCGACAGACCGCCCGCAACGGCGCCGATCCCGATGAAGAGCGTCCAGAAGATCAGGATCGCCCTGAATACTTTATAAGCCGAGGTTTTCTTATGTTGCTCCATTTCAACGCGACGTTCAGCGTACCCGGTGACAGTCGTTTATTTCGTGACAATCCATTTTTCCGGTCTTTCAGCCCTCCAGCAGAAACTCTTTCAGTTCCGCCAGCTTGTCCGCGTCGACGCCGTAGTTCGTCAGGTGAAGCATAACGAGTTCGGACAGCGAACGCTCGCCGTACGTCTCACGCAGAAAGTCGAAATAACCCTCGGCGCCCTCGCACTCGTTCCAGTTCCGGTGGGCGTAAAGGGCGGTGAAATTGTAATCGATGATAATATTCTCGTCGCTCATTCCGACGATCCCGCCGATCACGACGGAGATAAAGCCCGTTCTGTCCGCGCCCGAGTAACAGTGGAAATAGACCGGATAGGACGCGGGGTCGAAAAGCACGTCGAATATCTGATGAAGCTGACCCATTCCCCGGTCGTTCAGCGTTCCGCCCCACGAACTGTCGTGAGAGACCTGAACGTACCGTACGCCCGGGCCCGCGGGACTTTCGGTCCTCTTACCCTCTTCTTCCTCACGCAGGTCGATCTCCGTTTTTATCCCGAGCCGTTCGACAAACGTTCTTTTCCCGCTGTCGGTGAGCCCCGCGCGTTCGTCTTCGTCCCGTTCGAGGAATCTGCCGCGGTAAAGGAGCCCCTGCTTCATCCGTCTTCCCTCGGTGTTGAATCTGCCGCCGAGGTCGCGGAAATTCGGTACGCCGTCGACGCGGAGCGGGCGGATCGGATCGGGGGCTGTCGAAAAAGATCGGACCTCGGAATATTCTCCGTTCTGTCTCACGCGCCAGAAGTACGTTTTGCCCGTGAGAAAATTTGAGGCGGAGGAAAACAGATCGCGGTCTGTCGCACACTGGCGGGTCTCGGAGATATCGACCGTCGATTCGGAGGAAAAGTCGTCCGCTTCGGAGATCTCGAGATAAGTCGGGTAGTCCGCATCGTTCGATCGCCATCTGAACACGCATACCGCGGGAGCCGACGCGTCCACGCCGTACACTTCGTCGTATTTGCCGAAGCGGGTGAAGGTCCCTTCCCGGGTCTGCCTGATGAGCTTGGTCTGCGTATCGGTCAGCACGGAGAATTCCGCGCCGTTTTCAGGAGAGATAAGACGGATCATTCGTTTTTTTCCTTCTTTTCGTGTTTTTTAAATTATACCATACCGGAACAAAGTAAACAACAATAATCGCTTTTCGGAGCGCGCATTCGAAATCTTGAAAAGCGGTCGGCTTTGTGCTAAAATGAAATCGACATAACGCCGCGCCGCGGCGACGATCGAGGAGAAACGACGATGAAAAAGATCATTTGCGCAATTCTCTCTTTATGTATGCTTGCCGCTTTTCTGCCGCTGACGGCGGGAGCGGGCGACCTCGACCCGGGAAGATACGCTCACGACGAGTGGTACGTCGGCGTGACGGAAAAGGCGTTCGAAGCCGACCACGTTATCGGTCCGGGCGGCGACGTTCTGAACTCCCGGTACGAACAGGTCCACTACTGGTGTATCATTATGCCCGGCGAGAGGATGCCATTATCTGGGCGGTCGAGAAGAATATAACCAAAGGAACGAGCGCAGATAAATTCTCGCCCGACAGCACGAGTACACGCGGACAGATCGTGACCTTCCTGTACCGCGACCTCGGATGATTCATGATATAAAACGCCCCGCGCACGAATTCCGTGCGCGGGGCAATTTCTTTTGCGGTTTCACAGCGGCTTTCTGCCAGACGTTTCGAGTTCTTTTTCAAATTCCGACGGATTCTTCAGATAGTAATCCTGGTGGTATTCTTCCGCTTCATAAAATTCCGAAAACGGCTCGACGGAAACGAAAACGTCTTTCCCGGATCCTTCTCTCAGCTTTGAGATGCGGGCGCGGACGAGTTCTTTTTCTTCATCGGAAGTGTAAAAGACCGCAAGCGTATACGAGTGACCTCTGTCGATGAACTGACCGCCTGCGTCGAACGGGTCGACGTTTGAAAAAAAGATATCGAGAAGCTTTTTATACGGCACTTTCACGGGGTCGTATTCGATCATGACCGTCTCCCGGTGGCCCGTCTTCTGCGCCTTGACGTCTTTATATGACGGGTTTTTCTCTTTTCCTCCGGAATAGCCGCATACGACGCGGTCGACGCCGTACGCTTTGAATACAGGCGTCATGCACCAGAAGCATCCGCCTGCAAAATACGCCTTCATTACGTAGGCCCCTCCCTGAAACAGTTATCTCGGTTTTCCGGCTGCCGCAGTCCGATACAACGGCTTTAGTTTACTTTTGAGGATCGGCTTTCCTCTCCGGATTTTCCGCCGCCTCATCGATGGGAACGCTTCTCCCCATTTTCGCCGCGAACAGGTCGGCGACGATCAGAACGACGTGGACGAGGCGGACTGCCAAACCGCAGACGACCGGGACCGTTCCGAAAAAGATAGGTATACGGAAAATAAAGATAAGCGGTATATCCGATGCGAGAACCAGAAGCATGACGACTCGCAGTACAAGCCCCGTTTTCTTTGATTTCCGGAGCAGGAGGTCAAAGACGATACCGACTGCCAGCGCAAGACCGAGGAGCAGAAAATGGATCAGAATCTCACTGTGCGTGATGCGGTACAGCGCGGATAACCCGAGCGTTTCCCCGCACGGAAGGGCGCTGAGTCCGAAAGAGAAAAGGAATGAGAAAATGTTCTTTCCCTGAAGGACGGCGCGGTATCCGGAGGACACAAACAAGTATACCGCGGGAAGGATCGAAATCACCTGAAACAAACGGACACTCAGCCAGGCGCCGCTGAAACGGTTTTTTACCGAGATCCCGAATTTCATCCCTTCACCTCCTCAAGCGTGCGGTTCAGGTAACGCGTCTCGAACGCTTTTTCCGGGATGTTTTCTCCGCGAACGCTGAAAAGGACTTCGCCGGTCGAACGGTCGAGATAGGAGATCACGGCCGCGCCGTCTCCCGCGTCCCGCCCCGTAAGCTGATAAAACGGGCAGAGAAGGTTCGTGTCCGGGGAATTGGATTCCATCATCAGCCCGCTGACGCATACGAGTTCGCCGGACGCGCAGCGCCCGCGAAGGACCGTGTCGTGCGAGAGGACCGTTTTTTTGCCTGTGGTCAGGTCGACCCTGACGAGATCGCAGAGCATGACTCCGAGATTGGTGTTCCTGTATTCGTTTGCGATCAGCGAGTCGCCGTTGAAAGCAAGACCCCAGTCGTAGCCGAAATAACCTTCCGTCACCAGTTCGGCTGTGTTTTCAAGTTTTCCGCGGTAGATACCGTTCGGGAGCAGATTGGAATAGCGGACGGCGTATTCGCTGTCCTCTATCAACAGATAATCGTTCGCTACGTAGCGCGAGGAAAAATCCACCATCTTGACCGAGAAGAAATATCCGATGGCGGAGCCGATGATAAGGATAAGCAAAAGGGCGTTCATTCCGAATTTCGGAGTTCTCATAAGCGCGCTTCAATCTCCTTTCGGGGTCGTATACGGGATGATATTATATTATATCATACCATAACAGCCCGAAACAAGAGCGAATTGACTCAGGATCTTCTTCCCGTGGGACCGGGGTTGACAGTTGAACGCCGAATTGATATACTTTTTCTCGAAAAAAGCAGAGATCCCATAAACCGCGACGGGGAAAAGGATCCCTGATCTGCCCCGAAAGAGGAAAGAAAATGATCACTTATAACGAACAGATCCGCACTTTCAAACTCGATACTCCGCGCACCTCCTACGTTATGGGGATCCGCGACGGAGGATTCCTTCTGAATCTTTACTACGGACGCCGTCTGCCGGACGACGATCTCTGGGCGCTCTCAAATCGTCTTCCCAGCGCGTCGTTCAGCCCCTCCGACCCGGACTATACCGATTTCTCGACGGACGTCGCTCCGATGGAATACCCGACTAACGGCCGCGGCGATTTTCGCGTTTCCGCGCTTTCCGTGCGCGGCGCCGACGGGAGCAGTGTGACCGATCTCCGTTACGTCTCGCACCGGATGTTCCGGGGCAAGCCCGATTTGCCCGGGCTGCCTCATCTGTATGCGGACGACGACTCGGAGTGCGAAACGCTTGAGGTGACGATGCGCGACCCTCTTACCGGGGTGGAGGCCGTTCTCGTCTACACGGCGTTCGAAGATTGCGACGTGATAGCGAAGCACGTAAGACTCACGAACCGCGGCGGGCGGACCGTGAAACTGGAGCGCGCGCTGAGTTCCTGCGTCGATCTTCCTTCAATGGATTTCGATCTCATAACGCTTTGGGGCAGACACGCCAAGGAACGGCAGTTCGAGCGCAGACCGATCGCCCGAGGATTACAGGGCATACGAAGCAAACGCGGTTCCTCCTCTCACAACCACAATCCTTTCGCCGCGCTGGCGCAGACCGGAGCGACGGAGACGACCGGAGAGGTCTACGGTTTCAATCTCGTTTACAGCGGGAATTTCACGCTGACCGCGGAGGTCGACCATAACGCCTCGACCAGGATCGTTATGGGTATAGATCCCTCCGATTTCGGATGGCTGCTCGCTCCGGGCGAAACGTTCGTCACGCCGGAAGCCGTCCACGTTTTTTCCGCCGATGGGCTCGGCGGTATGAGCCGCGTCTTCCACCGCTGCTATGGCGAACACCTGATCCGCGGCAGATGGAAGACGGAAAAGCGTCCGCTTCTGATCAACAGCTGGGAAGCAGCGTACTTCGATTTCGACACGGACAAACTGATTTCGTTTGCCGAACGCGCACGGGAACTCGGCATCGAAATGCTCGTGATGGACGACGGCTGGTTCGGAAAACGCGACAACGACAGGAGCAGTCTCGGGGACTGGTTCGTCAACGAAAAGAAACTCGATCTTTCCCGGCTGATCGACTACGTGCATTCAATGGGATTGAAGTTCGGCATCTGGTACGAGCCGGAGATGATCTCGCCGGACAGCGACCTTTACCGCGCCCATCCGGACTGGTGCGTTCACGTTGCGGGACGGACGCCTTCCATCGCGCGCCACCAGTACGTGCTTGACGTTTCGCGTCCCGACGTGCGTGAAAACGTGTACGGACAGATGCGCGAAGTCCTCTGCCGTTATCCGATAGACTACGTCAAATGGGATTTCAACCGCAATCTCAGCGAGGCGGGCTCGGCGCTTCTTCCCGCGGAACGGAGCGGCGAGTTTTTCCACCGTTTCGTGCTTGGAACGTACGAGCTGCAGGACCGTTTGATCCGGGATTTCCCGGCTCTGCTGCTTGAAAACTGCTCGGGAGGCGGAGGACGCTTCGATCCCGGAATGCTTTACTATTCTCCGCAGATATGGGCGAGCGACAACACCGATCCGATCGAGCGGCTGAACATCCAGTTCGGGACGTCGCTCTGTTATCCCGCGTCCTCGATGGGCGCGCACGTTTCCCCGTGCCGCAGGACGGGATACCGCACCAAAGGCGACGTCGCGCTCTGGGGCACTTTCGGGTACGAACTCGATCCCAATGACCTCAGCGAAGAGGAGCGGGAAATAATAAAAGAACAGGTCGCGGAGTATCACGGATATTACGAACTGATCCGCCGCGGAGACCTTTACCGGCTGATCTGTCCGTGGGACAATGATTTCGTCTCCGCCTGGTCCTTCGTTTCGGAGGACAAAAGGGAAGCGCTCGTGACGCTCGTGCGTATGCGCAGGCAGGAAGAGACGCTCCTTCACCTGAAACTTCAGGGACTCGACCCCGACGCTTTCTATACCGTAGAGGGGACGGGAGAGCGATATTCGGGCGCTCTCCTGATGTACGCCGGTGTCGAAATGACCGGAGCGGCGTGGGACGACGGCGACAGCTGCAAGCTGCACCTGATCGCCGAGTGAACCGGCAGACATATAAAAGGCCCGCCTTTTTGTCAGGGACAAAAGGGCGGGCCTTTCCATGAAAAGTCCGGTCGGAATTTATCTTCCGTCGGTCAGAGTACCGTTAAGATAGCGAAGGAACAGCACGTAGAACGAGAGCATCGCGCCCTGGCCGTAACTCATGTTTTCGTCGTATTTGTCGCTGTATGATCCGAAGCCTCCGGATCCTCCCGAGGAGCCCCGGACCTCGCCGTCGTACACGTCGGTGAGACCCGCCTTCGCGATCGCTTTGATCGTTTTGTCGTCCACGGAGGAAGCTAGTCCGACTTCTTTCGCTTTCATAACGCCCCACATGATCTTTCCCGTGGCTGACGTGTCGGACGGAGCTTCCGGATCGGACAGAGTCCAGCCGAACTTAAAGTCGGGTTTCAGCCGTTCCATGGTGTGAGCGATGAAATCCTCGCACGCGGCGTTGACTTCCTCGTCGTGACAGTAGCGCATAACGCTTCCTATGGCGAGCATCAGATAGCCGGTACCTCTGCCCCAGCCCATTTCACCCTGGAACGCTCCGCTTCCCGAATAGCCGTGATATGCGTAATACAGTCTCGGCATCACGCCCATTCTGAGATAGTTCGATACCTGAAGGGCGGCGATTCGCCTGACCTCCTCGTCTCCGAATACGGAAGAGTAGCGGGCCAGGAACGGCGTTACCATTCCCGTTCCGTCCACGTAAATATCATCGTCTTCGTTTTTGTCGTATTTGATCTCTCCGTATTTGTCGGTGGGCCTTTCGAGTTCCGCGCGGAGGCACTCGCGGGCAAGCTCCGCGTATTTTTCGTCTCCGGTCCGTTCGTACATATCGATCACTACGTATCCGGCGAGACCGGCGTCGGTGGAGAGGATACCCCCGCGTGCGGGGTGGTTCATCCACATATCGATATAGTCCTCGACCACGTCGTATCTGCCGAAATCGTTGAGACCGATAGCGAGAAGTCCGTTCCCCCAGACGTGCAGATCGTGGATGGAGTAGTTCGGATCCGCGGAGAGTTTTTCCATTTCGGAGCGAAGCATCCCCTCCGAATAGTCGGCGATCTTTTCAACGAAAGGAAGATAATAGTCATAAAGAGTCGTGAAGTCTGTTTCAACGAACCGCTTGAGTATGGCGGCGACCTGTTCTCTCGTCGCGAAGCCGCGCGGATCGAGCTTGTCGTCCTTTACGCCTCTTATGAGACCGACGCCCACAGCCCAGCTTACGCTTTCCTCAGCGTAGGAGTGTATCTTATCGCGGTCGGCAAAGGCCGAGACGGCGCCCCGCTCGTCCACGAGCAGGTTTTTGAAATCGCAAAAGCGGAACAGCATGGACGCAAGCTGCTCTCTCGTGACGTTCCCGTTCGGGTCGAAGGATGTCTCGGAGACTCCGTTGACGACTCCGGCGGATCTCGCCCACGCAACGGGGTCATAATAGTATTTCCCGGGCAAAACGTCGGTGAACCCGTCCTTGTGATCGACTTCCGGTTCTCCCTCGATTCGGTAGAGGACCGTGACGACCATCGCGCGCGTCATTGTACCCTCGGGGCTGAATTTACCGCCTCCGACGCCGTTCATAAGACCGTGTTCATAAGCGAACACTACCGACGCGAAGCTCCACCGGTCAACGCTCACGTCGGAGAACGGAGACGTATCGGCAAGCGCGTGTACCGTCAGAACGGACGAGAGTGTCAGAACAGCCAGAATGACCGAAATGATCCTTTTCATAATGTCATTTACTCCTTACCCTTCGATTACAAGATCGATAGCGGCGCCGGTCGCGTAGATCTGACCGGTGACCGGATCGGTGTACTTGAAGCAAACGAATATCTTATTATCGTTGATACCGTTCGAATAAAACTCGTAAACGCTGTCGGTGAGCTCCGTTTCCTGACGGAGGAACGCCTCGATATATTCGACGTTCAACTGGTCTGCGGTGAGCGTTATGGGCGCGTCTTCATAATAATCGATAACGTCGGTCGCGTAGGTCAGCTCATCGGAAACGTCGTCCCAGCAGAACGAGGGCGCACCGGTCGGAAGAGCGTTCGTATAAGCAAGGTAGACCTGCTTCGTTACCGAGAGGAAGAAGTGCGCGGAATACGTTTCCTCACCGCGCGAAAACTTCACGTCGACGAAGCCGCCTATGCCGTCTCCCGATCCGGCGGGGCCGTAATCCTCTTTGATAGCGTCGAAACCGTTTGTTACTTCGGCGTCGCACCCGAAAGTATCGGAAAGTACCGCGTTCAGATTTTCGAGAGTGAAGGTCGAACTGGTCCCGAACATGAAATAGACGTGGTTGTGCGAAACGCAGGCCAACTCTTCAAGTTTGTCTTCGATCACGTCTTCAAGAGGGGGCGCGAGGACCGCTCTGACCCAGATCAGGTCGGCTCTGCCGTCCGGGGCGAGCGTGTCGACGAAGCTGGCGTAGAAGGGCTCGCCCGCCGCGATCTGCGTCATATCCGCCTCGGTAATAAAGAACGGATACGTCTCCGCGTCGGTGAGGCCGGTCATTTCACGGAAGAACGCCTCGATGGCCGCTTCGGTGAACTCGCCGTCGTATACGTAGACTTTTCTCGTCTCCAGGGGATTCGGAGCGTCAAGTTTTCTGCCGGCCGCGACGAATTCGGGATTCCTGTCCTCGGGGCATATCCCCAGAGCTCCGTTCGGGAAGCCCGCGTCTCCGGAAGGAAGGATCTTGCGGATAGAGAACTTGATGGGGACCGTCACGGACTCTTCAGTCTCGGGATCCGCGAAGGTCACGTCCAGCTCTCCGATGGGAACGTACTGACCGTCGCCGTAGAGCTGGTACTCTTCCTTGATATCGGTGATAAAGTCGTCGAAGGTGACCGTGCATCTGTCGTCGAGTCTGGCGATATTCTTCAGAATGTTCGCCATATTTTCCTCGGTGACGGTGGCGCCGGTGTAGCCGAACTGGACGTTGATGTCGCCGTGGGTGATGCAGAGGTATCTGTCAAGCATGGCGTCGATCTTGTCCTGCAGCGCCGACGCAGGGGCGGATTCGAGATAGCGCATCAGTATCGTGGCGACTTGCGCGCGCGTCGCGTTATCTTTCGGATTGAGATAGTTTTTGTCTCCGACCTTCACCCCGGCGATGAGACCCTCTGCAGCCGCCCAACTCACGGCGTCCCGGGCGTAACCTGCCGTTTTTTCGCTGTCGGGGAACTGACCGAGATCTTTTCTCGACGACGTGTTGCGGCCTGTGAATTCCGCAAAGCGGAAGAAGATGGTCGCAATCTGCTCGCGCGTGATCGGACTGTCGGGCGAGAAAGTCGTTGCCGACGTTCCGTTGACGATCTTGTTTGCGTACGCCCACGTCACCGCGTTTCTGTACCAGTCGGCTTTCAGATCCTTGAACGGAGCCGTCCCGCGGGGAGCCGGCTCGCCCTCCGAACGGTAAAGCACGGTCACTAGCATGGCACGGCTCATGGGATCGTCCGGTTTGAAAGCTGTTGCGGTCACGCCGTTCATGAGTTTGTTTTCGTACGCGTACCTTACGGTTTCTGCGTACCACGCGTCTTCCTTCACGTCGGTGAAGGGCGTCCCTGCCGCGGCTGCCGGTATGACGGTCACACCGACGAGCATAACGGCTGCGAGTATCGCGCTGATGATCCTCTTTTTCATAATTTCCTCCAAAGTTTTTATTCGGGCTTGAATTCGCCTTTTTCCATTTCCTCCAGAAATTTCCGCCTGATCCTTTCATAGACTTCGGGGGCGATATCCGGCTCTCCTTTCGAGCATGCCGGTACAAGCATATCACCCGCCGCCTTCGGATCCGTGCAGAGCGTGTCGTTCCGGTAAAGCTCGCGCTGCCTTTTGTCCCGAAGGTCGGGAACGTCCAGCGGAACGCCGCCCTGAAGGATCGAGCGGTATGCAAACAGTCCGGGCAGAGTCATATCGAGCGCCTCGTAGACGCCGATCACGTCCGCGGTCTCGTCCCCGAGAACGCGGTCGATGAACTGACCGAAGCAGACGTGCTCCGCTCCGCCGTACGGATCGTAATCGGAGGCGCTGACGTCGCCGGAGAGGTAGAGACTCTCCCTGACCTCTTTGCCGTCCGGTCCGTCGAGCTCCGCCGAGAAGTGGCCCACGCCGCCGTCTTTCGTTATCGACCGGGCGCTTTCCATCTTTCCCTTTGATCCGTACATCGCGTACCAGAGCGTTCCTCCGCGGAGATTACCGTTGAGCGCCTTTACGATTGCCCCGTTGTCGAGCGTTATCAGGGAGAGCCCGAACGCGGCGGTCTTCGCGCCGACGGAGTACCTTCTCTCGTTGTGAGAACTCTCGTATCCGGTAACGGAAACCGGGCGAAGTCCGGTGGCGTGGAGGATCGGACCGAGGGAGTGAGTGCAGTAGAAGGTGGAATACGCCCTGTTCCTCCAGTGATCGGGATCGCCGAAGGTGAGTCGGTGCCACGCGTCCGAAGAGTCGTGCGCGTATTCGCAATCGGCAAGCTCCAGCTCACCGAGCTTTCCCGCCCCGTAGTATTCTTTCATCTTGCGGGGCGCAGGCATAAAGCAGTACTGTTCGGCAAGCGCGTAAATCTTTCCGCTCCGCTCAACGGCTTCGACAAGCTCCACCGCCTCTTTCATATTCTGGCAGGCAGTGACTTCGCTGTAAACGTGGAGCCCGCGGTTGAGACATCTGACCGCGAAAGGCGCGTGTTCGTTTCCGTAATTCGCAAGAACCACGGCGTCCATATCGTGGTTGATAAAGTCGTCGAAATCCGGATAAAACACGATCCCGCTGTCCGGATGCTTCTCTTTTTCTTTCTCGAGTCCCTCGATCCATTTGTCGCAGATGGCGACGACTTCCATCTTGCTTCCGCAGGAATCCAGGCTGTATTCCATCAGTCCTGTTCCGCGCTTGACTCCGAGGACTCCGACTCTGACTTTTCCGTTCATTGTTCCCCTTTCCGTTCCCGTCATATACCGGTTAGATTTGATAAAACTGTTCTATCATATTCGGCGCAGCCGATTCAGCTGAATCTACGCCTAATAATGATCAGATTTTATTGAATTGGTTTTCGTGAGATCCGAAACGCGTTTCTTCTTCCGTTTCATTGCGAAAAAAACGATTGAGGATTCTATAGATCCGTAACGTCTGCGTCCGGTACGATCAGAACGTCGTACTCCGGATAGAGGGCGCTTATTTCTCCGTGCAGCGTACCCATGGCTTCATTGCGGTCAATATCGAAGCTGACGACTACGTCGAAACGGATGGTTTTCTTTTCGGTGTCGGCGTAGAAACCGTGCATTTGCAGCGCCCAGTCGTGCGCCATGACCGTCTTCTGGACCGTGTTGCGCATCCCGGCGGCTTCGTCGTCGGAAGTGTTGTAGGAATAAACGCCTATGCCCGTAAGGATGACCCCGGTCTTGTGAAAGACGTCGGTCTGTATCTTTCTTGTGATCCTGTCCACGTCGTCGACGCTCAGGGTGTCCGGCAGTTCGATATGTACCGAACCGTAGTTCCTGTTCGGACCGTAGTTGAAAAGAGTAACGTCGTAGGCGCCGAGCACTCCGTCCTGCGAGCAGATGATCTCTTTCAGTTTTTTCGTCGCTTCAGCGTCCTCGCGCTTGCCGATGATATCGTTCAGCGTTTCGATCATCATCTCTATTCCGGCTTTGATGATGAATCCTGCGATGATCACGCCGACGTACGCTTCAAGAGAGACGCCCCAGATCAGATAAACGATCGCCGAGGCGAGAACTGATGAGGAAAGGATCGCGTCGAACAGCGCGTCCAAGCCCGATGCCGCCAGCGCGCCGGAATTGACTTTCTTTCCCTGCTTTTTCACGTAGAGACCGAGCAGAAGCTTTACGACAATGGCGACGGAAATGATAATGATAGATACCGTGCTGTAATCCGCAGTTTCGGGATGGATGATCTTCTTGACCGATTCAACGAGCGCCGTGATACCTGCGTACAGTACGAGCGCGGCGACGATCATGGAGCTCAGATATTCGATTCTGCCGTATCCGAGCGGATGTTTTTTATCCGGCTGTTTCGCGCCGAGTTTCGCGCCGATGATCGTCACGACCGACGATAACGCATCGGAGAGGTTGTTGACCGCGTCGAGGATCACGGCGATCGAGTTTGACACCAACCCGACGAACGCCTTAAAACCTACGAGCAGGATATTTACGGCGATTCCGACTATACTCGTTTTTACGATCGCTTTTTCTCTGTTCGCCGCTAGGAGGGCGATATCATTTTGTTCTTTCATATTGTTTATCCGGGCAGTTTTTCAACTGCGTTTCTGACTTTTTGCATATTTGTTCAGAGCGGCGTTTTATTCCGTTTTCCAAAGGCCGTGGAGATTAGGGTAACAGGGGCTATCCGAACCCGGTTTTGACGGGTTGATTTTCGCCCCTGCTTCGTTATCACCCTCGCAGGTAGGAGTCGCTACCTGCTTCGGGCACTGCCTTGCCGGGACAAAAATCATCTCCGGCAAAACTCTTCGACCCGGAGCGGATGATTATACGAGCAGATTTTCGCGCCGAGGACGC
>JAFWTH010000052.1 GCA_017518975.1 Clostridia bacterium
AACGGAACAGTTTCACGCGGTGTATGCCAAACGACTGACGGAAAACTCGATTCGATCGTGGAGAGAACGAAGATTATTAAAGAGGGCGACACAGCAAGATATTACGAAGGCGACACCTTCGTTGATTTTCCGCTCGACACGCCTGTATCGATGAATTTTTGGGGGTTCACACCTACCGTTTTTGAAGGTCTTGAGGACTATTTCAAATGTTTTCTCGAGGAAAGAGGAACAGAACTTAAAAGTGAAGCGCTGTTGCCCAATACTATCGGTAAGATGATCAAAGAAGACAAATGTTCTGTTTCCGTTCTTTCAACTGACTCTAAATGGTTCGGAGTAACCTATGCGGAAGATAAGCCCGGTACCATAGCTAAGATTAAAGATTTAATCGCATCTGGCGTTTATCCGGACGGACTCTGGAAATAAAATCAGGGGGTTTAATATGGCTATTCTTGTAACAGGCGGTGCCGGATATATAGGTTCACATACCGTCGTTGAACTTCAGAATTCAGGGTATGACGTTGTCGTCGTCGATAATCTCTCAAACTCAAGCATAAAAAGTCTCGAAAGAGTAGAAAAGATCACAGGAAAGCCGGTTAAATTCTATAAAGTCGATATACTTGACAGAGAAGGGCTCGAAGATGTTTTCAAAAAAGAAAAAATCGACTCGTGCATCCACTTCGCGGGACTGAAAGCTGTCGGCGAATCTGTTGCTAAGCCGTGGGAGTATTATAATAATAATATTACCGGAACATTGACTCTCGTCGACGTTATGAGAAAAAATGGAGTGAAGGATATTATTTTCTCGTCATCGGCTACTGTTTACGGTACTCCTGCATTCGTCCCGATAACTGAGGAATGCCCGAAGGGCGTATGTACAAATCCCTACGGTTGGACGAAATCCATGCTTGAGCAGATATTGTCCGATATTCAGAAAGCCGACAATGAATGGAACGTAGTTCTTCTCAGATACTTCAATCCCATAGGAGCTCATGAAAGCGGTACGATCGGCGAAGATCCGTCCGGTCTGCCGAATAACCTTATGCCTTATATAACGCAAGTCGCAGTTGGGAAAATCGATCACCTCAACGTTTTCGGAAACGATTATGACACACGCGACGGAACAGGTGTAAGAGATTATATTCACGTAGTAGACCTTGCGAAAGGGCACGTAAAAGCCCTTAAAAAAATAGAAGAAAAAGCAGGACTTAAAATATACAATCTCGGAACCGGAAACGGATACAGCGTCCTGGAGATTGTAAAAAGTTTTGAGGAAGCAAACGGCGTCCATGTTCCTTATGAGATCAAGGAAAGAAGGCCGGGGGATATTGCAGAATGTTATGCGGATTCCACCAAAGCGGAGCGCGAACTGGGATGGCGAGCGGAAAAAGGGATCGTCGATATGTGTCGTGATTCGTGGAGATGGCAAAAAGCTAATCCAAATGGATACGGCGAATAATTGTTAATAAAGTATTAACACGAATTACTTCAAACGGACTTTCATATATTTGATAAATGAAAAGGGAATAGACGGTGTCCGATCCCTAAATCAAATATGAAGGTCCGTTTTATGTCAGTCGACCGATCAAAAATAAGATGTGTTGAAATAGGAGAATTTATAAACGGAAAAAAAACAACTGTAAGAAAAACAGCAGAATATTTCGGATTAAGTAAATCAACGGTTCACAAAGACGCTACAGAGAAATTAAAGATAATAGATCACGAATTATACGATAGAGTAAGAGCCGTACTTGAAAAGAATAAAGCAGAACGTCATTTAAGAGGCGGGGAAGCAACTAAAATCAAATATCAGAATAAAATAACGGCTGCACGGCTGCAGGTGAATGAAAAATAGCCGCCCGTGGGGGCAGGGCGAGCCCCGGAAAATTATAAGCGTTATTATACAAAATGCAAATTTTGTATAATAAAGGGAAGCGAAATGAGCTAATCAGGGCTTAATATCGCTTCCCCAAGTAAAAAGAGCCCACGGTTAAGTCAGCCGCAGGCTCTTTTATCATCTCAATTTCAGGTAGCAATCAAGCGCCAGAAATTCGCGCTGATACAAAACGTATCTTTCAGGTTCGCTTAACTTGTATTTTTTGTAGTTCGAATAGATCTCGTAAATTTCTTCTATATCACACCAGTCCGGTCTCAACCCTAATTCAATTTCGTAGTCCAGCAATTGAGGCTCTCTATGCGACTTAATTTCACAGGCATAAAAATGATTTATATACTTTGTATCCGAACCGTAATACATGTAAACGTCAGCAAAGTGATTTACAGGTTCAATTATATATCCGGTTTCTTCCATAACCTCGCGTTTACAGCATTCCTCGGGTGTTTCGCCGGGTTCGAGACCGCCTCCGGGTATCAGGAACAGATCTCCGACGGTCTCGTGTGAGATCAGGATCTTACCTTCATTGACTACTATTCCCCTACAAGTTATTCTCTCCGTTCGATATTTCTCATCCGGACCGTTTTTGTCGGTATGAAATATTTGTACACAATTTGTTAACATTTTACCATTTTCTCCCATATATACCTCAATTACCTTCATTACGATCGAAAAAAAGCACGCGTTGGCGTGCTTTTCCCCGCCCTGCGGGATTCGAACCCACGACCATCGGAATCGGAATCCGGTACTCTATCCAGCTGAGCTAAGGGCGGATATTCTAATACGCCCCAATATTTTATCACAAATCCGGGTCTGTGTAAATAAAAAATTGAAAAAATAATATCATATGCCTGATCATTTTTTACTTTACTGATTCTCGTCGTAAAGAATCGTCATATGATAAGGGGACCCATTCGGGCCCCCTTATCATATGGAGCATACGGGACTCGAACCCGTGACCCCAACACTGCCAGTGTTGTGCGCTCCCAGCTGCGCTAATGCCCCGTGCGTATTATGATATCATCCTGCAGGATAAAAGTCAAGTTTTTTTCTCTTAAAACTCAAAATTCTGAAAAAAAGGGTTGATTTTATTATTACGGTGTGATAGAATAACATCTGCGAGACATGTGGGTGTAGCTCAGTTGGTTAGAGCGCTTGCTTGACATGCAAGAGGTCGTTGGTTCAAATCCATTCATCCACATAGTATAAGCTTATGCGAAAGCATAAGCTTTTTACTTTTTTTGCATAATCAGAATCACTTTCTCCGATACTATGTTACGGACAGATACTATTTTCGGAGGTTGGAAATGATCGAGCAGGATACGGTGAGACTACTCAGAGAGTGCGACAAAGGAGTAAAAATGGGGTTGTCTTCAATAGACGACGTTTATAAGTATGTAAAGAGCGAATCTCTCAAAATGATCCTCAGTGAAAGCAGAACAGATCACGAAGCTCTCGGCCATGATATCGAAGATCAGCTTATGAGAGTAGGAGATACCGGGAAAGATCCCGGGCCGATAGCTAAAGGAATGTCTTGGATCAAAACAAACGCGATGCTTGCAATGAACACTTCTGACAATATGGTTGCCGACTTAATGACGGACGGATGTAATATGGGAATAAAATCCCTGAGCAAGTATCTGAATCAATATGCAGCTGCTGACGAACGTTCAAAAGACGTTACTAAACGTCTCATAAAAATTGAAGAAAACATGAGCAACGATTTAAGAGATTATCTTTGATTCTCTGCCCTCCGTAAACGGGGGGCTTAATTATATTGTTTTTTCGTCTGATTAATGATATATTATAATTAATATCATACGAAAGGAATCATGCTGTATGAAGAAGTATATTCTTGCGCTTGACGAAGGAACCACGAGTGCAAGAGCTATCATTTTCGACCGTGAATCCCACATCGTCTGTATGTCCCAACACGAATTCACTCAGATATACCCTATCCCCGGATGGGTTGAACACGATCCGGTCGAGATCTGGGCAAACCAGTATTCCGCCATGACCGAATGTATCGCCAAAAGCGGGATATCGCCCGATGAGATCGCCGCAATCGGTATCACCAATCAACGCGAGACGACAGTAGTGTGGGAAAAAGAAACCGGCAAACCTGTAATGAACGCCATCGTCTGGCAATGCAGAAGGACCTCAGACATCTGCGACGAACTGATCGCAAAAGGTCTTTCCGAAACGGTCAAAGAAAAAACCGGACTCCGAATAGATGCCTATTTCAGCGGAACAAAACTGAAATGGATCCTTGACAAATACGATCCTGACAGATCGCGTTCAAAAAAGGGAGAACTGCTTTTCGGAACGATTGATTCATGGCTCGTATGGAAACTTACAGACGGACTTGTTCACGTAACGGACAGAACGAACGCTTCGCGAACGTTGATGTACAACATAAATACGCTTGATTGGGACGACGAATTACTCAATGTTCTCGACGTACCGAGGGCTATGCTTCCACGCGTAACAAGCAGCAGCGAAATATACGGTACAGCGAACATTATGGGATCCCAAATACCAATATGCGGAATCGCAGGAGACCAGCAAGCAGCTCTTTTCGGACAAGGGTGTTTCGAAGCAGGTGACGCAAAGACTACATACGGGACAGGATGTTTTCTCCTTTCGCACACCGGCAAAGAACCAGTTATGTCAAAAAACGGACTCCTGACTACGATCGCTGCGACTGAAAACGGAAGACAGTGTGAATACGCTCTGGAAGGCAGTGTTTTTGCCGGGGGTGCCGTCGTTCAATGGCTCAGAGATGAACTGGGTTTTATTCACGAATCCAGAGACAGCGAATATTTCGCCAAAAAAGTTAACGGATCCGGCGATGTATACGTCGTGCCGGCATTTGCAGGTCTTGGCGCCCCATACTGGGATATGCGCGCAAGAGGAACGATAACAGGCATCACACGGGGAACGAACCGTGAACATATAATCCGTGCGGCACTTGAATCTATTGCTTATCAGACTGACGATGTATTATCGTCCATGGTCGCCGACAGCGGAAAAAGCATACCGACTCTTCGAGTTGACGGAGGCGCGTCGGCAAACGACTTTCTCATGCAGTTTCAGGCGGATATATCAGGTGTACCGGTTTTCCGCCCGTCAACTCAGGAAGCGACCGCAGCAGGAGCCGCATACCTTGCGGGTCTCGCGGTGGGTTTTTATACCGATCGTGCACAGATCCTGAACTTAGGGAATAACGGAATGACGTTTTCCCCGCGTATGGACGAAAATGAAAGAAAGGAACTTCTTAACGGCTGGCACAGAGCAATCGAAGCGGCAAGAGCCCGATAATATCAGAAAGGAAACGCTATGAGTATCAGTAAAGAAGTATTAATGGTCAAATCCAGTGATAAGATTCACGAACTTTACGGCGTGGTTTATCTGCCGGAAGGAGAACCGAAAGGCATATTTCAAATCGTACACGGTATGATCGAGCATATCGGAAGATACGACAGATTTATGACTTTTCTCGCCAATGAGGGATATATCGCCTGCGGTCATGATCATCTCGGACACGGGAGAACGGCGCGAGACGAAAGCGAATACGGTTTTATCGCTGAAAAAAACGGATATCAGAGACTCGTGGACGACGTACAGCTTTTCGGTTCCGCTGTCCGTGAAAAATTCGGCAGAGCACTTCCCTTCTTTCTGATGGGCCACAGTATGGGGTCGTTTATCGCCCGTCTTACTGCCGAACAATTCGATTCATACGATAAACTTATCATAATGGGAACCGGAGGTCCAAATCCTGCGGCTGGTCCCGGATTATTTATGATAAAATGTCTCAAAATATTTAAAGGAAAGAAAGGTTATTCCTCTTTCATTGACAACGTGGCATTTGGCAAGTACAACGAGCACTATAAAGAAGAAGGAGACTATAAATCCTGGCTCTCCTCCATTCCCGAAGAACGTGAAATGAACAAAACAGATCCTCTGTGTAATTTCAGATTTTCGCTATCCGGAATGGAAGATCTGCTTATGGTAAACAAGCTTTCCAACCGTAAAGAATGGGCGACTTCTCTTAACAAAGAAAAACCGGTATTACTTGTTTCGGGATCGGAAGATCCTGTCGGAGAGTACGGAGAGGGAGTCAGAAAAGTCTACAAGATGCTATCAGATGCGGGTGTCCCGGTCTCGTTTAAAATCTACGAAAAATGCAGACATGAAATACTCAACGACACCTGCGGAGAAGAAGTCAGAACGGATATTTTGAACTTTCTGCAGTAATAAATATCCCCCCGTAAAACGGGGGGTATTTCATTTTCGGGCATAGCCCTATATGTTACTGGCAGCGCACAAGTGCGCTTTTTATTGGCCTGCCAGCCATGCAACTGTTACTTACTACCCATAAATGGGTCCCGTGGGT
>JAFWTH010000053.1 GCA_017518975.1 Clostridia bacterium
GGAAGAGTAATCCCGACTCTTCTTGCCAGGAAATCAACAGCGGATATGTAATCAAGGCTTTCCTGCCTCATAATAAAGCTTATTACGTCGCCCCCTGCTCCGCACCCGAAACAGTAAAAACTTTGTGTGTCGCCGTAGACGACGAAAGAAGGAGTTTTTTCGCTGTGGAAAGGACATAGACCTTTAAGATTTTTTCCCGCTCTTTTCAGCGGGACATATGATGAGATAACGTCCTCAACGTCATTTCTCATTCTGATATCTTCGATAACGTTTGCTGGAATCAATTCTTCACCACCCTGAAAATCAGATTTCGGCGGGGGTCTTCCAAACTCCGGGAATCCAGATTTCTTTGAAGAGATCTATCGCGTAACGGTCAGTCATCCCCGAAATGAAGTCGGCGGCACAGCGTTCGACTCCTTCCGTTTCAATCATTGAACGGTTCAATTCAGGCATTTTGTCGGGATTTTTAACGAAAAACTCAAAAAGGCGGATAAGCATCTCTTTTGCTTTGGATTCCTCCCCTTTGGCCTTGGGATTATAATATACGTTTTCAAAAAGAAATGTACGCAGTTCTTCAGAGGCTTTTTCGATTTCCGGCGTCATGGAGATGCTGTTCTTTCCCGAACTTGCTTCTACTACAGACTTTACCATTGTATTAATTCTCTCACCTTGTGTGTTTCCGAGGATTTCCTTAAGGTGAGGCGGAATACTATCCGGAGAAATTATCCCTGCTCTCAGCGCATCGTCTATATCATGATTCACATAAGCTATGCGGTCTGCAAATTTAACGATTAAACCCTCTAGAGTCGATGCGATTGAGTCGCCCGTATGGTTTACGATTCCGTCTCTGACTTCGAACGTCAGATTAAGTCCTTCGCCGTTTCTCTCAAGTTTCTCAACGACTCGTAAACTTTGTTTATAATGTGCAAAATCCGGTGAGAAACACTCTCTTAATGCACTCTCTCCGGCGTGACCGAACGGGGTGTGGCCAAGATCGTGCCCCAACGCAGCAGCTTCGCAAAGATCTTCGTTCAAAAGAAGCGCTCTTGCGATTATGCGAGCAATCTGTGTGACTTCAAGGGTGTGTGAAAGACGCGTTCTGTAGTGTTCATCAACAGGAAACAAAAAAACTTGAGTCTTGTGCATCAAACGGCGAAAGGATTTGCAGTGGATAATGCGATCTCTGTCTCTTTGAAATTCAGTCCTGATATTGCAAGGCTCAAGATACCGTTCTCTTCCTTTTGTTTTCTCGGTTAAAAATGCAAACTCAGAGAGGGATTCTCTTTCTCTTCTATAGAATACCTCTCTGAGACACTTAGGTTCGATCATAATAATTCTCCATATAATTTGCACAATATTAATATACGCAGAAAAATGTCGATTTCTTTTTTTGCATCCGTCTGTCTTGAACAGTTTGTTTTTATTTGATGAGCTCAGGACGTTCTTCTTTTGATATTACGTTGATTTCAGAAGAACCGGAAGACAGATCACGGACTACTGAATGTAAACGATCAAGGCTGTCGTCCGGAACTGAAATTACTAATGAAACGTTCTGCCCGAAAGTACTTTTTTCAATTACACCGCCAAATGGTTCAATTATCTTTGATATTTTTTGATATTCCGAATACCCAATTGAGGTCGTAGTAATCGTATATGGTTTGTAAACTACTTTTTTACATAATTGGATCGCAGAACGTGCGGCGTTTGAATATGCACGTACCAAGCCGCCTGCGCCAAGAAGGATTCCGCCGAAATATCTCGTTACAACAACGCAAATATCCGTAAGTCCCGACATTTTCAAGGCGTTTAGAACCGGCAAACCGGCAGTGCCCTGCGGTTCGCCGTCATCAGAGTATCTTGCATATGTCCCGCGATCTATATAATACGCGTAAACATTATGAGTAGCGTCCGGGAAACGACTCTTGATCCTGTCGATATGTTCTTTCGCATCTTTTTCGTTTTTTGAGGGTGCAAGGTTTGCGATAAATCGGGATTTCTTTTCAATAGTTTCTGCTTCGACAGGAGTATCGATTGTGATTTTTTCAACGTGGTTCTCGTTATTCACTGAACAACCCCTATTCCTCGATTATATATTTCGAAAGTTTACCGTACAGCTTTTTGTCAACCATCGCTGTACATATTACGTCCCCTGTTCTGTATTCGGTTTCTACAGAATCGGCTTCACGGTATATAAGATTCAAAATTGCGCCGTCGGAGGAGGATAGTTTGCAAGTGATTCTTCTTTTCCCGGCATTCGCGAGCTCCGAGAGCTTGTTTACAAGTTCATCGATTCCTTCACCTGTAAGAGCTGAAACAAAAACACACTGTTCTTCCCTGTTTACAAATTTCCTGAGTGAATCGATTATATCACGGTTTGCTTTATCGCATTTATTGAAAACGAACAGACGTGGTTTTTCGCCTGCTCCGAGCTCACGCAGCGTCTCAAGCGTAACGTTGAGCTTCATTTCACACTCGGGATCCGAGACGTCTGAAACAATCAGTAAGATATCGGAATATGAGACCTCGTCAAGTGTCGATCGAAAAGCGTCTATAAGATGATGCGGCAGTTTATTGATGAAGCCGACCGTATCTGTCAATAGGATATCTGTTCCTTCCGGGAGCGTATACTTTCTTGTTGTTGTATCGAGAGTTGCAAATAATTTATCCTCTGCAAGAATACCAGCAGAGGTAAGATGATTCAACAAAGTTGATTTTCCCGCGTTTGTATATCCGACTATGCCTGCTTTTTTTATTCCGGATTTTTCACGGGAATTCCGGGTGACCTCTCGTCTTTCGGAGAGTTTGGCGATTTTTTCTTCTAAAATATTGGTTTTTTCTCGTATTCTTCTTTTATCGATTTCAAGTTTTGTCTCGCCGGGACCTCTTGATCCAATCGATCCGGACGCAGAACCTCCGAGTCTGGACATTGTTTTTCCTTTTCCGCGCAAACGCGGCGCGGTATATTTGAGCTGAGCGAGTTCAACCTGAAGTCGTCCTTCGGCTGTTTTGGCATGAAGTGCGAAGATATCCAGGATAAGCATACTTCGGTCGATAACGTCGACGTCTTCCCCGAGCAAATCTTCTATGTTTCGTATCTGAGAAGGAGACAGTTCTGCATCAAAAATCACGAAATCGATATTGTTATTTTCACAAAGTGATTTTACCTCCTCGATTTTTCCTTTCCCAAATACGGTTTTGCTGTCAGGAACATCACGTGATTGGGTAACTCTGAAAGCAGCTTCTCCTCCTGCTGTTGCAAGAAGTGCCTCTAACTCATCGAGCGATGAGGATGCGGATTCTTCTGTTCCCTGCGGAACGACAGAACATAATACTGCGCGTCTGATCTCAACGATTTCAGTATTTGTATTTGAAATATCTTTCATATAGACCTCTTTATAAAAGAAAAGTCGGACGGAAACAGGGGCAATCTACGCCCACAGGTTCCATCCGACAGTATCCCAACGGATAATTAACCGTTGACCCGTTATTATTTACCGCTTCTTTCGAGGCGCTTCTTGAACTTGTCAACGCGCCCGCCGGAATCAACAAACTTCTGCTTGCCGGTAAAGAAAGGATGACATTTTGAACAAATATCAACCTTTATCTCATTACCGCCCTCAAGTTTTGTCGAACGGGTCTTTACAGTTTCGCCACAGGCGCAGCGTATAGTAACTTCCTCATACTTGGGATGGATTCCCGTCTTCATCAGTACTCACCTCATTCCTCGGATAATCATACGGACGGTATTATATCACATCTTTTTTTTTTTTGCAAGTGTTTTTTTAATCAATTTAATATTTAAGGGAATATTCATTGCTTTTATTTTTTTTATATGATATAATTTCAAAAAATGGGTTTATCTGTTCTCTGATAGTTTTCACCACTTGATACATCGTTCCTGGTTTATGTATTTTTAATAAAAGTATTACGGTTGAACTGTTGAGAATCTTTTTATTCCCTATGCAGGAGGTTGATGTTCATGAGTACTAAAATTCTTGTCGTCGACGATGATCCTAACATTTGCGACCTTTTGAGACTGTATTTTGAAAATGAAGGATATGAGGTGAAAACCGCATCTGACGGTGCAGAGGGCGTCAGTTTTTTCAAAATGTACGAGCCCGATCTTGTCCTTCTCGACATTATGCTCCCCAAGAAAGACGGCTGGCAGGTTTGCCGTGAAATAAGGGAAGCTTCTTCAAAACCTGTCATTATGATAACTGCAAAAGGGGAAGTTTTTGATAAGGTTCTCGGTCTCGAACTCGGTGCTGATGATTTCGTTGTTAAACCGTTTGATATGAAGGAGTTGTCTGCCCGTATTAAAGCAGTTTTGCGACGCTATATCGCTCAGGACAACCGTGACGAGGATGAAGTGATTAAATTCGAAAATATCGAAATCTCACTTCAGAAATATGAATTGAAGCTGAATGGAAGGCCGGTCGATATCCCCCCGAAAGAGTTGGAACTTCTTTATTTTCTCGCTTCGAATTTCAATAGGGTTTTTACGCGCGATCAACTTCTTGATAAAGTGTGGGGATTTGATTATCTCGGCGATTCGAGAACGGTTGACGTTCACGTAAAAAGACTTCGCGAAAAACTCGAGGGCGTTTCGGACAAATGGTCTTTGAAGACCGTCTGGGGAGTCGGATACAAGTTTGAACTGATCCAATAAAAAGACTGACTGGGCAGTTATTTTTGAGGACCGGGACGCAGCGTTCGTCCCGGTCCCGATTTATCAGGAGTTCATTTTGTTCAAGAGCGTTTTTTTAAAATACATTACAGCTTTTCTGCTTATTATTCTCGGTTCTTTTTTGATAATGTCTTCCGTTATTACCGCCCTCGTTAACGATTACAGCACAAACGTAAAAATCAACGTTCTGACGAACGTAACTTCTTTCTTTTCATATCATGTCAAAATTGGGGTAGCTGAAAAGTCAAAAGCAGTTTCATTCGAGAAATACGTTATGCTGAACGAAGAGGAACTTGAAGACTTTATCAAAACCATTGATATCAACACATATTCTTTCAGCGTAATAATCGCAGATAAGAACGGAAAGATTCTTCTGTCCGGAGGGAATAATGAAGACTATGAACCCTTTTTGGATTATCATACCGGTAAATCATCTTTAGTAGATCCGGAATTGTTTCAAGTTGCTCAAGCAGAAGAAAACAATAAACTCATCTCCGATCTTAACGGAAACCTCAAATCCAAACATATTTTTTGTACGAGTAAGATAACACCCTTGGGCGTTGACACTGTTGGTTATATAATTGCCTTTACGAGCAACACAGGAATGAACAGCCTTCTTCACACCCTGCTTCAAACAATAATTATGTCAACGTTATGGATCATGTTGGCGTTCCTCGTAGTTGTTTATTTTATAACGGAGAGACTTGTATCACCGTTAAGAGAAATGAGTCGTGCTGCAAAAGAATATGCGTCCGGCAAATTTGACGCGAGGGTGTCAGTCAAGGGGAATGATGAGATTGCAGATCTCGGAAATGCTTTCAATAATATGGCATCTTCCCTTTCGTCTCACGAAGAAACAAGAAGACTCTTTCTTGCTAACATTTCTCACGATCTGAGGACGCCGATGACAACCATTTCCGGATTTATAGACGGAATGCTTGACGGTGCGATCCCCGAAGAACAAAGAGATTATTATTTGAACATTGTGGCTTCTGAGACAAGAAGACTATCACGTCTTGTTTCTTCCCTTTTGGATATTACTCAAATTCAAGCAGGCGAGCGAAAATTTATAAATACGGATTTTGACGTATGTGAAACATGCCGTGAAATCATTATTTCATCCGAACAACGGATCAATGATAAAGAACTCTCGGTTTCTTTGGATTGCGAGTCGGATAATATTTTCGTTAACGCGGACAAAGATGCGGTGCATCAGATAATATATAATCTCGTGGACAATGCGATCAAGTATTCAAACAGAGGTACTGAGTTTATAATATCAGTCAAGGAAGAGGAAAATAAGATATATATCAGCGTATTCAATTATGGCGAAGGTATTACCGCTGAGGACCTTCCCCATATTTTCGAAAGGTTTTATAAGGCCGACAAAAGCCGGGGACTTGATAAATCCGGTTCGGGTTTGGGTTTGTACATTTCAAAAACCATTTGTGACGCGCTAGGTGAGAAGATCTATGCAGAGAGTAAATTCGGTTCATGGTGCCGGATAACATTTACTCTGGAAATAGGAGAGAATCCCAGAAAAAAAACGGCTGACTCACGTAACTGAAATCGAGAATAAAAAGACTGCCCTGCAGAATACTATTTTTAGCATTCTCTGCAGGGAGTTTTTTTGTGAGTTCAGTTTTTTCTGGGAAATTTGATAAAGATGTCATGACCGTTGACGCTATCCTAAGGGTAAGCGAATCTTACGACCTGAAAAAAAGGGAGATCAAATCGGGTGGTACTCGGGCGTTGATCTATTATGCGGAAGGCTTTCAGGACAGCCGCCTTATGACAGATTTTGTCACATTCATTCAGAACGGAGAAAACATCGGAGATGGACGTGAAGGCGCCGCAAGTCGTTACGCCGCTTGTTCAGCAGTTCCCCTCGATATTACGGTTATCAGTTGTTTTGAGGATGTAGTTATTAACGTACTTTCCGGACGTTCCGTCGTACTGTCTGAAGGTTTTGGAAAAGAAGCGATAGTCGTTGATGCAAGAACGTATCCGATACGGTCAACGTCAGAACCGGAGAACGACAGAGTCATGAGAGGCGCCAGAGACGGGTTCGTAGAAGCAATCCTCTTGAACGTGACTCTTATCAGAAGAAGGATAAGAGATCCTAATCTGACTGTATCCTACTACAGCGTCGGAAAAAAGACGAGAACAGATCTGGCGGTCCTTTATCTTGAAGGAAAGTCTGACCAGGAATACGTTAGTAAAATTAAAGATAAGATAAATCATATCGACACTGATTCTCTTGTTTTGGGCCATCAGAGTCTAACCGAAACTCTTATTCAAAGAAAATGGTATAATCCATTCCCTAAAATCAGGGCGACGGAAAGACCGGACGCTGCGTCCGCGGCAATACTCGAAGGAAGCATAATTATCCTTTGCGATAACAGCCCGGAAGCATTGTTCCTTCCAACGTCGGTTTTCGATTTTCTTCAGGTAACCGACGATTATTATTTTCCGCCTCTTACCGGAAGTTATCTGAGATTATTGAGACATGTTATTTTCATTTTAACAATATACTTGATCCCTGTCTGGTATCTGATATTACGTCATCATGAGATACTGCCTGAATGGCTCGGATTTCTCGTACCGTCAAAGCCGGGGAACCTTCCGATCCTGTTACAGATTATTCTTGCGGAATTTGCTATTGACGGATTGAAACTCGCATCGCTTAATACGCCGGATATGCTCTCTGGCTCGCTCTCAATTGTCGGGGGGCTATTACTCGGTGATTTCGCAGTTCAGGTCGGTTGGCTTTCGCCGGACGTTATTCTGTATATGGCATTTGTTGCGATTGCTAATTTTACACAGACAAGTTTTGAACTTGGATATGCATTCAAGTACATGAGAATGCTTACTTTGATAATGACCGTATTTTTCGATATATGGGGATTTATCGGAGCAATCTTCATTTCTGTTATTCTTCTCATAATGAACAATACAGACGCAAGCGGAAGAGGTTATTTATATCCTGTCATTCCTCCGGGGAAAAGGTCGTTTTTGAGATTGATGTTCAGAATGAAAAAAGACGATTGAAAAAGGACCGCATAAGCGGTCCTTTTATACTATCTGTCTTCGCGAAAGTAAGATAAGCCCAGATGTGACGGAGGTTGATACTCTCGCTTTTTTCGTGCGCTTGTGATAATCAGAACTATTATTGTCACGATATAAGGTATCATTTTGAAAAGCTTATCATATCCTTGCGGGAATTTAATATTCAGACCGAGCGCAGGGATAAGGTCGTAAAGATTCAAAAGGAGACCGAACAGGATCGCACCGACGACCGCCATATGCGGTTTCCAAATGGCGAAGATAACCAACGCGATAGCTATCCAGCCGAGCGGTTCGATCGTATCGTTTGACCAGCCGTTCTTGTCGATGCAGTAGAAGAAACCGCCGAGGCCTGCAATCATACTCCCTATACAGGTGGCAAAATATTTATATTTGTTTACGTTGATTCCCGCTGCGTCTGCAGTTGCCGGATTCTCTCCGACTGCTCTGAGATGCAACCCAATGCGTGTTTTGAAAAGAATGAAAGACGCGATGAATGCTATTATAAGGCCAAGATAGACCAGAAATCTGTATGACAGGAATATTTCTCCGAACCAGCCGAGTTTAGAAGCGAACGGAAGGGTTGATTTGAAAAGTTTACTCGTGGCGTCAATCCTGACCGAGGGAATATCTACGTGTGTGATCTTGATTATCGAAGCTCCGAAAAAGTTGCCTATGCCGATCCCGAACGTTGTGAGCGCAAGACCTGTAACGTTCTGATTTGCACGAAGAGTAACAGTCAGAAAACAGTAGATCAGACCCATGACCAGGGAACCGATAAGGCAAGCGAGCATCGGAATGATAATAGTGAGGAACGGATTCATCTCAGGTACCTGACCGTAGAAGAATGCGGCAATAACGCCGCTTATTCCTCCTACTGCCATAACTCCCGGAATACCAAGATTCAGATGTCCTGATTTTTCCGTAAGAATCTCTCCGGTCGCGCCGAAAAGGACAGGCATCCCGTTATTGATCGAACTTGTCAGTACATAAACAAATTTTGATAAAAAAGCCTCAAACATTACGATACGCCTCCTTTCCTCTTACGGAATACGATCTTATAGTTTATAAAGAACTCACATCCGATAATGAAGAGAATAATAATACCTGTCACGATATTTGCAAAGTTGTCATCAAGGTTTAGAGCGGGTGAAGAAGCGACTTGAATTGCACCCTTTTCAAGGAAGACTATCAGGAAAGACGTGAGTGCCATATAGAGCGGATTAAAATGTGCCATCCAGGAAACAATGATAGCTGTAAATCCACGGCCACCTTCAATGTCTGTCGTTAAAGTATGATGCACTCCTGAAACAAGTATCAGTCCGGCAAGTCCGCAAATAGCGCCGGAAATTACAACAGTTCTGATTATGACTTTCTTTACGTTAATCCCGATATATCTTGCCGTTTTCTCACTTTCGCCAACAACTGAAATCTCGTATCCGTGTTTGCTGTATTTCAGATAAACGAAAACGATCAACATAATAACGAAGACGATCAGGATATTCAAAAGGAAATTTCTTCCTACAAACCCGCTGCCGCCGATTTCGGGAAACCAACCCGCATGCGATTTTCGGTTTATGATTCCGATAACGTTGTTGCCGGAGTTTTTACTCCATCTGAATGTAAGGAATGCCGCGAAGTTAAGCGCGATATAATTCATCATTAAAGTGAACAACGTTTCGTTCGTGTTCAGAAAAGCTTTGAAAATACCCGGAATCAAAGCCCATAACCCACCGGCGATCAGTGCTGAAGCAATCATAATTAAATATAAAGCAAAATCGGGCACCTTTCCGGGAAGGAATTTCATGCATGCAGTAGCCGCGACAGCGCCCATAATGATCTGACCTTGACCGCCGATGTTCCAGAATCTCATTTTGAACGAGAGTGTGAGCGCAAGTCCGACGACGAGAAGAAGAGCTGTATCCTGAAGAAGGTTCCAGATCCTTAGCTCATTTCCTATCGCGCCGTCAACCATAGCTTTATACATCTCAAACGGATTCTGTCCGGTTATCAGAAGAGTTATAATTGCTACGACAATCAGAGCGATCAAAACTGCCGATACACGAATCAAAGCGGATTTCCACCAAACGATAGATCCTCTTTTTATAATATGAAACAAAGGATCTCTGATTTTTTTTGTTTTTTCGCCGGTCATCAGTTTGTGTCCTCCGTTCGATCATCTTCTGCAGGTTCTTTGAAGTTTTTTGTCATTAAAAGTCCAATTTGTTCTTTTGTGGCTTTCCTTCCGTCAACGATTCCTGCGATCCTTCCGGAACCTATTACCATTATTCTGTCGCATAGTTCAACGAGAACGTCGAGGTCTTCTCCGACAAATATTACAGCAACGCCGTTCGCTTTTTGCTGATTTAAAAGACTATATATCATATAAGATGAATTGATATCAAGTCCTCTTACCGGATACGCAGCCATAAGTACCGTAGGGGTCGAAGCAATTTCTCGTCCAACAAGTACTTTCTGTACGTTTCCGCCTGATAATCTTCTTACAGGAGTGGAAGCGCTCGGTGTAACGACTTCAAGACTTGAAATTATCTCATTAGCGAGATCTCTTGGCTCTTTTCGTTTGAGAAAGACAGATTTACCTTTGCCGTAACTGCGTAACATCATATTATCTACAATGTCCATATTACCGACAAGGCCCATTCCAAGCCTATCCTCGGGCACAAAAGATAATCGAACTCCGAGTTGTCTGATCTGAACAGGTGTCTTGTCGCGAAGATTCTCTTGTTTATCGGTTTTCGGGTCAATGTAAGTTATATTTCCGGAAGAAATATGTTGAAGTCCCGCTATGGCTTCAAGCAGTTCTCTCTGACCGCTTCCCGCTATCCCGGCTATACCGAGTATCTCTCCGGCTTTAGCGGAAAAAGAAACGTCCTGCAGAACGGGAACCCCTTCCCTGTTCAAACACTGGAGATCTTTAACGATAAGTCTGTCAACAGGATCTTTCGGTTGGACTCGCTCAATGTTGAGAGATACTTTCTTTCCTACCATCGCTTCAGTAAGAATCGACTCGTCGGCTTCAGACGTTTGAATGGTACATATATATTCGCCCTTTCGTAGGACAGCGACTCTGTCAGAGAGGGAGAGCACTTCGTGTAGTTTGTGTGTAATGATAATAATCGTCTTTCCCTCGTCCTTCATTCTTCTGAGGACATCGAATAATTTTGACGTTTCCTGTGGTGTTAGGACGGCGGTTGGCTCATCGAGTATAAGAATATTAGCGTTCCTGTAAAGAACCTTGATTATCTCGACCGTCTGCTTTTCTGAGACACTCATCTCATAGATTTTCTTCATCGGGTCAATTTCAAAACCGTACTTCTTTGCTATTGAAGAGACTTCTTTAACAGCAGATTTCAGGTTGAATCGCCCCTTGAGCCCGAGAACGATATTTTCAGCTGCTGTCAGAACGTCGACAAGCTTAAAATGCTGGTGGATCATACCTATCCCGTTGTCGAAAGCGTCTTTCGGAGAGGTTATAACAACTTCTTTTCCGTTTATGAAGATCTGTCCGGCATCTGGATAATAGATACCGGAGATCATGTTCATCAAAGTTGTCTTTCCGCTTCCGTTCTCGCCCAAGATCGCAAGAATCTCACCTTTTTCAGCACAAAGAGAAACGTCTTTGTTTGCGACGATTGATCCGAAAGTCTTTGTTATGTTTTTCAGTTCAAGTGCTGGGATTTGTTCCATTTTTTTCCTCCGGTTTTGATCCTAAAAAGGAAGTCTCATAAATGAGGCTTTCTTTTCGGAACCAAAATATCCTTCCTGATAATCCGATAAGGCGGAGCATATCAAATGCTCCGCCTCACGGATCAATCAAATAAATCAGAACATTGCGTTGAGAAGCTCGATGCCGTCGATTTGAATGTCAAAGTATGGAGCAGAACGATATTCAGACTCTAAGAATGCTCCGTCTTTAACTACTTCGGTATCGCCCTGGAAAGCTTCGTCCGTGTCGACGTCAGCCTGATAACCGGTGAGATGACCTTCATCATCAACGGTAGCGTTGACATTCTTATCCTCGGTAACGGTAACGGTGAACGCGGAGGTGTCAAAAACGTTGATCTCGCCGTTCTGGAGCTTTGTTTTAGCTTCTTCGATTGCTTCAACGGTTCCTTCGGCAGCAGCCTTTTCGTTGACTTCGGTGAGAACGACGGACTCGGTCTCAAGAGTTCCGGTCCAGTCGGTGTCGATATCCTTGCCGTTCTTTACACAGTCAATAATGTATTCGAAGTAAGGTTCCCAGTTGATTCTTGAGGAGACTATGAAGGTGTTCGGGCAGGCCTCGGCAGTTGATCCGTTGTAGGAGATGTCAGGAACTCCGGCATCTTCGCAAGCGGTAGGAGCGCCCATGGAGTCGGCGTGCTGGCTGATGAGTTTGCATCCGCGCTGAATAAGAGTTTCAGCAGCATTCTTTTCAGCGGTCTCGTCGTACCAGCTGCCGGTAAACTGAACTTCCATCGTAGCAGTCGGGCAAACCGAACGAGCTCCGAGGAAGAAAGAGGTGTATCCGGAAATAACTTCAGCATAGGTGTACGCGCCGACGTAACCGATCTTAGCTTCTTCAGCGGTGAAGTCGCCGTTCTCGATCATTTCATTGAGCTTCATGCCTGCTGCGATACCTGCAAGATATCTGCCTTCATAAATAGAGGCAAATGCATTGTGGAAATTGTCAAGTTCTTCGGTGTGAGCCTGCGTGCCGGTTGCGTGGCAGAATTCAACGTCCGGGAACTCTTCGGCGGCTCTGATAAGAAACTCTTCGTGACCGAAGCTATCGGCGAAAATGAGGGAGCAACCCTGGCCGACGAGGTCGGCAGCTGCTTCATAGCATTCATTTCCTTCGGGGATCGGCACTTTTTCAAGATAGGTGACACCGAGTTTTTCACAAGCGGCCTTCGCGCCGTCCATGAAGTTGCGGTCGTATGTGGAGTTCTGGTCGTGGAGGTAGATAAAGCCGAATTTCAGTTCGTCTTCATTACCTTCTTCTTTGCTTTCGGATTCGTCGGGAGTAACCGACTGATCCGGAGTTTTCGATTCCTGCGGCTTTTCTTCATTGTTACAGGAAGCGAGAGCGATGCAGAGCGAGAATACCATCGCGAGCATCAAAATGACTGAGAGTACCTTCTTCATTTTGTTTCTCCTTCAAAGAAAATATTTATGTAATAAAATTACATACAAATTTAAGATCCGCACTCAGCGGCGGAACGTTATACCGGATTCGGACATCGACTCGATGATTGCAAGAGATTCAACCCTGATGCCTTCTCTTCTCAAACGGTCGCCACCGCCCTGAAATCCTTTTTCGATCTCGATCGCGGCGCCCACAACCGACGCGCCTGCGTCATCTACGATTTTTATTAACCCGCGAAGCGCTTCTCCGTTCGCCAGAAAGTCGTCAACAATAAGAACTCTATCTTCAGAAGATAAATATTCAGCGGAAACGGTCGCCTGATAATCGTTTCCATGAGTGAACGAATGTATCCGTGCACTGAGAACAGTACCGTCGACGTTTAATGATTTGCTCTTTTTTGCAAATAAAAGCGGAACTCCAAACAATGAGGCAACTGCAAAACCGAATGCGATTCCGCTTGCTTCGATAGTGAGTACTTTAGTGACAGATGATCCGGAAAAAAGTGAGTGAACCTCACGGGCCATTTTGATTGTAAATGAAGTATCTATCTGCTGATTGAGGAAGCTGCCTACCTGAAGTACATCACCTTCGAGAACTCGTCCGTCACGCAGGATCCTCTCTTCAAGTTCCAACATATCGTTCCTCCGAAAAAAAGAAAAAGCAGCCGGTTTGACCTGCTGCCATTTAAGGATGAATGAAAAAATGAAACCAATAGTCACAGCTTTGGCGCTGCGGTAGAAACGATCGGGCCATTCATCCGAAAATATATTGGCAACAAATTATATATATATGGTATCACATCGTAAAATCAAAGTCAACTGACAAGTAAGAATTTTTCCGACAATTTTATACATTATGGTATTGTTAAAATTGTCACATTCGCTATTGCTCAAAGATAATAGTACTATATGTTGTGTTAAAACATAATCCCCTCCTGTTTTAGGAGGGGACTAGAACTAAAACATTGTGACTTGGTCCGATTTGGGAAGTGAAGAGGTAACGCCGTTCTTTTCGAGCACTTCAAGGACGGCTTTCGTAACACCCGCTTTCATTTTAAGATCTTCGATTGAAAAGATCTCTCCCGAGTCTCTTGCTGTTGCGATATTTTCAGCTGCGGATGCACCGACTCCCGGGAGTGAGTCGAACGGCATACGTATAGAACCATTCTCCGGAACGAATCTGTGTGCGTCAGATTTTTTGAAATCGACAGGGAGAAACTTATATCCTCTCTGCAGGCATTCGTTAACGAGTGCAAGAGCGTCAAGCGAGTCGAGTTCTTTTTTCGAAGCCTCCTTACCAAGTTTCGTTATTCTTGAGATCTCGTTATTTACTGCTGGCAGTCCTCCTGCTACGATCTCTCCGTTAAACCCGTCGGGCGCGGCTGTGAAATACGCAGAGTAAAACGCAGTTGGGTAATAGATCTTATACCATCCGAGACGCAACGCGTCCATTACGTATGCGGCCGCATGTGCTTTTGGGAACATGTATTTGATTTTTTTGCACGAGTCGATATACCAGTCGGGAACGGAGTGTTCTCGCATAACGGATTCAAATTCAGGAGACAGCCCCTTCCCTTTTCTTACACTTTCCATAATCTGGAAAGCCGTGCTTTTCTCAATACCATATTGATGAATGAGAGTCAGCATGATATCGTCTCGGCATCCGATAACGTCTTTGATCGTACAAGTTCCGTTTCGAATCAATTCATCAGCGTTTCCGATCCATACGTTTGTCCCGTGAGTCAGTCCGGAAATCTGAAGAAGGTCAGCAAAGCAAGTCGGCTTCGATTCCATAAGTACTCCACGGATGAATCTGGTACCCATCTCAGGAAGACCTAAAGTTCCGGTTTCACTGTTTATCTGTTGAGGTGTAACACCGATCGGAGAAGTCGATGTGAAGAGTCTATACACTTCCGGATCACACATGGGTACGTCAAGAATATTTGTTCCCGAGTACTCTTCCAATCTTTTATATTTTGTTGGAATATCGTGTCCGAGTATGTCGAGCTTCAGGATTGTATCATGTAAGTATTTGAACTCAAAATGTGTTGTGATAATTGAAGAATCAGCATCATCCGCGGGGTGTTGTATCGGGCAGAACTCGTAAACGTCGTGCCCGCCCGGAACAATAATAATACCTCCCGGATGCTGACCGGTCGTCCTTTTTACGCCAACGCACCCACTGATCAGGCGGTCAATTTCAGCCCGATTTACCATTATTCCGCGGTCTTCAAGGTATTTAACGGTGAATCCGTATGCCGTTTTGTCAGCAAGCGCGCCTATCGTGCCCGCACGGAAAGCATGTCCTTCTCCGAAAAGGACTTCCGTGAATTTATGGGCGTCTGCCTGTACGTCCCCCGAGAAATTCAGGTCAATGTCAGGTACCTTATCGCCCTTGAAACCAAGAAAAGTTTCGAACGGAATATCGTGACCGTCTCGAACCATCGGAGTACCGCACTCCGGACAATTAAGCGGCGGTAGATCGAAACCGGATTTTGCACCCGTTGGATTCGTGAAATCCGAATACTTACACTTCGGACATCTGTAATGCGGTGGAAGTGGATTAACAAGCGTTATACCGGACATTGTAGCAACGAAAGAAGATCCTACGGAACCTCTGGAACCCACCTCATACCCTTTTGATTCACTGTTCAGAACAAGTTTTCGCGCAATAATATACATAACGGCAAATCCGTTTGTTATGATCGATTTCAGTTCTTTATCAAGTCGTTCCGAGACAATTGCCGGAAGCGGATTTCCGTATAGTTCGTGAGCAAGAGAATAACATGACTCAGTCAGTTCTTCTTCCGCGCCTTCAATATGCGGGTCGAATTTTCCTTTGGGGATAGGTCTGACGTTATCGATCATTCCGGCGATTTTCCTCGGATTATCAATAACGATCTCTTTGGCTTTTTCATCACCCAGATAAGAAAACTCTTCGAGCATTTCCTCAGTGGTTCGGAAAAATAGCTTTGTGGGGCGGTCTGCGTCTGAATACTTCATTCCAGAAAGCAGAATGCGTCTGAATATTTCGTCTTCAGGTTCAAGATAGTGAACGTCGCACGTTGCAACGACGGGTAGCCCGTTTCTGTCAGCAATCTCGCATAGACGTCTGTTGAGGTTTCTGAGCTCTTCTTCGTCTTTTACTCTTCCTTCATCTATTAGAAATGTATTGTTGCTGATCGGTTGTATTTCGACGTAATCGTAGAAACTTGCGATCTCGTCGATCTCATCGTCGGTTCGGTTATCAAGAACTGCGCGGAACAATTCGCCCGCCTCACATGCAGAACCGATTAGAAGTCCTTCCCTTGCCTCTGATAATTCAGTTTTCAGTATTCTCGGATAGCGCCTGAAGTATTTAAGATATGAATCCGAAACGAGTTTATATAAATTCCTCAGTCCGGTCTGATTTTTGACAAGGATTATCTGGTGATAGGTTCTTAATTTCAGCGGATCAGCTTTCTCACTCATCACGTAATTCATTCCGGCGACGTCGTGTATTCCTTCTTCATTCAGTCGGTTGACCATCCTGTCAAAGATCATGGAAAGCATTTCGGCATCATCGGAAGCTCTGTGGTGGTTGAAATCTCCGAGCCCGTAATGTTTGGCTAAAGTATCAAGTTTATGGTTTGAAAGAGTGGGATTAAGGTAGTGGGATAGCGCTACAGTATCAAGATACGGATTATCAAAAACGATCCCGATCCTCTCCGCAGAAGCTCTGATAAATCCGGTGTCAAAAGATGCATTGTGTGCTACAAGCATTTTCCCTTTGCAGTATTCGAGAAATGAAGGAAGCACTTTATCTATCGTTCCAGCATCCTTGACGGTTTGGTCTGATATACCGGTGAGATCGGTAATCTCTTCAGGAATATGGACTTCGGGATTAACGTATTCGTCGAACCGAGAAGTCACGACTCCTTTGCTGTACGTTACCGCTCCTATTTCAATTATTTTGCAATTGATCGGAGATAACCCGGTCGTCTCGATATCAAATACGACAAACTCGTCTCCAAAACTTACTTCTTCGCCATTAGTAGACGCTCTTAAAGTGTCGTCGACAAAATAGGCTTCAATTCCGTAAATAACCTTAAAATCCGGATCATTCAGTTTTTCGGACGCGATCATGGCTGTCGGAAAACTCTGAAGATTTCCGTGATCGGTTATCGCAACGGCAGGATGTCCCCATTTGTGAGCCAGATTCACGACTTCGTCTGCCGTAGGGGTTGCGTCCATGGCAGACATATTCGTATGCAGATGAAGCTCAACCCTTTTTTTCGGAGCGTTATCCTCACGTACGACCTTCTTGATCTCCATTACGTCGGAATACTGAATATAGGTATCGTTATCGTATGAATCGACTTTAACATTTCCCTTTACGGCGTAAGCTTTTCCGACGGAAAAGACTCCGAGTATATCATCGGCATACTCAGTCTCAACCACGGTTTTAAGATACACAGAAGACGCTTTATCGGTGAGAGATACGGTAATTGAGACCTTATCTTTCTTTTTCGTCTCTCGCGTCGATACTGCAAAAACCTCTGCGAGTGTTATTATACCTTTTGTGGGTTTGTTCAGGGTTGAAATCGGAGCGATATTATCAATTTCGAACGAAGATCCGAGACGAAGTACCGGATCTGAAACGTCAAACAACATTTTACCGCATCTGATCAAATTGCCTTCATATGTGATCTCTGAAGAGCCGTTGAACAGTGACGATACTTTTTTCAGATCCGGTCCGCTTTTTTCAACTGTTTCAGGAGTATTCTTTTCTTCTTCCGCTCTTGCAGCGTTTTCAATAATTTTTATTCGTTGTTTTTCAATTTTTGCTGTTTGCCGTTCAAAAAATACGCGGTTTTTTTCAAAGGAATCAGCCGTTGGTTCTATCTTTACTTTCAGTTCAAGAGAGTATTCGTTTTTGATAATTGTTTCGACTGTTTTTGCAGTACCTGCAAGATCAAGGAACAGAACGCCGTTATCGTCGAACGGAATGTAAACTGTAAGGGTATTTCCTGTTAAAACAGAACTCATTTCCGAGAAAAAACCGTTTGTAACGGCTCCGAATCTTCCGGCTTCGCGAAAAATTCCGGGCATCTGATCCACGGAGAATACATCGGGTGTATAGTGCGGAAGGATTCTCACAAGATTGAGTCCGTAAGTATTTTTAATTTTATCTTCAGATGAGTAAATTACGTCCTTGCTGAAGTATCGAGGCAGATCGCATCTTACCTCAACAATCTTACGGTCACGGTCAAACATCAGTTTTGTAACGTGTGAGGAATCAAACAAAAGAGATTCCTCTTCCGATGGAACGACTCTTTTGAATTTTTCTTTTAACGTGGATACATTATCTTCCGCCATTACGTTTCCTCTTTCACACTCCGACTAAGCGATTTGTTTCTTCGATAAGTTTTGTAACTATTTTATCTTCAGATATCTTTTCTATCGGTTTCCCGTTGATGAAAAACAGCCCATACCCGTCGCCTCCTGCTATTCCGAAATCCGCTTCCCTTGCCTCTCCGGGGCCGTTAACGACACAACCCATTATAGCGACGGTTATTCTTTTACCGTGTGTCGATAAGTTTTCAGACGCGTTTTTATACTCGGAAACGATCTTATTGATATCAATTCGTGTTCTTCCGCACGTCGGACAGGATATTACGTCGATCCCGCCACGGTCTGACAGTCCGAGTGAATCAAGAATCTTATGACCGGCTTTGACTTCTTTTATCGGATCCGCGGTGAGTGAGACTCGAATCGTATCGCCTATTCCGCGTGACAGTAAAGAGCCAATACCAACGCTGTTTTTTAATATCCCATCAGATTCGTCGCCGGCTTCCGTAACACCTATATGAAGCGGGTAATCAGATAAAACCGCAGTTTTTTCAACTGCTTCAATCATCGAAATCACTGATGAGGACTTAATTGAAAGAACAATGTTGCAGAATCCGAAATTTTCGAGTATTTCCGCCTCATTGAGAGCCGATTCCGCAAGAGCGTCGGGTGTGGGTCCTCCGTATTTATCTATAAGTTTCTTCTCAAGGGAACCGGAATTGACTCCGATCCTTATAGGTATGCCGGAATAGGAACACGCTTCGACGACTTCTTTTATTTTCCAGGATTCACCGATATTTCCCGGATTAATCCTTATCTTATCCGCACCGTTTTTTACCGAAGCAAGAGCAAGTTTATAATCAAAATGGATATCGGCAACAAGCGGAGTTCGTATGCCCTGATCGCGAGCTGATTTAAAAAGACCTGACGCCTGTTCGTCGGGAACCGCAATTCTGATTATATCACACCCCGCTTCGTCAAGTTTTTTGATTTGTGCTAATACGCCATCGGTATTCCGGGAGTCAACGTTTACCATCGATTGGACAGAAACGGGTGAATTGGACCCGATTGTCGTATGTCCAACGCTGATTTGTCTTGTTTTTCTTCTTTCAATCATTTATTAAACCTCACGTAAACAATCCGAAAAGATCCTTACAAGTAACTACCACCATTAAGATCAGAAGTAAAGCAAGTCCGGCCATGTGGATATATCCTTCCACTTTTCTCGGGATCGGTTTTCTCCTGACAGCTTCTATCAGAAGAAACAATAACCTTCCCCCATCGAGTGCCGGGAGCGGAAACAGGTTAACGACTCCGAGATTGACAGAAATGAAGGCGGTAAGATAAAGAAACGTATCCGCCCCGTTCTTTGCAGCGTCACCTAACGCTTTCGTAACACCGACAGGACCTGAAACGCTTTTGATGCTATATCTTCCTCTTAGAAGATCATAGAATTGTTCCCATATCATTTTGATCGACGAGACGGAACGGTGAAAAGCGTGTTTTATCACGTTTCCGACAGTTTTAGGAACTTCCTTAACGTAGAAATCAGGTTGTCCGAAAACGTTTCCCTCTTCGGAGTCAGTAGGAAAACTGTAATCAACAATAGTAACTTCCTTACCGTTCCTTCTTACGATTATATCGCATGGTTCATTACCGCGTCTCATTATCTGATAAACGAGATCGTTTGCCGTATACACTTTTGCCCCGCCAACGGAAAGTATAACATCTCCTGCTTGAAGACCGTCTTCGGAAGAAGAGTACGGCGGCGGGTTTTCATCTTTCATTGAATGGATCTCTGTTCCGTAAAGTTTCCCCGACGATGCAATGAGTATCGTCATAACAATGATTCCGGCAATAATATTAATGAGTGCTCCGGAAGAAGTGATGATAATCCGTTTCCACACGGGCTTGTTACAGAACGCGTTGGGATCGAACGAATCTTCGTCTTCTCCTGCCATTGAAACGTAACCGCCTACGGGCAGTGCTCTCAAAGAATATGCGATACCGGTCTTTTTTGATTTTTTTGAAATGATCTTAGGACCCATACCAATCGAGAATTCGTTGATAGTAACGCGGAAAAGACGGGCAAATAAATAATGCCCGCCTTCATGTATTACAACAAGAAGCCCAAATATCAGAATTGCTGCAAGGATATAGACAACCGTCATTTTATCCTCCGGAAATTATATATTTCTGATAATACTTTTTGCAATCTTATCCGCATCATCAACAGCTGAAAAAACGTTAGTGATCGAAACAGATTTTTCATATGAAACTTTATCGAGTGTTTTTTCTACTACGAGCGGTATTTTTTCAAATGGGAGAACACCGTCAAGGAATGAAGATACAGCAGCTTCATCTGCCGAAATGAGTACTGCAGGTGCGACTCCCCCGCAGCGGATCGCATATCTTGCAATTCCAAGAAGAGGAAAAACCTCTTCATCGGGTTTATCAAAAGTCAGTTTGGAAATTGAAGTAAAATCAAGAGCTGATACGGGACTTTCTACTCTGTTTGGAAAAGTCAGAGCAAAAAGGATCGGAGCTCTCATATCGGGTGAACCGAGCTGCGCTATGACCGTGCTATCAATATATTCCACCATAGAATGGATTATACTCTGTCTGTGAACGACAACTTGTACAGAGCTTTCTGAAACGCCGAAAAGTCTGACAGCTTCAATTATTTCAAACCCTTTATTCATCATCGTCGAACAATCGACTGTGATTTTCGGTCCCATCTTCCAAGTCGGATGCGCAAGTGCCATTGCGGGTGTTACGTTTTTCAGCATTTCCGCTGTGTAACCGAAAAACGGTCCGCCGGAAGCGGTAAGAATCAGTTTTTTTATTTCCGTTCTTTCGCCTTTGTTGGACAACAGACATTGAAAGATAGCGCTGTGTTCGCTGTCTACGGGAATCAGCACGCCTCCGGTCCTTTTCAGATTATTCTGAATTATGTCCCCGAGCGTTATGATTGACTCTTTGTTTGCAATGGCGAGTCGTACTCCTTTTTCGGAAGCCTTAATCGCGGAAGAGATGCCCGACAGACCGGAGACCGCGTGAATAATAACGTCGACGCTAATAGATTCTATACATTTGAGATGAGCCTCTTCTCCGAGAAACAGTTCAGTTTTACCGTTTTCGGGAAAAATGAAATCACTGCCTTTTTTTTCGTCTGTGAGACATACGGCTTCCGGATGAAATTCGTTCGCTTGACGTGAAAGAAGCGATGCGTTCGATTTTGCAGACAGAAAAACAACTCTGCAACCAAGTTTACGAATTACGTCAAGTGCTTGCGTACCGACGGATCCCGTAGAGCCCAGTACTGCGACTCTTAGTTCGCTGTAATCGCTTTTTTTCATTTGAATACTCCGAAATGGGACAGAACTATAGTTGAAATCAGCAGGATCGGAGCGACGGGAAATACACTGTCAAATCTGTCCATTACTCCGCCGTGTCCGGGGAATATTTTCCCAAAGTCCTTAACGTTGAAATGCCTCTTGATCAATGATGCGGAAAGGTCGCCGATCTGAGATATCACTGATATTACAACACCTATAACGAACAATGCCAAATAAGACGGGGTAAACTTGGTATGGATAGCGTGAACGAGAATGATTCCGTAGATCACGCAAGAGACCCCGGTGAATACGATTCCTCCGATACATCCCTCGACGGTTTTTTTGGGGCTGACGTCCTCAATGAGTTTATGTTTTCCGAAAAACGAGCCGATGAAATACGCAAAAGTATCGCTTATCCAAGGTGCAATAAACGTAAGAAGATAGATGTATTTACCGAATTTAACGTCTCTCAGGAAAATGATGCACGTAAAAGACGTTACTGTATAAAAAATACAAAGAAAAGTCATCGCCGATCGGTCAACCGGATACTTTCCGTGAGAAAAAACTGAAAACGTCAGATTGATGATCAAATAAAAGAAGAATGCAAACAGATATAGTTGAGTGAATCTTCCGCTTCCGAATTCAAAAATCGACGACATTCTTGCAAGGAGCGGAGATGCGAACGCAAAGGCTGAAGATAAAACTATAAGCACGGGATTCTTGGTTCCGTCACATTTGAGTATTTCAAACGAAGCTTTGAGAGAAAGGAGCGCAATAAGTATCGGAAACGCCCACGTGTCGGAAAAAATGAGTATCGGAATGAAGAGTGATATCATAACCACTCCGGTTATTATTCTTGTTTTCATTTTTTCCTCCGATCAGACGCCGCCGAAGCGTCTTTTCCTTTTTGAAAATTCAATAACCGCTGAATCTACGTCCTGCGGTTTGAACTCCGGCCACATTTTTTCTGAAAAATACAGCTCGGAATATGCGGATTGCCACATCAGAAAGTTTGAAATGCGATACTCCGCTCCGGTACGTATGATAAGATCGGGATCCGGACAATCACATGTGTAAACGTTTGACGAAATGATCTTTTCCGATATTTCGGTACATCCGGCGGAAATGGCTTTGTTAACTGCATGGACGATCTCGTCTCTTCCTCCGTAATTGAAAGCAATATTCAGTCTGAAAGAACGCCCTGCGGTTAGTTTTTCAAGTGAAGTCAGTCTTTCTGCTATACGCGGATCGACGTTTTCTCTGTCGCCGATGAAGAGAAATTCGATCTCGTCTTCAAGAGATGCTTCGTCTATATACTGATCAAGCAGTTTCATTATTGCGGAGACTTCTCTCTGCGGTCTCTTCCAATTTTCAGTTGAGAAAGCGTAGACCGTAACGTATCTGACGCCGATGTTCTTTGAGTATCGAACGATCTCCTTGAAATTCTTCGCACCTGCACTGTGCCCGAGTTCTCTGGGAAGAGAACGTGAAGTTGCCCATCGTCCGTTTCCGTCCATTATATACGCTATGTGACGAAGTCCGGAAGATCTGACAATTTCAGGGATATCTTCGTTTAATACTCTTTTCTTTTTTTTGAACATAACAAAAGGGGACCCGGGATCTTTCCCTCGGGGCAGTTCCCGGGTCATATTTCTCCAAAAAAATATAAAGTTAAATCGACATAATATCCTGATCTTTAGCAGCGGTTATCTTGTCGATCTCTTTAATGTACTTATCGGTAAGATCCTGCATGGATTTTTCCGATTCCTTGAGTTCGTCCTCGGTCATTTCACTCTGCTTTTTGAGGTTTTTGGCTTTATCAATTCCGTCTCTTCTGATATTACGGATGTTTACTTTTGCATCTTCTCCCATTTTTGCTACTTGCTTTGAAAGCTCGCGCCTTCTCTCTTCGGTAAGAGGAGGAAAAGATAAGCGCAGCATTTTTCCGTCATTCTGAGGCGTTATACCGACGTTGGAAGCAAGTATTGCCCTTTCGATATTCTTTGTCATTGATGCGTCCCATGGTGAAATGACGAGAGTTTTGGGATCCGGGACTTTAATCTCCGCAACCTGGTTTATAGGTGTCTCAACACCGTAATAGTCAACTGTAACTCCGGAAAGGACAGCTGCGTTTGCGCGACCGACACGAATCGTTTCAAGAGACGATTCATACAGTTCGCAGGATTTCTTCATTTTTCTTTCAAAATCAGACGTATCAAGTTTCATAGCGCACTCCTATGTATGTTTTAATATAATTCGGATTTTATGTGTTCCGCAGTAATAAGAGTTCCTTCGGCAAGTCCGCAAACAGCATGTTTTACGGCATCTTTTTCTTTCAGTGAAAAAACTAGGGTGTCTATCTTATTATCCTGTGCGATTGCGGAAGCAGAAGCGTCGGTCGCGCGGAGTTCTCTTTCAAGACATTCCTTATAAGAGATCACACGGAATCGCTTCGCATCTTTGTTTACGTTAGGATCGGCCGTATAAACTCCGTCGATGTTCTTTGCCATAAGAATGATTTCCGCTCCGATCTCGAGGGCTTTGATAACCCCGGCGGTATCGGTTGAAATAAACGGTACCCCGGCTCCGCACCCGAAAATAACGGGTCTTTTGGCCCTCAGATATTCTTTTGCTTTTTCATGGGAGAAAACCTCGGTGAAACCATTCATAGCGACCGTAGTCATAACGATCGCTTCGCACCCTTTTTTTTGAATCGCATCCTGCAAACGGAGACAATTGATCGTCGTAGCGAGCATTCCCATGTGATCCGCTTTTGCGTGATCGAGATTTTTGCCCATTCTTCCTCGCCAGATATTTCCCGCTCCGATCATTATACCGATTTCAGCACCGAGTGATGCGCACTCACATATATCTCCGGCTATGTCGTCAATGACTGAATCGTCAAAAATCTCTTTTACTGAACCGTCGTCCCCTTTTAATGCAAGCGCTTCACCTGATAGTTTCAAAAAGACGCGTTTATATTTTATTTCATTCAATTTAATACGCCTCCTTTGCCATCTTATATTGTACATTAAAAATCTATTTTTGTAAATAGAAACAAGTATATTGAAAAAATAAAGTGAAAATATAGAAACGCCCGGGGATTGTTCCCCGGGCGAATGGTAAAGCAATTCGGATTATTCTGCTTTTCCAGTGAGTCTTGCGATTTCTTCGGCAAAGTCGTCTTCTCTCTTTTCAAGACCTTCGCCTCTCTCATAGCACCAGAAACCTTTGAGGGCGATCTTTCCGCCGAATTCTTTCGCGGTCTTTTCAACGTACTGACCGACGGTGAGAGAATCGTCTTTGACATAGCTTTGCTCAGTGAGGCAGCTCTTTTCAAAGAATTTACCGAGTCTTCCCGTCGCCATCTTCTCAATGATATTTTCGGGTTTGGATGCGTTTTTCGGATCGTTCTTGATCTGAGTCATGATGATGCCGAGCTCCTCGTCGATAACCGACTGAGGAACGGATTCTTTGTTAAGATAAGAAACAGGCATAGCGGCGACTTGAAGAGCGATATTCTTGGCGAATTCCGGGAATCCGGGGTTGTTCTTCGCAGCGTCGTCGGCATCGAAAGAAATTATAACGCCGGTGGTGCCCTTACCGTGGATGTAAGAAGAGATGATACCGTCTACGATAACGAAGCGGCGGATGTTCATATTCTCGCCGATCGTGAAGATCATATCCTTGAGCTTACCCTCAACGGTAAAATCAGTATCAAGATAAGGCAGAGCCAGAAGAGTTGCCATATCGGCAGGTCTATTCTCAATGATCGTGGAAAGGATACCGCGGACAAATTCTTTGAAGGTGTCGTTTTTTGCGACGAAGTCGGTCTCCGCATTGACTTCGATCTTAGCGGCAACGTTTCCGGCTTCGTTTGTCATTATATCGACGACGCCCTCGGAAGCGATCCTGCTCGCCTTCTTATTAGCGACAGCAAGTCCTCTTTCGCGAAGAACTTTGACGGCTTCGTCAAAATCGCCGTTCGCTTCGGTGAGCGCTTTTTTGCACTCCATCATTCCGCAGCCGGTCTTGGCTCTGAGATCGGATACCATTTTTGCAGTTATAGCAGCCATTTCAAATTCCTCCGTTTAATAACTCGTAATTACTCTGCCGCTTCTTCGTCTTCTTCTGCGTCGTCATCAGTGTCGGATTCAGTGAACTGAGCGCCCTGACGGCTCTCGATGACGGCGTCTGCAAGGACGGAAGCATAAAGACGGATAGCGCGGATTGCGTCGTCGTTGCCGGGGATCACGTAATCGGCGTCGTCGGGGTCGCAGTTCGTATCGACGATGGCGACGACCGGAATACCGAGTTTCTTCGCTTCAAGAACGGCATTGTGCTCTTTTCTCGGGTCAACGATGAAAATAGCAGAGGGAAGCCCGCCCATATCCTTGATGCCGCCGAGGTTTCTTTCAAGGTTGTACATCTCTTTCTGAAGAGAAGCGACTTCCTTCTTGGGAAGCATATCGAACGTGCCGTCTTCCTGCATCTTTTCAAGGGAACGTAGTCTGTCAATAGAAGTCTTGATCGTCTTGTAGTTGGTGAGCATTCCGCCAAGCCATCTGACGTTGACGTAGTACATGCCGCATCTTTCAGCTTCCTCACGGATAGCGTCTGCAGCCTGCTTCTTCGTTCCGACGAAAAGGATCTTTCCGCCTTCAGCGGCGGTGTCGCGCACGAAGTTATAAGCTTCTTCGAACTTTTTGATCGTCTTCTGAAGGTCGATGATATAAAGCCCGTTGCGCTCGGTGAAGATGTACTCTGCCATCTTCGGGTTCCAGCGTCTCGTGTGATGTCCGAAATGGACGCCAGCTTCAAGAAGCTGTTTGATGGTTACGATAGACATAATGTCCTCCTACGGTTTTTCCACCATAGTCCGTCATTTCTGTAACCGTATATCCGGCACCGCCAGAAAGAATGGGACTATGTGTGTATTAAATTCGTGTCTTTGACACGTAAAGTGTATTATAACATTTTTTTTTTCGTTTTTCAATAGTTTTTATATTTTTTGTAAAGAAAAAAGGGATCAAAGTCTGATCCCCGTGATTTCGGCGATTTTTTTTGTAACACCGCATTCGGAAGGCGATCCGACAAGCCCGTCCGCTCGAGAAATAACCGTATCGGGTGAACCGGAAACAGCAAAGCAAAGATCGCTTACTTCAAACATCGGAAGATCATTGAGATTATCACCGAATGAAATAATTCTATCTGCTCCGGTGATTCTCATAAGATCCAAAACTGCGTTCTTCTTTGACGCTTCAGTCGAATAGATTTCAACGTATCGGCTGTCTGATGCGTTATCTTTATAGGATGTCATGCAAACGTTCTTTACGTCGTTCAATCTGTTGAGGAGTTCTTTTCCCTCCCCGTTTCCCACGATCGCGCAAAAATAGATTATTTCTCCGAGTGACTCAGGTCCGGTTTTGAACAATTCGTCTTCGGATACTCTGATAAAAGGCTTACCGAAAACAGTTCTCCTTTCGTCAATGAATGACTTCATGTTGTCACCTGAGATCTCAGAATAATACGTAAGCATTTCACCGTTTTTATATCGATATACAAGAGGCAGAGTCCCGGAGGCGAGAAATGCCTTCCCTGCTGCGTCCGCGATAGCGTCCGGTATCCTTTTTACGTCGATAGTCATGCATTTTTTGATGTCCCGTATCATGGTACCGTTCATCAAAGAAACGGGATACGGAACAGGCACGTCCTCAAGAATTCGATCGACGGTACGGTATGTTCTTGCAGTTGAAAAAGTAATTTTAACTCCCTCTGAATTTAGTTTCCGTATATTGTCGACACACTCGTCGGAAAGAACGGGCTTTTTGTCAAAAAGAGTACCATCGAGATCGGTAACGAAAAGCGTATTTTCAAATTCCTTATTCGTGTCGTTATCTCCTTTCACAAAGAACCGATAAACTGAGCGAACATAACAAGCAGCGGAAGCGTTCCGACAGAAAACAAAGTAGTAATTCCGACAAGTTGAGATGAATAACTCGAATCCATTGAATACAGTTCACTGAACATTGAGATTACGGAAGCTGAGGGAAGCGCCGCCATCACCGTCCCGAAAACAATGAAAAACGGATCAAGACCGATCAGTCGAAGAACGCAGGCGGTAATGACGGGAATTACGGCGAGTTTAAGAATTGACACGATATAAGACGAAACATTGCCGAATATCTGCTTAGGTGAACGAGAAGCAATAAGCGCGCCTGTTATCAAAAGTGAAACCGGTGTACAAAGACCTGCAAGATACTGAGAAAAGGAAACGATCGCCGGAGGCATTCTGAAAGGGAGAAGGAACAGAACGATGCCGATCAGACTTGGAACAGTTCCGTAATTTATAAAAATCTTCTTGGGTGTGAGCTTAATATCATCCCTTCCGCGTGACAAAACGAATACTCCCCACGTCCATAAGAACAGATGAAAGCCTATCAGATAAAAGGCTCCGCAGAATAGACCTTTTTCGCCGTAAATGGAACTTATGATAGGAAACCCGATAAATCCGCAGTTGGTGAATATCAGAGCAAATTCGATTATGGATCTGTTGCTGTTTTTTTTGAACCCTTTTGAAAACAGGAAAGCAAGCAGTGCCATGAAAACATGAAGGCAGAAACTCAAAACAAGTGTAAAAAGTCCCATTTTAAGATTTTCGATAGAAAAATCAAGGGAAATAAGAGATGAGATCAATAAAAACGGCTGACCGATTTTAACAATAACCGCAGAGAGTTTTTTTGTTGTTATTTCATCGATTATTCGCGTTTTATTTGCGATAAAACCTGCAGCAAGCAATAAAAAAAGGGTCGCGTCGGACGAGAGAAGCGCTCCGTAATTCATATATACTCCGTTTCAATGGATATACGTCTACGGATATAATACCATATCATCTTTTTATTGTCTATATTCGCGGCGAAATTCGGTTCCTTATGTTGATTTTATGTAATCAATGGTTTATAATCAAACCATAAAACCGATACATCGTTTAAAGAAAGGCAATCTCCTAAAAATGACCGTACGTGATAAACTCGACAAGTGTCTTAACGGCACACCCGATAATCATATTCTTCCCTTTTTCTGGCAGCACGGAGAAGACGACGAAACGATACTCGAGGAACTGCATCGAATAGCGGCTTCGGGCGTCGGTGCGCTCTGTGTGGAATCACGGCCTCATGATGGTTTCGTTCGTGAGCCTTGGTGGGAAGATATGACTTTGATTCTTGAAGAATCGAAAAAACTCGATCTTGATGTATGGGTGTTTGACGATAAGTATTTTCCGACAGGTTTTTGTAACGGCGCTGTAAAAGACAGATTTCCTGAACTCGGGAAAAGAGGAATAACAGAGAAACATATCGACGTATGCGGACCGGTAAAGGACGGATGCGTCATCCTTGAGGGTTGGGCTGAAGAGAACGATTCTTTTCTTGCGGCAATTGCTTGCAAGCGCGGAGATAACGGTGAAGAACTAACAGGTGAATGTTTTGAAATTACCGAAGATGTGCACGACGGTTTGATCTGGTTCGACGTTCCCGACGGGGTATGGAGGATCTTTCTTATCTTTGAAAGACCGGTCAGCGACGGAAGAGTCGATTTTACTAATCCTGAATCCGTCGATTTGATGTTTTCCGAAATTTACGAACCTCATTATAAAAAACTCGGGAAGTATTTCGGAAACACTTTCAAGGGTTTTTTCAGCGACGAACCTTTCCTGATGAATCACGGTGAGTTGCCTGTTCATGGAAAAACAAAATCTCACGGAGTATATCCATGGAACAGGTTCATAAAAAAAGAACTTGCTGAAAGGTACGGAAAAGATTGGTTAATCCATCTTCCGTCGCTTTGGTTCACAATGAACGGGGTATCTCCCAAATACAGAGTGAATTATATGGATGGGGTTACAACGCTGTACAAAACGAATTTCTGCGACAGAGTCGGAAACTGGTGCCGCGCTCACGGAGTTGAATATATCGGACACATTGTCGAAGATTACGATCAGCATTCAAATACCGGCAGCGGAGGACATTATTTCAGATCACTTGACGGTCAGGATATGGCGGGAATCGACGTGGTGTTGTGTCAGATCGTCCCCGGCATGACGGATCACGCGAACGTTTGCCCATGTTGGTACGACACTGCTGATCCTGATTTCTTCCATTTCAGTCTCGCTAAACTTGCCGCGTCGCACGCCGATATACAACCGGAAAAGAAAGGTCGGGCAATGTGCGAGATTTTCGGAGCGTACGGTTGGGCCGAAGGTCTCAAAATGATGAAATGGCTCGCAGATCACATGTTAGTCCGTGGTCTTAATCACTTTGTTCCGCACGCGTTTTCAGCAAAGTTTCCTGATGAAGTCCCCCCGCAGTTCTCAGGCGCGGGACACAACGCCGAGTTCAGATATTTCAGAATACTGATGGATTATATGAACAGAGTATCAACAATGCTCGATACCGGACGTCATATATGTTCTGCTGCTCTGTTATATCATGCGGAAGCTGAATGGAGCGGCGGAGATTATATGAAATTCTATAAACCCGCGCGTAAACTCACCGAAAGCAACTTAGATTATGACGTTATATCAATTGATTATCTTTTAAGATCAACATATAAAAACGGCAAGTTGGAACTCTCAGGCCAAGTATTCGATTGTATGGTTGTTCCCTACAGCGAGTTCCTCCCGGAGAAAGCTTTATTTAAACTTAAAGAACTTTCGGAAAACGGTGTCGACGTAGTATTCGTCGACGGAATTACCGAAAAAACGGTCGAAGGAAATGATTTTACGATCAGAGGTGACAATGTATTCTGCACGGAGTTGTCTTCTCTTTCCTCATGGATGAAAGACAGAGGGTATTATGACATCTCAGCAGATACAGACTGTACTTATCTCAGATTCTATCACAGAACCGCCGGGGAAGAAGACGTATATATGCTTACGAACGAGGGAATCAACGATACACTCAAAACCAAAGTGTCATTCAGCGCTTTCAATGGAGGTAAGTTCGTTCGTTACGCACCGCTTGAAAACACTGCACATGTTGAATACAGTGAAAATAATACGATTGACGTCACACTTAAACCTTATGAGTCAGTCGTGTTTGTCTTCGGAACGGATATGACTGGATTATTCGAGTCTGAAAACTATGAGACAACGGGAACCAAAAGCATTTCCGGAGATTGGAAAGTCTCTTTCTGCACGGCAGAAGAGTTTCCCTCATTCAAAGACGACAGGGTTTTCACGAAACTTGAAAATATCACTTCCCCTAAACTTTTGCCAAGGTTCGGAGGGTTTATAAAGTATAATACATGTTTTGAACTTTCCGTTATCCAGGGTAGGAAGTATACTCTCGATCTCGGATACGTAGGTGAGACAGCGGAAGTTGAGGTTAACGGTATTCCGTGCGGAACAAAGATCGTTCCCCCGTATATATTTGATATTACCGAAAGCATTAAGAACGGAGTAAATGAACTCTGCGTTATAGTTTCTAATCACCTCGGATATGAACAAAGGGATCTTTGCTCGAAATATTTGCTTATGGAACCGTCCGGTTTGCTCGGACCGGTCAAACTGTCCGAAAGGAATTCTTTGAAATGAAAGAATTGAAATTCGGGATAATAGGGACCGGAATGATAAGCGGTATGTTCGTTGAAGCAGTACGTGAAGTGAGCGATACGTCCGTTACAGCTGTTCTGTCAAGAAAACGTGAAACCGGAGAAGAATTCGTGTCCCGATATTTTGGGGGAAGCGTCTTACGTCCTGCAGTCGTTACTGATGTAAAAGAATTGTTCTTATCAAACGTAAACGCGATATATATAGCCGCACCAAACAGATTACATTCTGAGCTGTCAATTGAAGCAATGAAAGCCGGATTTGACGTACTGTGCGAAAAGCCGATTGCTTCTAATTCCGCAGAATGCAAAGAAATGTTTTCCGTTTCCGAGAAGACGGGAAAAGTGCTGCTCGAGGCTATGCGTCCGGCATTCGATCCTGCTTATGATTCGGTTTTACAAGCTCTTAATGAAATCGGGATTATAAGACACGTTTCCTTTGAATACTGTCAGTACTCGTCCAGATACGATAGGTTCAAAAACGGAGAGTACACGCGCGCCTTCGATCCTTCGTACTCTAACGCTGCCGTCATGGATATCGGGATATACCCTATTTACGTTTGTTTGATGCTTTTCGGGAAACCAGACGGAATGGTACGCGCTTATTCTACGATATTTGACAACGGTATGGAAGGCGGAGGCGAGGCAATATTAAAGTATGACGGTGTGACTGCCGTATTATCATATTCAAAAATATGTGACAGCGTCAATCCGTCGGTGATCATCGGAGAAAAAGGATCGATATCGATCGATAAACTTTCGTCTCCGTCTGTGGTCTTACTTTCAAAAAAAGGAAAAACGGATTCAGAGGTTATCTATTCCTCCGCGAAGAGTAACAATATGAGATTCGAAGTAATGAAATTCAAAGAACTGGTGACAAATCGTGACGTTGAACATAAATACGCGGCAATATCCCGAATATCGATGGAAATGACAGACGGGATACGCCGCGAAAATGGTATTGTGTTTGAAGCAGATAAATAAAATCATCCTACTCCGTTCAGATATTCAAGAGCTTTTTTTGCAGCAGACGCGCCGTCTGCGCATGCAGTGACTATCTGACGGAGTTTTTTATTCCTGGTATCTCCAGCAGCGAAAATACCTGGTGTAGAAGTAAGACAATCTTCTCCGGATTCGATGTACCCGTCGTCAGAAAGCTCTACAAACTCTGAATATGCATCGTTGTCAGATATCAATCCCGTTGCAACAAAAACTCCGCTGACCGGAATAGTATGGGCTTCACCTGTTTTAGTACTCTTCACCTCGATACCCGAAAGAACGTCTTCTCCTGTAATACGCACGGGAACGTGTGAAGTTACACGCTCTAAATTATCAAAAGAATCAAGCGCGCGCACGTATTTCTCATCAGCTCTGAACTCGTCTCTTCTGTGAATGAGATAAACACGCTTGCAAACGCCACACAGATATGCGGCGTCTTCGAGCGCGCTGTTTCCGCCACCGACGACCGCTACGTCCTTTTCTTTGAAAAAGTTACCGTCGCATACAGCACAGTAAGATACTCCGCGCCCCGCAAATTCTTTTTCACCGGGAACGTCTAGTTTCCTTCTCTTGACGCCGTTTGCAATAATTACGGCATCTGCCTCATATGTGTTGATTCGACAAATGACTTTAAATAAGGAATCCGAACGACTGATCGAAATAACTTCATCCGTTGTAAGAGTTACACCGGATTTTGTTACACAGTCAAACATACGTTGTGAGAGCTCCCACCCCGCGATTTCGGGAAACCCGGGATAATTCTCAATACGAGCTGTTGTGGTCATCTGCCCGCCGTACATTCCCTTCTCTATAAGGCGTACGTTCAACCCGGAATCTGCTGCGTAGATAGCAGCGGTCATGCCTGCAGGGCCCGCTCCGATTATTATTATATTTTTCATTTTTCAACTTCCAAAAACTTTTTTGTTATGATTTACAGCACAAAAAACATTTATACTTTTCATCCCTCAAAAGGCGCCGTGATTTCTCTCATTCGTCTCGCGACTTTTTGAGCGTCCGAGGACGTTCCGCATTCAAATGCGAGAAATTTATCATATCCGCTTTTCTTAATTGCGGAGAAAATATTAGTATAGTTCAATTCACCGGTACCGGGTTCCTGTCTTCCGGGATTGTCAGCTATATGAAAATGTCCGATAAGATCGATATTTTCAGTTATATTTCTAATAACGTTGCCCTCTGTTATTTGCTGATGATAAATATCAAATAGTACTTTAACAGCAGGTGAATCGACGCGTTTGACAAGATCGAAAGCCTCTGAACTTTCACTGATAAGATAACCTGTATGGTCTACAAGAACGTTAAGCGGTTCAAATACTACGCAGATACCGTTTTCATCCGCTATTTTGCCGAACTCTGAAAGCAGATCGGCCACCATTTCGACCTGCTTTTCCCTCTCGATATCAAAACGTTCATTTCCACACGTTGCAACGATATTAGGTACGCCGAGAATTCTGCAAGCACTTACAGTTTCACGGAAAGCTTTCATAAACGGTTCTTTTGAATCCTCGTATACCATTCCGTGTGACCAATCAAGGTATTTATTCAAGCTTGAATCGGTTGATTCTATAAGAAGTGAAGTATTTATCATCTCTTCTTTTTTAAGATAATCAGAGGCTTTTTCAAGATCGAGTCCGACCCATGAAAGATTCTCAAATGCGGAAAAACCGCATTTTTTTGCTTCATTTACGTTTTGATACCAGTCCCCGCCGAACCACCATCCGCATGACGAAAATTTCATTTGAATCCTTTCTGCGTTATTTTATTCGCCTATATATTTACTAAGCCGATTATATCAATTCAAAACACGGATGTCAATATGCAAAACCCGTACGGGTTCGAGCCCCGTACGGGTTTTTGGCCTATTTCAAATCATCTGATTCGTCATTGTCTGTTTTGGTCGGTTCAGTATCGTTTTCAGGTTTGGAGGGATCGTGAGGAACGTAGTTAACATCGGAGTTCTCGGTATTTGAAACGTCAGAATCCATCAGGTCTTTCTGATTGTTAAACACCCCTCCGTTTTTTTTCATTTCTTCGCGTCTGCGCTCTTCTTCGCGGCGTCTTTCCTCTTCTTTGATATGAGCCGCTCTGCGCTTATTCTCTTCTTCGCTCTTTCTCCTCTTTTCCGCGACCATGGATTCAAGTTCTTCCATAGTAGGCTCGCTTTCCATAACGAGTTTGAACTGCTCTTCTTCCATGATCTCGTTCTTTATCAGATATTCAGCGATAAAGTGCAGTTTAGCGATATTCTCGTTCAGAATGCTTTCCGCATCATTATAAGCGAAGGAAATAATTTTTTTGATTTCCTCGTCGATTTTTGCCGCGGTCTCCTCAGAATAATTCTTAGTGTTATTGAAGTCGCGTCCGAGAAATACTTCGTCGCTTGTTGAATCGTTTCCGTAAAGGATCGGACCGAGTTCGTCGCTCATTCCGTATTTCATGACCATTTGACGCGCAATGGAAGTTGCCTGCTGGATGTCGCGGGACGCGCCTGACGTAACGTCACCGAATATGATACTTTCCGCCGCGCGACCGCCAAGATCCGTCGCGATCTTGCCCATCATCTCGCTTTTAGTCATCTGATTTCTGTCGCGCTTGGGAAGGTTGAGCGTATAACCGAGCGCACCGCCGCTGGGAATTATCGAAATCTGATGAACGGGATCATCCTTTTGTCTGAAGTAAGCAACAACGGCGTGACCGGCCTCGTGATATGCTGTATTCTTCTTTTCTTCATCAGTAAAGATACGGGATTTTTTTGTTGTTCCCACGATGACTTTGATCATTGATTCCTCAATATCATTCATACCGATGAGATGTTTCCCTTTTCTTGCAGCAAGAAGGGCGGCTTCATTGAGTAAGTTGGCAAGATCAGCGCCGGTGAATCCAACCGTTGTTCTCGCAACGACCTCAAGATCTACACTTTCTTCAAGCGGTTTGTTGCGCGAATGAACTTTCAGTATTTCAATGCGGCCTTTGATATCGGGATAATTCATGGTAACACGTCTGTCAAATCTACCCGGTCTCAAAAGAGCGGGGTCAAGAATATCGGGACGGTTAGTCGCCGCCATTACAATGACGCCAGCGTTCGTGTCAAATCCGTCCATCTCGACAAGAAGCTGGTTAAGCGTCTGTTCCCTTTCGTCGTGTCCGCCGCCGAGACCTGCGCCTCTGTGACGACCGACAGCGTCGATCTCGTCGATAAAGATAATTGCAGCGGGATTCTTTTTCGCAGTATCAAAGAGATCACGGACGCGAGATGCGCCGACTCCCACGTACATTTCAACAAAATCCGAACCTGAAATTGAGTAGAAAGGAACACCGGCCTCACCCGCTACGGCCTTTGCGATCAGAGTTTTACCCGTTCCGGGAGGTCCGACAAGAAGGACACCATGAGGAATCTTGGCTCCGAGTTTTGTAAAATAAGACGGATTCCGGAGGAATTCCACGATCTCTTCAAGTTCAGCCTTCTCCTCGTCGGCTCCGGCAACGTCTTTGAAAAATACGTTCGTTTTATCGACGGAAGCAAGTTTTGCTTTCGCCCGACCGACCGAATTCAAGCGTGAACCTCTGCCTCCTATCTCGGAACGCATGAAGAAGATCCACATTGCTATGATCAAAACGATAATTATTACGTAAGGAATATATGGAACCCAAAACGGCACTTCGTTCGGTCCCGGATAATCGTAATATTCGATAATCCCTTTTTTTAGCTGTTCGCTTATAACTGGATTAAGATCCTCGTAAAAAATAGCAAGGTCTCTTACTTTATATTTGACGTACTTTTCCGTTTCGGTTCCGTCTGAAGCTTTATCGCGAACGACAAGCTTAACGTTATTATCGCCGTCAACTTCAAAACTTTTGACCCGTTCGTTCTCAAAGAGGGTAACTATATCGCTGTAGTGTACCGAATCCGACGGAACTCGGGACCAAAGAACAGCTGTTGTTACGATAATCACGGCAATAAAAACAATATAGATAATAATATTTTTAAAACTGTGTTTCATCTATTTACCTCCGTATCCCCGATGTGAAGCGGTGAATCAGCTCTTCCATACTCCGGGTTTGAGAACGCCTATGTAAGGAAGAGACCTGTAATGCTCGTTAAAATCAAGACCGTACCCGACAACGAATTCATCCGGGATTGTGAAACCGGTATAATCCGGAACAAAATCAACCGTACGTCTTGAAGGTTTATCAAGCAAAGTACACGTTTTAACGGAACCGGCGCCGGCGATTTCAAGATACTTTGAAAGATATGAAAGCGTCCGTCCGCTGTCGATTATGTCTTCTACGATGATTATATCCTTATCGGAGAGATCTTTTCTGTGAAGGTCGAGAAGTATATTTACTTTTCCCGAGGAAACCGTGTTAGCTCCGTAGGAAGAAACTTTCATGAAATCAATTTCGACCGGCGTGGAAAGCTTTTTCATGAGATCGCCCATAAAAACAACGCTTCCTTTAAGTATACCCAAAAGCAAAAGGTCTCTTTCACTCTCTCGGCTGTCTTTATCAATCTGTTCGGCAATGACGGAGACAGCTTCAGATATTTGCTCTTCAGTAAGCAGAATATGGTCAATATCTTCGGAATCGTCAAATTTTCTCATAATCATATGGCGTCACCTTTCAAAGTCTTTTTTCAATTCTTTTTCATAAAAGCATAACCACACGGACTCGTTCCCATTAACGGATGACGGTGAAACCCCGTCTCGAAGCGGGAAACCCGGTATCCAGATAATTCCGTCATTATCCGCGATAATGGGCAAGCGGTTTCTTTTATCAAACGGAATCTTTTTTTCAGAAAAAAGTTTCTTTACTTTTCGTGTTATTCCGCCGAACCTGAAAGAATCTCCGTCAACTCTACCTCTTATAAAAATATCACCTTTTATTTTATCAAAATTTGTCAGTTTGTGTATAGATAAATTGTAAATATTTTCTAGTAAAAAGAGAGTCGGCAATGGATTTGTTGACGCGGCGACAGCTACGTCTCCGAAAACGAACGGCTCACCGTCAACTTTAAGATGGAAAGCCCCTTCAATTCCGTCGCAATGCAGTCTGCCGATGCTGAAATAAACTGATTCACCGGAACGTGTAAAGAAGATCCCGTCAGGAAGACTTAGAAAAACCGTACCTTTCTTGTTTCTTATCGCGTCAATAACGGAATCAACGTGAGTCTTTGAAAGTGTTCTTTTGCCTCCCGCAAACCGATAAAGTCGTTCAATCACCCTTGAGAGTACGGCGTTGTGAAGATTCAACAGTTTGTCAAGCGACTGTGTTCCGCATCCGTTTTTATCGATAAAACTATCTGCAGCCGATAAAATGTAATCGTCGTCAGCACGAAGAATAGAGCACATCCTGCTGACGGAATCAACGGGATCGTTTGTTATGGTGCCCAGCAGCGGGACTATTCTGTTTCTAATATAGTTTCTTGTGTATTCCGTATCGGTATTTGTTCGGTCGATATTGTAAGAAATGCCGTTTTTTCGGCAATAATCTCTGATCAATGATGAAGAACATAGTATCAGCGGTCTGATATACTTGCCGTCCCTCACCGGCGGGATCCCCGTCATACCATGAGTCCCGCTTCCGCGCAAAAGATTAAACAAAACAGTTTCAAGATTGTCGTCTGCATTATGTGCAGTAGCAATAAGTGATACTCCGTTAAATTCGGAAACGAGAGAATCAAAGAATCCATATCTTACATTACGTGCAGTTTCTTCAATCCCTTTCCCTTCTCGTTTTGCGATCGTGGGAACGTCGATTCGGGAAATCCTTATCGGAACTCCGTACTCATTAGCCCATTCAACGCAGTTCATCTCGTCTCTGTCTGCGTCCTCGCCTCTTATCATATGATTGACGTGAGCGCAAATTATTTCTTTACGTTCATGCGTGTACTCTTTCAAAAGCAACAAAAGGACTCGTGAATCGGCACCGCCCGAAAAGCCTATTATTATCCTGTCCGCTTTATCGATCAAATTACCGATCCCGAAATCCGAAAGAGCTTTTTCAAATCGAATTTTTACGTCATCCATTTTATACTCCGGATTATTATTATACTTCAGTTTGTGCCGACCTCAAATACGACTCCTACAGACAAAACGGCAACACAGATGAGAAGAACGTTTTTGATCATACCGGGGATCTCGAAATAGTATTTTAACGACAAAACAGGCGATGAACTCATTAAATGAACGAAATATAATATCAGTATGGAAAACAGCGCTGTTAAGAATAATGCAAGTTTTGAAACGCGAAAATAATATGTATCTGCCTTGGATTTGAGTTTGATATGATTTTTCATTAAGTCATCTCCGGGATCAATTATTACTAATATCTGATTTTATCACGAAGGAAGACTTTTCTCAACCGGAAATTGTTCCCGCCTGAAAGAATAATATTTGATAAAAAATATACGGAGATGAACAGAACTATCATAACAGGCGAGGAAAGCGAAGAAAAGATCGGTAGTTTTTTTACGAAAAAGATGATAAACGATGAAATCAACGCGGAAAGACCTGATCGGAAAACGGAGGGAACAACAGAAGGCTTGAATCCTGTTTTTCTGACGAGGCAAGAGAAACTCAGTACAAAATTCAATATCTCACAAAAATAAACGGTTATAAGATATCCGTATATACCGAAAATAGGGACAAGAAAAAATACAAGGACAAGACTTGATGCGGCATCGACGATGTTTATCTTCATAGAATCGAGTTGAGCACCCAGCCCTTTCAATAAAGCGTCAACGGTCGAATCAAGATACATCACCGGAATAAGAGGCGCCATTATAATGATTCCTTCGATTGCTTCTTTTTGTCCGTAAAGGTTCATACCCAATTCTTTTGCAAAATTCAAAAACACTGCAGAGGTACAGACAGAGAAAAAGATTGATGCGGAAAGTGCCTTGTTTCCGGCTCGTCTGATCTTTTCAACGTCTCCCGTTGCGAAATACCCCGCGATTTCGGGAATCAAAAGAGATGAAAAAGAAGCGGGCAAAGCAGAAGGAAACAGAATGAGCGGAAAAACCATTCCCTGTATGATCCCGTACGCCGAAAGCGCCGCTGAAGCGTTGAGTCCGTTTTTTCGTAATCCTCTCGGAATAAGCAAGTGCTCTGCGGTTACAAGACCTGACCTTGCATACGATCCGATGGCGGTAGGAAGAGAAATACCGGACGCCTCTTTGATGTTTGCCCGTATTCTTTCACATTCGTATGATTCGTTTTCACCCGGTTTGACCCCGGCCGGTATTTTTGAATCGGAAATATACAAAAATAAGTTGACAAATAGTGAGATCGCCTCGGCAGCTGCGGATCCGCCAACTACGGCAACGCAGGCGTATTCAACAGGATCTGCCCCGAAAGGAACAGAGAGAGAAAGAAGAGCCGATGTTACGGTAATCTTAAGAAATTGCTCGGAAATGAACGATACGGCGTTTTTGTAGGCCTTTCTGACACCCGTAAAATAACCGGACAAAGCAGAAGTAACGGATATTGCAGGAAGACTCACGGCAACGATTTTCAAAGAAGTCACGCATCGGGAGTCACCTAACAGTTTTCCTCCGATAAGAGTTGAAAAAACAAAAAGAACAGACGAAGAAATAAGACTGAACAGAAGACTGTACAGTACGCATGATCTTATAACAGAAGAAGCGCATTTGGAGTATTCTCGTTTAATTGACCTTTTTTTTTCAAGTATCGCGGTTTTTTCAGAAGATAATCTGACGGATGCGAGATTTACGCCAGAACATGCAAAAACAACGGCTAACCCGTACACGCTCATCACGAGTGTGAAAAGTCCCATACTTTCAGTGCCGATTTTTTCTGATATGTATGCATTGAAACTGACGGCGATAAATCTCAAAAGAATATTAACGATTGCAAGTCCGGCGCCGTTAATGATAAACAGTTTTTTTCGTTTCAAAAGACATCCCCGCTTAATTGGCAGTTCTGTCTATTTTATGAATCCGATAAAATGAATATTATGAAGATCAAGCAAGAAGAAGAGTTTTTAATTGGTCAACGGATTCAACGATCGCATCAGCACCTGCAAGTTCGAACTCTTCCCTTGTGCCGTATCCGTAAAGTACCCCGACAGAGGACATTGAACACGCTTTTGCACCGTCGATGTCATAATGGCGGTCTCCTATTAAAACTGCCTCATCTCTGGATGGCTCCGAAAGTTCTTTGAAAACGCAGTTCAAAACGTCTGATTTTTTTTCACGTGAGCCGTCGAGAGTTGCTCCTACGAAAACGTCGATATACTTCATAAGGGAAAACCTGTCAACGATCTTTATAGCAAACGTTTCAGGTTTAGAAGTCGCGACACAAAGAGTCTTTCCCTCTGATTTGAGATCTGAGAACAAGGATTCTATACCTGGATAAGGAGCACATTCGAACTGTCCTTTCTCAGCATAGTATTCACGAAAAATCTTAATTGCATCTTTTGTTCTCTCAGCATCAAACCCGTAATTCTCAGGAAAGGATTGTGACATCGGAGGACCCAGAAAACAGTCGAGTGTATCTCCTTTTTTTACCGGAACGCCAAATTGAGACAGAGCGTATCTTACGCCGTTTTTGATTCCGGGTCCAGTATCGATAATCGTCCCGTCGAGATCAAAGAAAATATACTTTTTGTCACTAAAAACCATCATTTTTCATCCTGTCTGTCAACTTGCGATTATTTTAACATATCGCGGGTATAAAATCAACAAAATTAACTCTACGGCGGCAGTATACTTCAACATCTTAATAATTGACATTCAATCAAACGCTATGTTAAAATTATAAAAAAAGGGGCGGACCCCTATCGAAAGGTACAGGAAAAATGAAATTACCTCTCGCCCGAAAAATTCTTGACTCTCATATCGTTGACGGCACACCGGAAACAGGCCGGGAAGTTGGGCTTCGTATCGATCAGACTCTGACACAGGACGCGACGGGAACAATGGCTTATCTTGAATTTGAAGCTATGGGTATACCCCGCGTAAAAACAGAACGAAGCGTCGCTTATATAGACCATAATACTCTTCAATCCGGGTTTGAAAACGCAGATGATCACAGGTTTATTGGTTCAACCGCAAAAAAACACGGGATATGGTTTTCAAGACCCGGGAACGGGATATGTCATCAGGTTCACCTTGAAAGATTCGGTATTCCCGGTAAAACCCTTATCGGTTCCGACAGCCATACTCCGACGGCAGGCGGAATAGGAATGTTGGCGATCGGAGCGGGGGGGCTTGACGTTGCAGTCGCAATGGGCGGAGGATCTTACTATATCACTTATCCCGAGATAGTCAACGTCAGATTAACAGGTAAACTGAACGATTGGGTCGCAGCAAAGGACGTTATTCTTGAGGTTTTGAGAATATTGAGCGTTAAAGGCGGCGTCGGGAAAATAATCGAGTATTCCGGAGAGGGCGTTTCTTCGCTGTCTGTTCCGGAAAGAGCTACTATAACGAACATGGGAGCTGAGCTCGGTGCGACGACCTCCATCTTCCCTTCTGATGAGGTTACGAGGGCTTTTATGAAAGCCGAGGGCCGCGAATGCGATTGGATCCCCCTTTCCGCGGACGAAGACGCTGTGTATTCATCTGTCATAGACATCGATCTTTCCGCGCTTGAGCCGATGGCGGCATGTCCTCACTCCCCCGATAACGTTAAAAAAATAAGTGAGATCGGTAACATCAAGATTGACCAAGTGTGTATCGGGTCATGCACGAACAGTTCTCTTCTTGATATGATGAAAGTCGCGTATATCCTTAAAGGCAAAACCGTACATCCCGACGTCTCGCTTTCCATCGCACCGGGATCAAAACAAGTCCTCGGAATGATGTCTAAAAACGGTTCTCTAACTTCTATGATAGAAAGCGGAGCAAGAATACTTGAAAGTGCGTGCGGTCCGTGCATCGGAATGGGCCAATCTCCTAATTCAGGTGGAGTATCGCTTCGAACTTTCAACCGCAATTTCGAAGGACGCAGCGGAACGAAAGACGCAGGAATATATCTTGTCTCACCGGAAGTCGCCGCCGCGTCAGCTCTGAACGGTTATCTTACCGATCCGAGGGAGCTCGGAAAGATGCCCGAGTTCAAAATACCTGAATTGTTCGATGTAAACGACAATATGATCGAAAAGCCTGCGGATGAAAAAGATGCGGGATCAGTAAAAATCCTGAAAGGTCCGAACATCAAGAGTTATCCGGACACGACCCCTGTCCCGGATTCTCTCAAACTTAACGTTTCTCTGAAAGTAGGAGATAACATAACGACCGATCATATTATGCCTGCAGGCGCCAAGATCCTTCCGTTACGTTCTAATATTCCCGCTATTTCAAAGCATTGCTTTATTGCGTGTGATCCGGATTTTCCCGAAAGGGCTGTCAGAGAAGCACCGAGCGTGATAGTCGGAGGCGTAAACTACGGTCAGGGTTCGTCACGCGAACACGCTGCTCTTGCTCCGCTGTATCTCGGAGTTAAAGCCGTTATAGCTAAATCTTTTGCAAGAATACACAGAGCGAATCTTATAAATGCCGGGATACTTCCCCTAGAGCTTGAAAATGAGAGTGATTATGATATTTTAAATCAAGGCGACGTTGTCATAATTAATAATATTTATGATTCTCTCAAATCTGGTGAGTTCAAGATTACAACGGAAACAGGCAAAATAACTGTCATGGCTAAATGTCCTCTCTCGGAAAGGATGAGAGATATTCTGAAAGCAGGCGGGCTTCTCGCTTATACCAAATCGCGTTTGAATTGAGGAGGCTTTTAATGGATAAAACCAGAATCAGTATGACATCCCCGATCGTCGAAATGGACGGAGACGAGATGACGAGAGTCATATGGAAATGGATAAAGGATATTCTTATCACACCTTACGTTGATCTGAAAACTGAATACTATGATCTCGGGCTGAAAAACCGTGATTTAACGGATGACCAAATCACCGTTGAATCTGCAGAAGCTACTAAGAGACTCAAGGTCGCGGTAAAATGCGCTACTATCACACCTAATGCGGCGAGAGTCGAGGAATACGGTCTTAAGCAAATGTGGAAATCTCCCAACGGAACGATTCGTGCGATCCTTGACGGTACTGTTTTCAGGACTCCGATAATCGTAAAAGGGATCGAACCGTACGTTCCCTCTTGGAATAAGCCCATTACCATTGCCCGACATGCGTACGGCGATATTTACAAAAACACCGAATCCAAAGTAAAAAAAGGATCTAAAGCGGAACTTGTCATCACAGATCCGGACGGGAACGAGAAAAGACTCCTTATCCATGATTTCAAGGACTCAGACGGTATTGTTCAGGGCGTTCACAACATCGACTCTTCCATCGCTTCTTTTGCGCGTTCATGTTTTAACTTTGCACTTGAGAGAAAAGAAACGATCTGGTTTGCTGCCAAAGACACTATCTCTAAAACGTATGATCACCGGTTCAAAGATTTGTTTGCAGAAATATTTGAAAACGAATATAAAAATAAGTTTTCTGACGCGGGAATTGAGTATTTCTACACTTTGATCGACGATGCAGTCGCAAGAGTAATCCGATCCGAAGGCGGATTTATTTGGGCATGCAAAAATTATGACGGAGACGTGATGTCTGATATGCTTGCAACAGCATACGGATCGCTCGGTCTTATGACCTCCGTTCTGGTATCACCCGACGGTGCATATGAATACGAGGCCGCACATGGGACAGTCACACGTCATTATTACAGTTATCTTGAAGGGAAAAAGGAGTCAACCAATCCCATCGCCACTATTTTTGCATGGACAGGCGCACTGAATAAAAGAGGAGAACTCGACGGAAATTCAGAACTCTGTCAATTTGCGAAAGATCTGGAAAGAGCTTCTATTGTGACGATGGAAGAAGGGGTAATGGACAAAAACCTTTCATTGCTTTCAAAACTTGAAAACAAAAAAATCGTGTACAGCGAGGAATTCCTTACAGAAATTAAATCCAGACTCGACAAAATCAGAAGTTGAACGAAAAAAAGAGAAAGGGACCGTTTAAGGTCCCCTTTCTTTATCTGTTTTCAATTGGAACGTAATTTCGCCTCGGTAATACTGCCTTATAAGCAGGTCGAATTATTTTTCCTGCGCTGATCAGTTCTTCAAGGCGGTGAGCACTCCACCCGGCAACTCGTGCGACGGCGAAGATCGGAGTATAAAGTTCAGGCGGAAGATTCAACATCTCATATGCGAATCCGCTGTAAAAATCAACGTTTGCCGATACCCCTTTATATATTTTTCTTTGTTCGTTTATTATTTTGGGGGCTATTCTTTCGACCTTGGAATACAGAGAATATTCTTCTGATCTTCCCTTTTCAGCGGCAAGTTTTTCCACAATGGATTTAAGTATCGTAGTTCTGGGGTCGGAAACGGAATAGACAGCGTGTCCCATACCGTAAATCAGCCCTGTTCCGTCGAACTCCTCTTTATTCAGAACGCGGCGTAAATAATCCGATATTTCGTTTTCATCTTCCCAGTCGCTGACTTTTCTCTTTATATCCTCAAACATTTGAGTAACTTTCAGATTTGCCCCTCCGTGTCTCGGCCCCTTAAGAGAACCGAGAGCGGCAGAAATAGCGGAATAGGTGTCAGTACCCGAAGAACTGACGACCCTTGTAGTGAAAGTTGAATTATTTCCTCCGCCGTGTTCTACATGAAGAATAAGTGCAATATCGAGAACGGCGGCTTCAAGTGGAGTAAAACTGCCATCCGGTCTTAAAAGGCGCAGAATATTCTCGGACGTTGAGTAAGACCTTTCCGGAGAATGTATATAGAGACTTTGACCGTGATAATAATATGCGAACGCCTGATACCCGTAAACCGACAGAAGCGGAAAAACGGAGATCAGAAAAATACACTGTCTTAAAACGTTTGAAAGGTCGGAATTATCCGCTTTGTCGTCATATGAGTAAAGAGTAAGAACACTTCTGGAAAGCGCGTTCATCATATCGCGGCTCGGAGCTTTCATTATAACGTCTCTTACGAACGACGTCGGAAGCTGACGAAAATCCGCGAGGAGATCTTTAAAAAACGACAACTTTTCCCTGTCGGGGAGTTCTCCGAAAAGCAGCAGATATACCGTCTCTTCGAACCCATGCCTGTTTTCAGAAAGACAGGCGGACGTAATATCCTCTACGTTGACACCCCGATAAAAGAGTTGCCCTTCGCATGGAATACTATCGCCGTTAACTGTTTTTCTTGCGCACACTTCCGAGATTCCTGTGAGTCCGGCGAGAACACCCGTTCCGTCAAGGTCGCGCAATCCCCTTTTAACGTTGTATTCAACGTAAAGCGAGGGGTCGATCTGCGAATTGTTTAACGTTATTTCCGAAAGCGACGAGACCCTTTTGTTCAATGCGTCCGTTCCTGGATACCCGGATTTGTTATTCAACATATCGCACCTCCCGTTTTAGTATATTTCAATTATTATACATTTTTTGTCATAATATGTCAAGATATTCCTTTTAATTAAAGGCTTTTTATAAATCGGGGGGCGATTTAACGTAATAAATATCCGATTATTTGAATATAAAAAGGCTTCGGCCCGTTGGTAAGGTCTGAAGCCTTTATTTGTAATTATCAATATTGCATATAACTAATAAAAGAATCTTCCGTAAGATCTCTTCCCATATAGTACCTGGGAATTTCAAGAGGAGAATACTCGGTGACAATATACGGCGATTTTGTCGTGTAACAATAATCGAAATAATCTGAAGCTACGCTCAGTACGAGATCATTATATGAACCTGCGGGATATGCCAACGCACTGACACTTTTCCCTGTCCAACTTTCGATTTTAGAAATCGAGCTTTCAAATTCCGAACGCAATGTCGTCTCGTCCTGATATGCAAGATCGACGTGATGTGCAGTATGACACTGAAAAGATACAAGTCCGCTTGACGACATTTCACTGATCTGATCGACCGTCAGATATCCATCCATTCCGACAAAATCCGATATAAGAAAGATTGTTGCCCTTGCGCCGTATTTTTTCAAAATCGGAAACATATTAGAATAATTATCTGCGTATCCGTCATCAAAGGTAATAATTACCGAAGGTTTGTCGGTTGTTTTCCATTCGTCTGCAAACAGAAAAGTATACCCGTTTTCAGTAAGGTATTTCAACTGACTTTCGAAAGTTGACGGACGAACGAAAAGCGCTTCGAGCGAGTTGTAAGGTGTTTCCATAATAAGGTGATACATCATCGCCTTTGGATTGAATTCACCGTTTTGAAACTGCGGTTCAGTTTCCTGCCGGATTGGTTCGGTATCAACTGTGTCAATGGTATCAGAATCCCGGACATCAGTTGAGTCAGATTCTTCTAAAATGAGAGATTCTGTCGTGGAAGACGATTCGGTCTCATCGAAAACTGAAACGCTTGAAGGATCAGTTTCAGGTTCATTCACTGATACTCTCTTATCGACATCTGCATCGCGGAACGAACAAGACGTCAAAATTGAAAGCATCACGAGCAGAAAAGAAATAATAGTTTTTTTCATAAATACTCCGCAACTAATCAAACAAATTATTCACAGACGAGAAGTCAAAACCGGAAGATAAAACAGCACTCTCTCCTCCGATGACACAGAAAGAGTTTCTTTCTTTGATCCTTTTCAGATATCTGACTGCGTCCTCAAAACTCTTTTTTGAAACTGAAAGAATTGCATCTCTCTCTTTGCAAAGGTCTGAATACTCTTTCCCCGTCATTGCGAAATTCATGGAACGGCACATTCTTTGATAAGCGGATAGTGGCCTGTCTATCCTTGCAAAAGTACCGATTATCAATTGCCACAATTTGTCATCATCGGGAAATGCAGCCATGAGCTTATCGTAAACGGAAGAAAACACTTCTACCGTTCCGCGTAATCCGGGATCTCTATATGAGTTCATCACAATTCTCCTGGTTCCGGGAATAACGGAACAGTAAGCGCCGTATGCGCCGCCTTTGACACGGATTTCCTGATATAGGATCTCGTTTGTAATCGTTCTTGCGATCAAAGGAGTTATTAAACTGAACGACTCATCAATCTCCCCAAGATCTGCACAAAGCGATACGTATTGAACAGGTGAAGTACAAGTAAACGCCTCATTACGGTAACCGCGCGGAACAAGAACGACTCTTTCTTCTGTCTTATGTCCTCTGTCAAGTTGATCTAAAACGCTTTGAATCATTTTATCGATCTTATCTTTGAATCCCGAAGGCGAAGCAACCGATACGGTGACTCTCTTTTTTTCAAAAACGGATTCATAAAGATTATTAAGTTTTTCAGAAATTATATTAACAGAACGATCAAATCCATTATAAATTTCCGACTGAGTCTGAAGAGAAGCGATTCCTTCCGTCAGATCATTAAATACAGATGCACTGTCAAAAGCGCATAGCGCTCTCATAGCAGAAAACTCGGAACCGTTGTAGATCACATCGAACGACTTTGAAGAAACAGTTTCACCAAGCACCTCTTTAATTCTTTGGTGATTTGTGAGATCAGTTTCAGTCAGAATTTCCCTGACAAGTTCAAGAGACGCTTCCGTCTTGTCAACAAGGGTGCGCAGAGATACTTCAAGATAAGGGATGGATATGTCCGGATCTCTGTAATTCCTGAACTGTGTCAGATCAAAGTCTATTCCGCCGGTAACCGTACGAATTTCATCAACTAGTTCACGTAATTCGTATTTCTTTGTAGGACAGTTGCCCAGAAGTTCAACCAACAGATCAAGATAAGGAAGCATTTCCTCGTCAAGATCCGAAACGTCAAATAACAGTCTTAAATAA
>JAFWTH010000003.1 GCA_017518975.1 Clostridia bacterium
GTAACGCTCGTCGGAGGACTTCGATTCCCTCAGAAGCGCCCTTTTGGCGAGAAGAGCCGAGGACTCGAAGTCCCCGCCGATTCCGACGCCTATCCAGATCGGAGGACACGGATTCGCACCCGCGCGCGCGACTGTATCCGTGACGAATTTCACAACGTCGTCCTCGTTCGCGGACGGCGTCATCATTTTCAGCGCGCTCATATTTTCGCTTCCGAAGCCCTTCGGGGCAGCCGTAAGGACGAGTTTGTCGCCTTCGATGAACCGTATATGGACAACGGCAGGCGTGTTGTCATCGGTGTTCTTTCTCGAAAAAAGAGGATCTTCGACCACGGAAAGACGCAGGGATCCGTTTACGTACGCACGGCGAACTCCCTCGTTCACGGCATCCTCAAGCGTTCCGCCGGAAACGTGAACGTTCCTGCCAACGTCAGCGAACACTACCGCCATTCCCGTATCCTGACAGATCGGTACTCCGAGCGACACGGCCGCGGCAAGATTATCGGAGAGCACGTCGAAAATCTTCTTTCCGGTCTCAGACGTCTCGCACGACGCCGCCCGATTCAGAGCCGATGAAGCGAAATCGGGCAAAACCGTAACGGCGGAAAGAAACAGTTTTTCGACCCGCTCGGCGATTTCTTCTGATTCAATAAACCTCAATTCATCCATATGCCGCGATGATCCTCCGGATTCGAGTTATCGGTGTTTTCTTCATTAATGATAAAGTCCCGCCCGTCGGGCGGGACGAATTCTCAATTATCGGTATAGAATACTATTTCTTCGGGAAGGCGCAGATGAAGTTTCTCCTTCGCCAACTCGATAATGTATTCCTCATCAAACGGAGCGTCAAGTTTATTCTTAAGTTCGCCGACCTTGCGCTCTTCTTCTTCGATTTTAGTCTGAAGAGCGGCGGCGTCGCTTTTAAGGTCGTTGTTCCTGAGCTGCAGCCGTATGACGGTAACGATACAGAGGATGGCAAACAACAGGACAGCGATCTTGAAAAAAATATTGCTCGTTATACTTTTCAATTCTATTATCTCCTCCCCGCGGAGCATATCACTTTGCGGGATTTATCCGTGGACGTTTTCCTCACGTTTCTTTTTTCCGTTTTTTTGAGGCGTCTCGCCTCAACGGCCTTACGAATCAGTGAAACGCACGGTGACACGACTTTTTTCTTTAAGGCAGAAAACAAATGCCGGAACGGAGCGAAAGCGATCCGCGCCGCCGCGCGAAACGCACGGCGAATCAAGTACGCTCCCCACTCGAAAGGAACGCGTATGACTTTTCCGGGAAAAACGGAATACAAATAGAATCCCGCCGCCGCGGAAAAGAAAGAAAATGACCTGAACCTGCCGCGGCAGAAAGCGTAAGTCAGAACAGCGAAAACCGCGGTGACTGAAATACAAAAAACGACGTCGGCCGAGAAGACCGCAGAACCGCGAAAAAAACGGACCGAGGGGGCCGGTTCCTTTTCCGGCATTTCACGTACTCCGCGTTTTCTTTCGGGAACCGGAACGATCCCGGCGATCATCCCGAAAAGGCGGAATACGTCACGAATCACACCGAAAGCAACGCCTGAAAGAAAAAACACGAGAACCGCGCGCAGCTGATCCGGAATAAAGACCTTCAACCCGTCAGTTCTCCGCTCTTCCCCTGAAAAGACGCGGACGCTTCTTTTTCTCTCCGCCGTCTCCATAATAGAAAAAGCCGTCGATCTTTCCCCGGACGACGAGTCTTCCCGTCTCGGAAGAAAAACTGTCGATACGTATATCTTCCCCCTCTATCGAGAGAGTACCCAGGGACGACGCCGCGACGACCGACGTATCCGTATAACTTTCAACCTGAACCACTCCGGTGATATCGAGATACTCCCGTGAGATCAGCGTTGCTCTGTGATCTTTTTCGCTCTCGGTATTCATGTGCCGCTCCAAAATTATACTTGCATATAATCTTATGAGCGGCACAGATTTTTTATACCGATTATCCCTCCAGAACCTCGTACAGTTCTGAGGCATCAGCCTTTCCAACGTTATCTCTGACGTCGAGTACGCGTAGCGTCACGGTTCTCTCGCCGAAAGCGATCTTTACCGTGTCGCCGGGTCTAACTTCAAGGGACGCTCTCGCGACCTTTCCGTTGACCTCGACGTGACCGTTGTCACAGGCCTCGTTCGCAACGGTACGGCGCTTTATCACACGCGATACTTTCAGAAATTTGTCAAGCCGCATGAACGCCTCCCGCGCTTATCGGGGACGTGCCCCGTGATGGATTATTTGTTGACTTTCGCCTTAAGAGCGGACGAAGGAGCAAAAGAAACGACCTTGGAAGCGGGAACCTTGATAGCAGCGCCGGTCTGGGGGTTTCTGCCGGTTCTGGCGGCTCTCTTCTTCGTACCGAACGTACCGAAGCCGATGAGCTGAACCTTGTCGCCCTTAACGAGAGCTTTTTCAACAGTTTCAAGAACTGCTGCGAGTGCCTTTTCGGAATCTTTCTTTGTGAATCCGGTCTTATTAGCGATGGATTCTACGAGCTGTGACTTATTCATGTTTCATCTTCCTTTTCTTTAAATATTTTGGTTTATAACCAACAGAAATTATATCATATTTTAGGAAATGTTGCAAGAGATGGAGCAACTTTTTTTCGTTTTTTTCACAAATTTGTATAACTTTCTATAAAACCAGCGGTTTTTTTATTCAAATTCTCTTCCGGATCCTCCCCAAGAGCCGCAAATATCGCGCAAATATCGAAAACAGCGGAAGAAAGCGTTCTTACGGTTGTTTCCTTATCGCCAGTCTCTTTCCCTTTCAAAGCTCTGAGGTTCGCTGTAACACGGTCGATTATCTCATCCGTCCCGCCGAAAGAGTACCCGTCTTTAGCAGCTATCTTCGCAGCTTTTCTCGCTCTCATGAGTGCGGGAAGAGACGGAGGGATCGCCTCCATGTTTCCTTTCGCGCCGTCACGGCGTTTCTCATACTTTTTCGCTTCGTTCCACGACGCCAGTGCGCCTTCGGGATCCTCGGCGCTGACGTCGCCGAAAACGTGCGGATGACGGCGTATCAGTTTTTCACACAGATCGGCGATCACGTCGTCGAGAGAAAAGCTCCCCGCTTCCTCCTCCATCCTCGCGTGAAACACGACCTGAAGCAGAAGATCGCCGAGTTCCTCGCGGAGAAGATCGGGGTCATCGTTATCGATCGCCTCGGCGACTTCATACGTCTCCTCGATAAGGTCCCGCCTGATCGACTTGTGATCCTGGGCGCGGTCCCACGGACAGCCGTTTTCTCCGCGCAGGCAAGCCATTATTCTGCGAAGTGTGTTAATATCGTGATTCTTATCCGCGAGTATTTCCGTTTTTTCTTTATCCTTCATATTTGTTTCCTTTTCACATTATTCCCCCAATGCGGGCAATACGGCGGAGTACGTCGTCCTTTATCTCGCCGAGAATCCAGTTTGCCGGAGCATCGGAAACGGGACCTGAAAGACCATGGATGTGTTCCCCGATTGCGCCCGTGTCAACGCCTGCTGCGCGCATCTCCTTTTCATACAGTTCGAACGTTTCCGCGGCAATCCTTGCGGGAGCGATAATCCTCTCTGGCGTTTTTTCGGCGCGGATCGCAACGATGAGTCGTTCAAGTCCCTCTCCGAGACCGATGAGACGTTTGTTTCTCTCCCTCTCGTCCGCCTGCGGGTCATCCTTTTTCGCCGCTTCTTCCGTCCTGAACGAGCAGACTGACGACAAGGCCGAGGGAAGATCCGTCCGCTCCGCAGATCCGTTTCCGTAGTTTACCGTATTGTTCGACCAGTTTTCTATCTTATCGAGATAATTATCGCTCGATACGATCTCTCCGTCCTCCTTTTCCCCCGCTTTATATGATGACAGATAAAGATCAAGGATCTCCCCGGCGAGTTCTCCGTAAAAAGATTTTGCCGAAAGATCACCTATCGACGTGTTGAGCCGACCGGAAAGGATCTTTTCCTCTTCCTCCGTAAATGCGCCGTCTTCTCTGATTGCAGACACAAGGCCGAAATACGGTTCCGCTTTGAGCGGTCTGTTCTTTGCCGCAGCAGCATATGACGCTACTTTGTTCTCAGCGCCTGTGACGGACTCCATCGCTTTTTTGTAGGAATGGCCCGTAACGAGCGCCCCGGCGCCCCCTATGATACCGATCACCGCGCAGACGACGAGGGTCGACGCCACCGTATTGAGGCGCAGTTTTTTTATCATTTTTTCGATCTTCTGTCCTTTCGGGAGAAGATCGATATCATCCTGTGCGATTGCTCTGATAACAAATATCAGCGTCACGTAAACCAGCGCCGCGGTCAGGATCGCAATGACCGTCGCAATCTTGCCGGGCAGAAAAGTTACGTAAAGGAACCTTGCTCCGTATGCGGCACCGATGGCGATTATTCCCGCGATCAGAGGACGAAGGAATACTCTTCCGAGGCGCAGGCGCATCTTCGTATATTTCGTTATGAAGAATAGATTGATTATAGTTGCCGTAAAGTAGCAGACAAACGTACTTATCGGAGTTCCCTTCATCCCGATAAGTATAAGCAGAGCAAAATTCACACCTACCTTTGCGACGGCGCCTATCGCCATGGAGATCAGCGGTTTTCTCTCATGTCCGCAAGCCTGAAGCATCGAGTTCGTGATCGAGAGAACGCAAAGGAAAAACGTCGACGGTGCAAGAAGAGTAAGCAGCGGAGCCGTGTAGACGATCGCCGAGCGGTCTCTGTAGAACAAACTGAGTATCGGATTTGAGAATACGGCAAGACCGATCGCGCAAGGTATGCCTATCAGCACCGCAACGCGAAGTGCGCTCTCCATTACTCTCTCGGCTCTCTCGTTGTCCCCTTTTGTGCGCGCCGCCGTAATTAGCGGTACTATTGAATATGAGATCGGATAGACGAGGACCGGAGGCAGATTGAACATCGGAACGGCAAGCGTAGTGTAATTACCGTAAACGGTGCTGGCCGCCGCCTGTGTCAGCCCGCCGAAATCCTGAAGAAGTCGGGAAACCAGGAACAAATCAATAAGGTTGGTCAGCGACATGACCGAAGAGGAGATCGTTATCGGTATCGCTATGACTGCGATCCTCTTTATGATGCTCGAGGTTTTGGTAACGGTGTGATCCTCGCCTGATTCCTCGAGGTATTCCGCGTCGTATTTGTCACTTTTGAAAAGCATTTTCGTAAACGTGAGGTACACCATTCCGAGCCCCGCTCCGACGGTCAGGCCGAGGATCGCAAACGCCGCGACGTATTTCAGCGATCCGGGATCGGAACCGTATTTGCGAAGGGCGTACATCGCGAACGCGATACCGAGAAAAAGTTTCGAAAGCGCTTCGATAAGCTGTGAGATCGCAACGGGAAGCATTTTCTGATAACCCTGAAAATACCCTCTCATTGCCGATGACAGGCAGACGAAAAAGAGCGTCGGAGCAATTGCCATAATGCAAAGCGCAGCCGGCTCGTTCTTTATGATATCCACCGCGAACCAGTTCGCGAAGACTATCATCAGAGCCATCCCGACGAAGCCCACCACGAAGAACATCCCGAGGGAGATCTTGAAGACCTTTTTGACCTGATCGATCTTACCGAGCGACCGGCTCTCCGAGATAATGATCGAAGTCGCAACGGGAAGACCCGCGGTCGAGATCATATATAAAAGTACGTAGATCTGGTACGCGGCGTTATAATAACCCATTCCCTCTCCGCTCAAAATGTTGTGAAGAGGTATCTTGAATATGAGTCCTATCGCCTTGATAACGAGATTTGAGATCGTCAGTACGACGACGCCCGAAAGGAACATTTTCGTACTGTTTTTTACTTTCTTTTCAGCCATAACAGTCTCCGCAAATTACGCTTATTAGTTTATTTATACATATCTCCGCGCTCATATATTCGCTCAGGCCATCCCGTGTTCACGGTAGAATGAGAAGATATCGGCGGCGAGTTTTTCTCTTTTTTCATAAAGCTGTCCGTTTTCTGATTCCCGCAGATATTCATACGGATATTTCGATTCAAAAATCCGTTTTATATCTCGGTATCCGGCAGCGTCCCCGAGTGAAACGAGTTTTGTGACGGCGGATGCGCCGCACGCAAAGACGGAGTGTATCTCCTCCATCATATAAACGTTGTACATACATTCGGAGCCCGGAAAAGAATAACCGACGTTCTCGAGATTACCGACGGTATTTTTCTGTCTGTACATATAGTACGGACGGTATCCGGCGTCTCTCGCGTATCCGGCAGAAAGCGAAACGGATTTCTCCGCATCCTTCCCCTCTCTGTCAAAGGCGCCTTCTTCTTTGAGTTTCGCCGATTTTTTGACGGTAAACGTGTGTACGGTCAGATTCTCAGGCCGCAGATCGGTTATCCGTTCGCACGTCCGGGCAAACGAGTCCGGGTCGTCTCCCGGAAGTCCTGCTATCAGATCGACGTTGACGGTCCCTATCCCCGCACTGCGAGCGATCTCATACGCCTCGAAAAACTGTTTAACGGTGTGCTTTCTGCCTATAGACGCAAGGACTTCGTCATTCAATGTCTGGGGGTTGACGCTGACTCTTCGTACCCCGTGTGATACGGCGATCTTCATTTTCTCCGGAGTGATCGTATCGGGTCTGCCCGCCTCGAGTGTGAACTCTTCGGCGTTTTCGGCAAGATCGCCGAGCGATCCCAGCAACGCGTCGAGAGACTGGGGATCCAGGACCGTCGGAGTCCCGCCGCCGATATACACGGTCGAAACGGTAAGTCCGAGATCGCGGATAATTCCGGTCGTGAACGAAATATCATCCCTGAGTCTTTTAAGGTATTCCGGAATAAGGGACAAAAGGCGCCGCGACGTATACGAAACAAACGAACAGTAGTCGCATCTTGTCGGGCAGAACGGGATGGCGATATACACGCTGCACTTCCCGAAGTCGTCAGGTCTGATGAGATCCTTTTCCGCCCTTGCGACTTCGACCGCAAGACGCGCTTTCTCCGGATATGCGAGATACGATCCGATGATCTCGTCCGCGCTTTCCCTCTCATCGAGCCCCGCTGTAAGAAACTCGGTCGCGAGTTTGGAGGGGCGGACTCCGGTCATTATTCCCCACGGAGGTCTGTATCCGGTAAGAGCGGTCGCCGCCTTGAAAAACGCTCTTCCCGATGACAGCTTTCTCGTTCTGTCCGCCCCGTCCTTTCTCCACGGTTCAAAATCGTTCGCAGAGACAGAACCGCCGTCCCTGTCGGAGAGAGTGACGGAGGAGTGAGATCCGTCTTCGCTGTCGGTCAGGACAACGTGAGAGACAAGGCGATTGTCTTCGTCCCGGAATTTCTCACCCGGGAAAAACGCCATAGCTATCGTTTGTATATAGTATGGATTGAGGTCGCCCTCAATTTCTATCCTCATAACTTATCACTTTCTGCGCGGTCCTCTCAGCGTCGCGCTGTCGAGAGGAATGGTCACGGGACCGTCCGCGATCATATCGATTTTCATATCCGCTCCGAAAACTCCCTTTTCGGTCGGGACGAGTTCACCGAGCATACGTGAAAACTCATCATACAGTTTTTTTGCCTCGTCAGGTGCAGCGGCAGCAGTAAAATCCGGCCTGTTGCCTCGTCTGCACGAGGCGGAAAGCGTGAAATTGGAAACGGAAAGGACGCTGCCTCCGACGTCGCGAAGCGATAAATTCATTTTGCCGTTCCCGTCCTCGAAAACGCGCAGTGCGGCGATCTTGTCAGCGAGAACGCGTGCGTCGTCTTGAACGTCGCCCTGCTCCACTCCCACGAGTACGAGAAATCCTCTGCCGCATCTCCCGCGTACTTCGCCTGCGACCGATACCGACGCGCGAAGAACGCGCTGCAAAATAACTTTCATCGGACGCCACCTCAATCAGATCCGCCCGTCACCGCTCTGACGTGCGGAACGGAACGCAGACGGGAAACGATCGAACCGTAGTGATCGCTGTTACGGCAACCGACGGTAAGCGTGATGACAATGTCGTCTTCCGTCCGCTTTTTCGTGTTTACCGCGACGAGCGTGACCTTCATATCGGCAAGAGTCGTCGTAACGTCAGCGAGGATAGTTATCGTGTTATCTGCAAATACGCGAAGCGTCGCCTCGTAAAGCCCTTTCGAATGGTCCGAAGCGGCGACCTCGTCCCATCTTACGTTTACGAGTCTGTCGCGGAAAGCGGGATTCTTCATTCCCGATACGATATTCCGGCAATTATGCTTGTGGACCGAAACGCCGTATCCCTTGGTAATGAATCCGACGATCGAATCTCCCGGCAGCGGGTTGCAGCATTTGGCGAATTTCACGGCGCACCCGTATTCTCCGTCGACAATGACCCCGCCTGACGAACGAATACGGTCGGGTCTCTGGATCTTGACCTGTTCGGGCTCGGTGATCGGTTCCTCTTCGGCAGAGTGAACGACTTTTTCGTATTCTTCCTTAAGACGCGACGTGACTTTCGAGATCGGCATCCCGCCGTATCCTATCGCGTTGTACAAGTCGTCCGGTTCGTGCATTCCGAGCCGTTTTGCGATAGCGGCGACGATCTCCGCCTTGTCCTGATCTTTCGGTCGAACGCGGAACTTTGTGAATTCCCGGTCTATCTCGGCGCGTCCTACGGCGATATTCTCCGTCCTCTTTTCCCTCTTGAACCACTGACGGATCTTGTTCCTTGCCTCGCCCGTTTTTACGATTTTAAGCCAGTCGCGGCTCGGGCCGCGCGAGGCGGACGACGTTATTATCTCAACGATATCGCCTGTCTGCGGAACGCGGTCGATCGGAGCGATCATCCCGTTTATCGTTGCGCCGACCATTTTATTTCCGATTTCCGAATGGATGGCGTACGCAAAATCGATCAGAGTCGAGCCGAGCGGAAGTGCGATAACGTCGCCCTTTGGAGTGAAGACGAACGTTTCGTCGTGAAAAATATCGATCTTAAGAGCGTGAAGAAACTCCTCGGAGTCGAACACCCCCTCTTCCGCATCGATGAGTTTCGCGATCCAGGAAAGTTTCCGGTCGATCTCCTCGCGGCTCTCCTGTCCCGATTTGTATTTCCAGTGCGCCGCCACGCCGTATTCTGCTACGTGGTGCATCTCACGCGTCCTGATCTGGACCTCAAACGGGATCCCGTCGCGTCCGATGACCGTCGTGTGAAGCGATTGGTACATATTCGGCTTAGGAGTTGAAATATAGTCTTTGAACCGTCCGGGAATGGATCTGAACAGTTCGTGAATGATGCCGAGAGCGGTATAGCACTCAAGTTCGGTGTCGACGATTATTCTTATCGCGTAAAAGTCGTATATCTCGTCGAAGCTTTTGTTTTGATTGAACATTTTACGGTATATGGAGTATACCGTTTTGACCCTTCCCTCAAGAGTGAAATGAATGTTGTACTCGCTGAGACGCTGAGAAATGTACGTTTGTGTTTTCTCGATAAAATCAACGTTTTCGCCGTATTTTTTTCTGATATCTGCGTTTACCTCATCGTAGCCGATGGGATCGAGATAATGAAGAGCGAGATTTTCGAGTTCTTGCTTCATTCTCTGCATACCGAGACGGTGAGCAAGAGGCGCATAGACGTGCATCGTTTCCAGAGCGGTCACGCGTCTTTTTTCCTCCGGCTTTGCGTCAAGAGTACGCATATTGTGAAGTCTGTCGCAAAGTTTGATAAAAATTACTCGAACGTCGCGAGCCATGGCGAGGAGCATCTTGCGGATGTTCTCGATATGCGCCTCTTCCTTGTCCGTGACGTTTATCTCACGAATCTTTGTCAGCCCGTCAACGAGGGACGAGACCTCTTCTCCGAAACGTGCGCGGACCTCTTCGATGCTCGTCTTATCGCCGCAATCCTCTAAGGTATCGTGAAGGAGAGCAGCGCAGATGGAGTCTGTGTCAAGCTCGAGCGACGCCACGATCTCGGCGACGGCGACCGGATGACAAATATAAGGCTCGCCGCTTACGCGGAACTGGCCCTCATGAAGCTCTTGTGCGTACAAAAACGCATTCTTTATCTTTTCGACGTCGTACCTCTTCTCCGTCTTCCCGATCATGGTGAGAAGCCCCGAGATAAGGGCAAATTCGCCGCCCGCAGCTACTGTGTTTTTCTTTTCCGTTGTGAGGACCTCCTTTCCGCGATCAGGCGCGGAGTTCGTTCCTGATCTTTCTGAGTATGCCCGATTTGTCGAGCGACGTTTTGTTCTTTACGGAAACGTCACTGAACGAAAAAACGTCGGGCGCGCCCGCCGCCTCATCTACCCCGATGAGGTTGAGTTCGCGGAAAACCATAATTATTGTTTTAAGTTTGACATACGACAAGTTGAAACCGCGCGTCATGAGCAGATGGCGAAGCGCTCTGATACTGAACACCCGGTGATCGAAGCGCAGTTCTTTTTGCAGAGTCGAGTAAACCGCTGCGAAATCGTCGCGAACGGGAACGGATGATGATCTTTCCTCCGTTGTCAGACCGACCTCACCGATCCTTGACGAAAGTAAGGCGTCGTAAATCTTCTTCTCCCTTTCCTCCTCCGCCGCGACCGCCTCGGAAAGCCGGATATCCCGAACAATCATCTGAAGGTTCCGCATCCCTCCAAACTCGTTGATATCGAGATTGAACAAAACGTCGACCGTGTCTCCGGGATATAAATCGATGTCTCCTATACTTTTCCTGAAGCACATCGCAGTGACGGTGACATCGCCGCTTTGAAGCAGAAGTCTCGTGTGTTTGCCTCCTCCGACAAGCGATTCGTCAGCGACGTACGCGTCTTTCAAATAAAACAAAGGAACGGGGTTTTTTACTCCGTAAGGTTCAAAGAGATAAAGCTCCTCGGCAAGTCTCATATTGATATCCCCGGACGTCAGTTCAAGGTCCGCTTCAATCGAGGCACCTGAGCCGTCCGCCCGAATTCCGTTCTTTTTTACCGTTTCGTTTATCCTTTTTCTGAAAGCATCAAGATTGCCGCGCTTTACCGCGAGACCTGCCGCAAGCTCGTGTCCGCCGTATTTTTCAAGCAGATCGGAGCACTCCGCAAGCGCGCCTACGAGATTGACTCCCTTGACGCTTCTTCCGGATCCTTTCCCAATATCGTCTTCTCCTCCGTCGTTCCCCTCTCCCTCGAAAGAAACGAGGATGGAAGAACGTCCGAAACGTTCTGTGATACGCGACGCGACGATCCCGATGATACCGTGATGCCACCTGTCGCTTGACAGGACTATGACCGGATCGTCGTCCGGGATCCCTTCCGCTTCGATCATCCCGTACGCTTCGGTCACGATCTCGTTTTCCGTCCCCTGTCTTTCCCTGTTTATTTCGCAGAGAGCGGCTGCGAGTTCTTCCGCCTTGTCCGGGTCATCCGTTGTAAAGAGCTCGACGGCAGTCGATGCGTCCTGCATCCTGCCCGCCGCGTTGATCCTCGGCGCGAGAGTGAATCCTATGTATCCCGCAGTTATTTTGCGTTTGCCGTTCGTTCTTCCCTCGGAAGCAGCGCGAATGAGAGATTCTATGGCGGGACGCGTACCCCGTTCAATTAGCTTTAAGCCGTAACTTATTATCAGACGGTTTTCATCCGTAACGGGCATTACGTCCGCAATCGTTCCTATAGCGACAAGATCGCAATACTCCGCGGCGACTCGCCTGACGCAATCGGTCAGCGTATCCTCGGGACACAGTACCGTCTCAACGGCGCACATCAGTTTGAATACAACGCCGACTCCCGCAAGTTCGTCAAACGGATAATCGCAGTCGTCCCTTCTCGGATTGACCACGGCTGCGGCGTCAGGCAAAATGCCCTGACACTCGTGGTGATCGGTCAGAACGACGTCGATCCCGAGTTCGCCGGCCGCTTTGATCTCCTCTGCCGCGGTAATACCCGTGTCGACCGTTATGATGAGATCGCAACCTTCCTCCGCAAGTCTCTCGATCACGCCGACCGACATACCGTATCCGTCACGGTCTCTTTTAGGGATATAGTATCCCGCGTTTCCTCCGCGTTCCCTCAGGTAGAGCAATAGCGCGGAAACTGACGTCACTCCGTCGACGTCGTAATCACCGTAAACGACGATCCGCTCGCCTGCCGTAAGGGCGTCGGCGACGCGATCCGCTGCGAGTCTCATATCTTTCATGAGGAACGGATCGTAAAGCTGTTCCTCTTTCTTCATAATGAACCGTTCGGCATCCGCAGGAGTCCTGCACCCGCGGTCCGCGAGAAGTTTCGCCGCGGGAACTGAAAGGTCGAGTTCCTCGGAGATCACTCTCGCCTCCCGGTCTTCTCTTGCATCGGCGGCAGTGGCTCTCACTTTCCACTCCGCCCGTGTTGATCCGGTCATCATCCGTCACCTCTTTCGCTGTCTTTCTGTCGTTCGTCCTCCGCATCGCGGACGATCCTGACGATCGCCACTTCGGGGCGGCGCTTTTTTGCCGCCCGTTCTGCGATAAGAACGACCGCTAAGGAAACGGCAAGTCCCGCGCCTGCGCTTATGAGCGCCGCGGTAACCGAACCGGATAAACTGACGACAAGATAATACGATCCGAGTGCCAATATCAAAGGAAGAATGAAAACGAGAAAAGCATGAAGCAGTACCGTACCCGTCGGCGTCGATATTTCGACCAGATCGCCCGTCTTCGCCCCTATCAGATTATCCGCGCGTGTGCGCATAGATTCACCGTGCGAGAAAAGACCGCCCACAGTGCATTCTCCTCCGCAATCGCGGCCCGTACATCCCTCGCACATAGTAGATCTCGCCGCCTCGACCGTCGCCGAGACGCCGTCCGTATCGATCACTCTTGCAAACTGTTCCGTTTTAATCACTTCCTTTCCCTGAAGATCACGCCGGTGAAAAACGCGATATGATCGCGCGGGCAACGCGAAGACCGTCGACCGCAGCGCTTACTATCCCGCCGGCGTATCCGGCTCCTTCTCCACACGGATAGACGTTTCTGACGCCTATCGCCTCATAAGTCTCGCTCCTGAGGATCCTTACGGGAGAAGAAGTCCGCGTCTCCACGCCGGTAAGCGGGATCCCGCCCGACGCGAAACCGGGGATCTTTCTGTCAAACGACCGCAGACCGCGGTCAAGCATATCTCCGATAAACGAAGGTAAAACCGAACGGACGTCCGTCGGCGTGACCCTTCCTCCCATATATGTCGGAATGACCGATCCGAGTTTTTTCGACGGTGTGCGATCAAAGAAGTCACCGATGAGCTGAACGGGAGCATAGTAATTTCCTCCGCCCGCTCTGTATGCCGCTTTCTCCATCGAGCGCTGAAAATCGATCGCGCCGTCCGGAGTACCGCCGTAATCTCCCGGCAAAACCGAAACGGCAAGCGCTGAGTTGGCGCACCTGCCGTCGCGTCCTCTGTTGCTCATCCCGTTCGTTACGACGCCGCCTTCCTCGTCAGACGCCGCAACAACGACGCCCCCCGGACACATGCAGAAAGAATACACTCCTCTGTCGCCCTCACGAAAAGAGAGCGAATACTCCGCGTGAGGGAGAACTCCGTCCTCCGCAAGATCACCGTACATCGCCCGATCGAGCCACGACTGATCGTGTTCGATCCTGACGCCGCACGAAAATGCTTTCGGAACAACGTCGAATCCGCCCGCCATCAGTTCCCGGTACGTATCCCTGGCGCTGTGTCCCACGGCGAGCACCAGGGCAGAGGCGTTTATCCTCTCCCCGCCCGCAGCCGGTTTGCCTCCCGACATTGATAATGCAGTATCGTAAAAAATCTCCCCGCCCGCTTCACGGACACGCCGATCCGCGTTTTCAACGACACGGCGGAGTATATCGGTACCGATGTGCGGTTTCGCCTGCCACAAAACGTCCTCCGGCGCGCCGAGTCCGTAAAGACGTTTCAAAACGTACGACACCGCGGGATCGTTGATCCTCGTGGTGAGTTTCCCGTCGGAAAACGTGCCTGCGCCGCCTGCTCCGAACTGAACGTTGCAGTTCGTATCGAGAGATCCGCCCGAGAGGAACGACTCGACTTTCCTCACCCGGTCCGCGACGCATGAACCGCGTTCGAAAACGACGGGTCGGTAACCGCGTTCCGCCAATTCAAGCGCACAGAACATCCCGGCCGGACCGAAACCCGCGATCACTATCCTTCCTTCCGCTTTCTCGCTTCCGGGTATCGCGTCGAATGAAGGCTTCCTGTATAGTTTTGCGCCCGACCCGATAAGTTTTTCGTATTCGGAATCTGTCGCAGCGCCTACGTCGGCGCAGACTGAATAAACGAATTTTACCGATCCTTTTTTTCTTGCGTCGATCGATTTTTTATGAATGCGGACGAGGTCCGGTTTTCTGCCGATCATTTTTACAATGATACCGGACGCGATCCGCCCTGCCTCCGCATCGCAATCGGTCCCCCTTTTCGCCTCCGCGGCGGGGACCGAAACGTTTTCTATTATAACTCTGCCCGAAAATCTGTGATCCGCAGTCAACTTATCTTCACCTGAACACTGTACGTTCCCACCTCGAATACGCCATCGGCTTCTTCGGACTCGACAACGACCGCCGCGGGTCTCACTACGGTCCCGGTACTCCCGGCATCATATCCGGTCATATCCACCGTAAGATACACGTTCCTGTCGGTCACGGAGGCAAGCTGTTCTTTCGTTCCGCGAAGCGTAACGTTTACGCTCTCGTCGATCACTTCGCACTTTACGGACGAATCCGCGCCGGTAACGGTTATCTTATCGACGACGAGTTCTTTTGTAATGATCGACGGCGAAATTTCAACGTTTACCGTTACTTCTCCGTTCTCGGAATCAAGAGAAAGCTTTGATGAGATCTCCGGCGTAACCGTGAACGAATAACTGTTGGTCGTGATCGTCTTTTCGTCTATCGTGATGGGAATGATCGCGGAATCGGAGGCGATGTCCTTCTCGTCTCCCGTCACCGTCAGAACTGACGGAGTAAGCGTCACCGATACGCCGTCCTCCGGAAGAAGACCGTACCTGAATCTGTACGGGACCTTGAGTTCGGCGGTCTGAAGAACGGGAACGGAGACGTCCACTTCCGTCGGAGAACACTTCAGATAATCCATTGTGACGACCGCTCCGAGACTGTCCGTGAATGTGATCGGATATATCGCGGAGAATGAGGACGTTTTGCCCGTCATATCTATTACGACCTGCGCCTCGTTTATTCCGTTCACCTTACCCGCGGGACCCTCAACCGTTACGGAATCAAATCCGAACTCGATTTTTCCGAGTTTGTAGTCCTGAGGAAGAATGAGATTGGGGAGTTTCTCTTTTATCGGGATTGATCTTGACACGGTTTCGTCCGCGTAAACAGAAACGGTCCCGGGATCGGTACCGGAAAGTGTGAGTCCGGCCGGGAGATCTACAACGACGGGAAGCTGGATCTTGCCGGCTTCTTTTATTTTTGAAACGTCGACGGTCGCGCTGACGTCGCCGGGGGACAGTTTTGCTATGAGCGATTTTTTTCCGGAGACGGTAACGTCGACCGTCACGCCTTCTCCGCTGTATACGGAGAGGCCGGTTTTCTCGCCGAGCACGTCCAACCCATCCAGTTTGACTTCGATCCCGTTTACCGTTTCCGTATAAGTCGGGCTCTCCGCCTGCATGACGTACATCCAGAGCGCAAGCGCGCCGAGAAGGCACAGCACCGCGGGGATCACGGTCCTGAGAACGGTTTTCCTCGCGCGTTTTCGGACCCCGTCCGTCTTTTCAACGTTTCTCGGGAGGGCGGAATCATTCTTTTTCATTTCAGTTCTCCCCCCTCTCGTCAGATTCTCCGGTGCTTTCTTCGTTTCCGTCTTTTTTCGCAAATTTTGAGCGGATCTTTCCTATAAGTCCGACCCCTCCGCGGGAATCGGAATCCGTTTCCAGATAATATCCGAGTTTCCGGCGCAGCGACGCACCGCTGTATCCTCGCGTGAGATTGCCGTCAACGGCAAGGGAGATCTTTCCGGTCTCCTCCGAGACGACGACGACGACTGCGTCGCTGTTCTCGCTCATACCGATCGCCGCTCTGTGACGCGTGCCGAGATCCTTGACTATATCGGGATTCGATGAGATAGGAAGGACGCATCCCGCGGCGTGTATCCTGCCTCCGCGAATTATGACCGCTCCGTCGTGAAGAGGAGCTTTATTGTAAAAAATATTCCTAAGTAAAAATGAACTCGGCTCCGCGTCGATCACCGTCCCGGTCAGGACGAGATCGCCGAGCATGGTCTCCCGTTCGATCACTATGAGCGCCCCGGTCTTCGTCTCCGAAAGTCCCGCGGCGGCCTCCGATACGCTTTCAACGACGCGGGCGAGATCGCCGCGTTTCTGCGACGCGATGCTCCGGATTCCCTTTATAGGCTGAGCGCCCATTTTCTCAAGCACGGAACGGAGCTCGGGCTGAAAGATTATCGCTACGATTATGAGGCCGACCTGAAAGACGTTCTGCAGGAGAAACTGCATAACGTACATTCCGGTCAGTTCGCTGATTATTTTAAGAGCGATGAGCAGTACGATGCCCAATACGAGTTTTCCCGCCCTTCTGTCGCGGAGAAACACGTAGATATAAAAAATGAGAACCGAGACCAGTAAAATATCGATCACGTCGGCGATCGTGATCATCTGTAACGTCCGCAGGCAGCCGTCAAAGAATTCCTGCATTTTACGTCTCCTTATATGTGACAATATTAACCCGAATATATTATATCACACTATATATTGTTTTTCAACGGCAAAATTGGCGTGTCAGCACGGTACGGATGGTGCATTTTTTACAATAACGGGGAGACTGCCGATACATATTTTTTAACTGCTCATACTTTCAATCCGTAAAAAAATGATGTATAATTATTGAAAAGTCAAAACACGCGCCGCGCCGCGCCGATCGGAGGTCACAGTGACTACAAAAAACCGCGCGCCGGCTGTCACCGTCATCTGCGGTCACTACGGTGCAGGAAAAACGAACGTCGCAGTCAATTTCGCGATCGACGCACGGGGCACAGGTCTTCCCGTGTATCTCGCGGACGCCGATATCGTCAACCCCTATTTCAGAGCGGCCGACGCCGCTGAAATGCTGTGTGGATACGGCGTTGAGCCTCTGATCCCTCTTTTTGCGAACTCGAACGTCGATATCCCCGCTCTTCCGCCCATGCTCACATCTCTGCTTGAAGGAAACGGAAATGAGATAATATTCATCGACGTCGGAGGAGACGACGGATCAGTGGTTCTCGGCAGATATGCTGAGGCGATCCGCAGGCGCGGGTACGAGATGTTTTTCGTCATCAACAGATACAGACCGCTCACCGCGCGTCCGGAAGACGCGGCAGAGTGCGCGCGGGAAATAGAGTCCGCGTCGGGACTCAAAGTCACCGGCATCGTAAATAACTCTTCGCTCGGAGAAGAAACGACCGCGGATGATATTCTGGGATCGATCGGCTACGCGGAGGCGACCGCCCGCATCATGGGGGTCCCGCTGATCGGTCACACGTATATTCCGGATATCACGGGACAGTTCTCCGGCGATCCGAGATTTGGCGGACTGACTCTCATTCCGATGAGACGTGCCACAAAAGCTTTATTCTGATAATTCGCGCCAAAGGCGGCGCTTTTGGAGGTTTCAATGAACAAGGTAACATTCAACGAGGAACGCTGCAAGGGCTGCGGACTCTGCGTCGACGTCTGTCCACGCGGGATAGTCGTCATCCTCGCGGACAAGCTGAACGGCAAGGGTTATCACCCCGCGTCGGTGTCCGATCAGGAAAAATGCATCGCGTGCGCCATGTGCGCGACGATGTGTCCCGATTCCGTCATAAAGGTGGAGAAGGACGTCTGAATAATCAAAACGGGAGCGCCCGCGCCGATGCGCGAATCCAAAGGCGGATCCCGTGCCGGATCACGGCAACGGAAAGTGTGTTGAAGTGGCTGAAAAAGTTCTGATGAAAGGCAACGAGGCGATCGCCGAGGCGGCGATAAACGCCGGATGTCTTTACTATTTCGGATATCCGATCACTCCTCAGACGGAAATATCGGAATATATGGCGAAGAGGATGCCGAAGGTCGGCGGTCTTTGCCTGCAGGCGGAGAGCGAGATCTCCGCAATCAATATGACGATGGGAGCCGCGGCGTCCGGTACGCGGGCGATGACTTCGTCATCGTCTCCCGGGATCTCTCTCAAAAGCGAGGGTATCTCGTATATCGCCGGATGCGATCTTCCCTGCCTCATCGTCAACGTTCAGAGAGGAGGCCCCGGACTCGGAGGCATCCAGCCGTCTCAGTCCGACTACTATCAGGCGACGAGAGGCGTCGGTCACGGCGATCTGCGGCTGATCGTTCTCGCCCCGTCATCCGTTCAGGAGATGGCGTCTCTTACAGCCGAGGCGTTTGACCTTGCGGATACGTACCGCATGCCCGCCATGCTGCTCGCTGACGGCGCGCTCGGACAGATGATGGAACCCGTCGACTTCTCGCTCTTCGAGAAGCGCGATGTCCCCGAAAAGGAATGGGCGGCTAACGGTCACGGAGGAAAGCGGAAGAAAAACATAATCAACTCACTCTTTATAGATCCTCAGGAACTTGAGAACTCCGTTGTCGCAAGATACGAAAGATACAAAAAGGTCGAGGAAAACGAGGTCAAGTACGAAGAGTTCATGACCGACGACGCGGATATCGTTCTCGTGGCGTTCGGAATCACCGCGAGAGTCGCGAAGAGCGCGATAACAGCCGTGAGAGAATCAGGCATCAAAGCGGGTCTGCTCCGTCCGATCACCCTCTGGCCGTTCCCGAAGGGAGCGATCGGCGCGATCGCCGACCGCGCGAAGATCTTTCTCACCGTTGAGATGAACATGGGTCAGATGATCGACGACGTCCGCCTTGCGGTGGGCGGCAAATGCCCGGTCGACGGGTACACGAGAACGGGCGGGATCATCCCCTCTGTCGATGAAGTTGAAGATAAGATCCGCCGGATAGCGGCGTCGCTCTGAAAGGACAGGTGAAAAAATGAAAACTGTTTATGAAAGACCGCACGCTCTTTCCGACGTGCCTCTCCACTACTGCCCCGGCTGTACGCACGGGATAATCCACAAACTCGTCGCGGAAGTAATCGACGATCTCGGGATCGAGGACAGAACGGTCGGCATAGCGTCCGTCGGTTGTTCGGTCTTCGCCTACAACTATTTTGAATGCGATATGATCCAGGCGGCGCACGGCCGCGCTCCCGCGGTGGCTACGGGTGTAAAAAGAACTCACCCCGATTCGGTCGTTTTCACGTATCAGGGAGACGGAGACCTCGCGGCTATCGGAACCGCCGAGACCGTTCACATCGCGACACGCGGCGAGAACGTCACTATCATCTTCGTCAACAACGCGATCTACGGAATGACCGGCGGTCAGATGGCGCCGACGACCCTCCCGGGTCAGGTCACGACGACGTCCCCGTATGGACGCGACAGAAAGATCCAGGGTTCTCCGATCAGGATCTGCGAGATGCTCTCGACGCTCGACGGCGTGGCGCTCGCGGCGCGCACCTCGGTCGACTCTCCGAAAAACATCAACGCTGCAAAGAAACTGATCACGAAAGCTTTTCAGAATCAGCTCGACGGAAAAGGTCTTTCGATCGTCGAAATCCTCTCCACGTGCCCCACGAACTGGGGAATGACTCCCAAGGCCGCGCTGGAGTGGCTGAGGGAAAATATGATGAGTTACTATCCGCTCGGCGTCTTCAAAGACGGCGAGGCGATAAGATAAGGAGGCGGCACCGTGACGACTACTATGATATTCGCCGGAAGCGGCGGCCAGGGCATCCAGTTCTCCGGGAAGCAGACGGCTAAAACCGCCATGCATCAGGGAAAGAACGTTACTTTTCTCCCCTCCTACGGGCCCGAGATGAGAGGCGGAACGTCAAACTGCACCGTCGTAATCTCTGACGGTGAGATCGGTTCTCCTTCCGTCACGTCGCCTGACGTCGCCGTAGTGATGAATCTCCCGTCGTTCGATAAATTCGAGCCGAGAGTCAAGGCGGGCGGTCTGCTCGTCTGCGACGCGACGATGATCGACAAAAAGACCGCGCGTTCCGATATCGACGCTCTGTACGTACCGGCGTCGGAAATGGCGAGCGAAAACGGACTTACCGGTTTTGCCAACGTCATTATCCTCGGCGCGATAATAAAAAAGACCGGACTCTTCACGCTTGACGAGTTCCTCGGTCTTCTGGTCGGATCGATCCCCGAATCGAAAGCGGCTCTCCGCGAAAAGAACGAGAAAGCGCTTAAACTCGGGTACGAGTTCTGACAACCGTAAAACAAAACCAAAGCTCACGTTTCTTCATAGAAGCGTGAGCTTTATCATTTCACACGAAGTTTTGTAAAGCGCGGCTTCCGCATCCGCCGGGGTGATAATGTCCGGAACGGGGCCGTGAACCGTCGGGAACACTCCCGAGATACCGGGGATAAGAACGTCCGCGCCTTTCTCCGCGGTACCGCACACTACCGCGACCGGGATCCTACGCGACGAAGCGCGTGATGCGACCCCCGACACGACTTTACCGTCGGCGCTCTGCCTGTCGAACCGTCCCTCACCGGTGACGGCGAGATCCGCGCCGTCGAGGATCGAATCAAAATCCAGAGCGTCGAGGACCGCGTCGATTCCCCGTCTCATTTCAGCGCCGAAGAACGCGACGGCTCCGGCTCCGCACCCTCCCGCGGCGCCGCCACCGGGAATATCGGAGACCGTAACTCCGACGTCCCTCTCGATAACTTCGGCGATACTGCGCAGACCGTCGTCAAGCCGCGCGACCGTTTCCGCGTCAGCCCCCTTCTGCGGCGCGAAAACGAACGCGGCTCCCCGCTCTCCGTAAAGCGGATTGTCTACGTCGCACATTACGGTGATCTCAGCGTCTGCGATCCTGGGGTCAATGGCAGACGCGTCGATCCGGGAAACCTTTGAAAGCGTTCCGCCTACCGGGACGAATTGTCTGCCGTCGGAATCGTAAAAAACAACTCCGCATGCGGACGCCATTCCGCACCCGCAATCGTTCACGGCGCTTCCGCCGAGCGCAAGAACGAATCTTTTGTATCCCGCGTCAGCCGCGGAAATGAAAAGCTCACCCGCTCCGCGCGACGTGGTGAGCGACGGATCGTGAAGAGAAGTCAGAGTGAGCCCAGCGACCGCCGCGAGTTCGATCACGGCGATGTCTCCGATAACGCCGAAAAACGAGTCGACTTCGATCCCGTCCGGCCCGGTGACGCGCGCGGGAACTTTCTCGGCTCCAAGCGCGTCGCACGTTCCCTCGCCTCCGTCAGCGAGCGGGACCGTGACGACCTCCGCTTCCGGAAAGACGGAAAGCGCCGCCGATCTTATGATCGAGGCGGCGCGGGCAGACGAGACAGTGCCTTTGAACGAATCCGGACAAACAACGATCTTCATATTCTTTCCCGTTTAGCCATCGGTCTGTACATCTCCGCGTTCGAGAACAGACACAAAATGAGATTGAAAACGATCCACAGCACGGCGACTGCGAAATACGCCGCCGTAACGAAAGACATGACGTGGCCGGGAAGATCGACGGTCCTCGCCCCGTCAAGATATTCGGGAAAAACGGAAGGTATGAACGGCTCGACCGCCGGGAGCGCGATCAAAAACGCGAAGTGGACGAATCCCGCGATTCTTGCGAAGCGTATCCTTTTTTTCAAAGAAGCGTCGAGTTCACTTCTGTATTTATCGACCGTAAACGTCACTTTTTCGGTAACGAATATATCGGATCCCGCTTTTGAAACGTGAGATCTTACCGCTTTGTAGAAGGCAGCCGAAAGCGCGATCATCGAAAAAGCAAGAAGAAGAAAACCTATCTCCTCCGTGACAACCATCGGAGGGAACAATCTTCCCGCTCCTTTGATGCGGAAGACCTCAAACCGCGTATAATCGGAGAAGAACCGGGACTCAAGTATGAAAGAAACGGTACTGACGGCTCCGTAGAGAGCGGCAGGTATCACGACGGCAAGAAACCCGCGCTTTGCGGTGAAAAAGTCACGCAGAACGATCGAGGTCATTATGATAAACACGGCGCAGAAAGCTCCGGGTATCAGCGTCATACCGCCGCTCGTGACCCAGACGGAAAGAACGGTCGAGACCATAAAGAGGACCGACGCGTTTCTCATCCTTACGCCGAGGCGAACGTCGGGGTTCTCCGCGGAGAAGCGTTCCGTCGCTTCGGTCATTGCGGAGATGAGTTTTTCGTTATTCTTCAGACCGCCGAAAAAACGGATGGATCTGTAGAGGAAAACCGCGCCGAGCGCAACCGTCACTACGGAATTCATTACGTAGAGGTAAGGGCGAAGGTTTTCCGGCCCGATCCCGCCGACGGTCACGTCGCCGTAGTGACTGCTGATGAACAGGGCGGGAAGTTCCGATATAACGGACGCTGCACAGCGTACGGTGAAAAACGTGATGATCAGCGCGCGCGTCTCAAACGCCTTTTCCGGGAAACCCGTTGAAAGCCTTCTCGAAACTCCGTCGACCCCGTTAAACAGTTTATTGACCGCGGGAACGAAAAAGATCAGCTCGACGACCGCGAAAACGAACGTTATAAGAAGCAAAATCGTTTCGTTCGTCGCCCTGACGGAAAGCGCGTCGAGCGGGAGACCGTCCGGTCCGACCGTGTTGCCGCCTCTGCCCATAACGAGGATAAAAAAGACGAGGTACTTCGACACGTCGATCAGCGAAAGACGCGAAAACAAAGATCTCGAGTCCTCAAGAGACGGGTCGAGAGGAGCCATACGGGAAAGACCCCTGAAAATGAGAAAGAATCCGATGAAGTCGGGAAGAACGTCTATCACGTTGTAGCACGGATTTACGAGGAACAAAAGCCCCGCTATTATGAGTCCGAAACCCATCTTTTCTCCTCTCATTTCTTTTTCTTGCGTTTTTTAGGCGTTTTTTCGTTTTTGCTTTTCTTGTTTTTGAGATACTCCTCGTAAAGCTCCCTGTTCTCGTCAAGTATCCTTTTTTTTCGCTCGTACGATTTCATCCTGATCTTATTCACGAGCGGGATCTTCGACGGCACGGGTTCCGGCACCTCGCCTGATACCGGGATGAAGTTGACGAACGACGTGTAGATAAGGAACGACATAAAGAGAAGACACGCGAGCGAGACGAGCAAGACGAGTTTGTCCGCGATCTGTCCCAGATCCTCCGGCAAAAACGCGCCGAGCGAAGAGTGCGCGATCATCAGAACGTACGCCGTGACGGAAAAGCTTCTTGAGAAGTTTGCCCTGGCCGTCATCTTTTTATCCTCCGCGTCGACCGCGAGCGAGCGGATCGCGCCGGTAAGGAAAAAGTGAAAGACGAGAGCTGCCGCCGCCCACACGACCGTAAGCACCGTCCCGACCGTATCGCCGTCGGTGAAGAAAGCGAACGTTCTTCCCACGGCGCGCACGACGGATAAAGCGGTGAGTACCATATCGAGGTAAACGCACTTCCTGAAAGCCGCCTTGTGCGAGGAAAGGACCGTGAGCGCCCACAGCATTATGAGGCACCCGACTATATCCGCGAAGAAATAGACGGGAATCATGGCAAACGCGAACGCCGTGAAGTAACCGAAGAACAGAATACCGAATCCCATATCAGTCTTCCGTACCGGCGGTTCCCGCGCCGCAGCACTTTTTGTATTTCTTGCCCGAGCCGCACGGACAGGGATCGTTCCTGCCGACCTTGGCGCCCTTGTTCACTACGGGGCGTTTTTTCGTATCGCTGCCGTCTCCACCGAATCCGCGGGATACGGGCTTGGCGACTTCGACTCTCTTCATATTCGGTCTCGGAACGGCGGAGAGGATCATCCTCACGGTGTCGTCCCTAATATTCGTGATCATCTCGTCGAAGAAGTCGCCCGCCGCTATCCTGTACTCGGATATCGGATTGCGCTGCGCGTACGCCTGAAGACCGATCGTCTCCATGACGGAATCCATCGCCTCGAGGTGATCCATCCATTTTTTATCCACGTTGATCAGGAGCGCGATACGCTCGACCTCGCGCATTTGCTCCTCGCCGAACACGTCCTTCTCCTTGCTCTCGTAAAGTTTCATAGCGCGGCTGTCGAGTTCCTCGCGTACCTTCTCACGATACGCGTCGGTATCTTCTCCGACCGGCTCGGTGAAATCGTCAGACCTGCAGAGCAATCCGAGATATTTGTTTCTCAGCCCGTCGATATCGAAGTTTTCGGGATCGTGCAGGAAAAAGTCGACCGCGTCGCTTATCGTTCCGTGGATCATCGAAACGATCTTCTCGCGCAGATCGCGGTTCTCGAGGACTTCGGTACGCTGAGCGTAAATGATCTGTCTCTGCTGGTTCATGACGTCGTCGTACTGAAGAACGTTTTTACGTCTGTTGAAGTTCTGCTCTTCAAGACGCTTCTGAGCGGATTCGATAGATCCCGAAAGGATCTTCGCGTCGATCGGCTGATCCTCGGGCAATCCGAGACGGTCGACGATGCCGAGCATCCTTTCCGATCCGAACAGGCGCATGAGATCGTCCTCGAACGAAAGGAAGAATCTGGATTCGCCGGGGTCCCCCTGTCTTCCCGAACGGCCTCTCAGCTGGTTGTCGATACGGCGGGACTCGTGGCGCTCCGTTCCGATGACGAAGAGCCCCCCCGCTTCGCAGACTTTCGCCCACTCGGGTTTGATCTTTTCCTGGAAACCGCCGTACAGTTCACGGTAATGAGCGCGCGCCTCCCTGACCTCGTCGGAGACGGAATCGGAATAACCGGTCGCGAGAGCTACGATCTCTTCCTCGTACCCCTCTTTTCTCATCTCCGCCTTGGCGAGGTATTCGGCGTTTCCTCCGAGCATGATGTCGGTACCGCGCCCCGCCATGTTAGTGGATATCGTGACCGCCCCGAATTTACCTGCCTGAGCGACGATGTCCGCTTCCATTTCGTGATATTTCGCGTTGAGGACGGTATGCTTGATACCTTCCCTTTTGAGCTTTTTGGAGAGTTCCTCGGATTTTTCGATCGAAACGGTACCCACGAGGACCGGCTGGCCCTTTTCGTGGCACGCTTTTATCTGTTCGATGATCGCGTGGTCTTTCCCGTTTTTCGTCTTGAAAACGACGTCCGGGTGATCCACCCTTATCATGGGTTTGTTCGTCGGCACTTCGACGACGTCGATGTTGTAGATCTCGCGGAATTCGTTCTCCTCGGAGAGCGCGGTTCCGGTCATACCCGAGAGCTTTTTGTACATTCTGAAGTAGTTCTGGAACGTGACCGTCGCGATGGTGCGGTTCTCTCTTTTTATCTGGACGCCCTCTTTCGCCTCTATCGCCTGATGCAGACCGTCGGAGTAGCGTCTTCCGGGCATAAGACGGCCCGTGAACGTGTCTACTATGATTATTTCGCCGTCCTTGATGACGTAATCGGTATCGAGCTTCATCGTGCCGTGCGCCTTGAGCGCCTGATAGATGTGATGCGAGATATTTGCGTTCTCGGGATCGGAAAGGTTTTCGATCCCGAAGAATTTCTCCGCCTTGGCGATACCGGACGCGGTAAGCGTCGTGCTCTTCGCTTTTTCGTCGACGATATAGTCTTCCTTTACGTCGTCGTAATCCTGTTTGTTATCCATTTCCTTGATGACGAAGCGGGAAAGGCCGCGCGCGAAGCGGTCCGCCATCTCGTAAAGCTGATCGACCTCAGACCCGTGACCGGAAATGATGAGAGGCGTTCTCGCCTCGTCGATGAGGATCGAGTCTACCTCGTCGACGATGGCAAAATTGTGTCCGTGCTGAACGCGGTCCTCCATATAGGTGACCATATTGTCGCGCAGGTAATCGAAACCGAACTCGTTGTTGGTTCCGTACGTTATGTCGCATCCGTACGCATGCTGTTTTTCCTCTCTCGATCCGTCGTGGATAATGAGTCCGGTCGAGAGGCCGAGAAATTCGTGGACTCTTCCCATTTCCTCGCATCCGAGGCGGGCGAGGTAGTCGTTGACGGTGACGATGTGCACGCCGTTTCCCGTCAGAGCGTTGAGATACGACGGAAGAACGGCGACGAGTGTCTTGCCCTCGCCGGTCTTCATTTCGGCGATGCGCCCCTGATGGAGAAGAACGCCGCAGAGGATCTGAACGTCGAAAGGCCTTTTTCCGAGAACACGGTCAGCCGCCTCACGCACGAGAGCGTACGCCTCGGGCATTATGTCCTCAAGTGACGCTCCGTCGGAACGGACAGCTTTCCTGAACTTATCCGTCATCGCCGTCATATCCGCGTCGCTCATCGCACGGTACTTCTCCGCGCGGTCGTTAACCGCCGCGAGGATAGGTCTGATCTTTTTGATCTGTTTGTCGCTGTAGGTCCCGAAGACCTTTGTGATAATGCTCATATCTTTTCGTCCTTTTCGGGAAAAATATACTCTGTCATCCGGCGCGTTCCGAAATCACTTGAAATCCCGCCTTCTTCGGCTTATAATAAAGTCCGGAGGTGAGGAAGTTGAGTGATATAAATATCGTGCTAGTTGAGCCCGAGATACCGCAGAACACGGGCAACATCGCCAGAACGTGCGCCGCCACGGGCGCTTCTCTTCACCTTATCGAGCCGATGGGATTCCGCGTCGATGACCGCAAGCTGAAGCGCGCGGGACTCGATTACTGGCATCTGCTCGATATAACGTATTACTCCGGTCTTGACGATTTTTTCACACGTCATCCCGAAGCAGAATACTATCTTTTCTCGACAAAAGCGCCGAGAGACTATACCGAAGTCGATTATCCTCTTCCCCTCTTTCTATTTTTCGGAAAGGAGACGAAGGGGCTGCCGGAGGATCTTCTCAGGGACAACCTTGACAGGACGGTCCGCATCCCGATGAGGGACGGCCTGCGCTCGCTCAATTTATCGAATTCAGCGGCGATCGCGGTTTACGAGGTCCTGCGTCAGCACAACTTCTCCGGTTTGAAAAAGGAAAGCGATTACCTCATATCATCGGAGCGATAAGCTCAATGAGGGAGCGGAAGATTCTGCGGAAGACGCCGACGCGGCAGTCCTCGGCGGTCATCTCCTTCGATTCTGAGAAAACTGATTCAAAATCGCGCTTTACGTCCGCGACCGCAGACGATTTATACATCCACAGCCCGCATTCGAAGTGCAGGTAAAGACTCCTGTAATCGAGGTTCACCGATCCGACCGTCGCGAACTCGTCGTCGCACACGAAAGTTTTCGCGTGCATAAATCCCGGAGTATACTCGTAAAGTTTCACTCCCGCCCTTATCAGACGGTCGTAATGCGCCTTCGTCGATTCGAAAACCATCGGCTTGTCCGGGATCGCCGGAGTGACGATCCTGACGTCGACCCCGCTTCCCGCGGCGTGACAGAGCGCCTGTTCTATCTGATAGTCGATTATAAGATACGGCGTAGTGATCCAGACGTACTTTTTGGCGCTGTAAATCAGATTGAGATATACCGCCTCTCCGACGGCGATCTCGTCGGCGGGATTGTCCTGATACGGCTGAATGATTCCGCATTCCGTATCATCGAACTCCGGAAACTCATCCGGCTTGTATTTCAGGTATCCGTCTTCTCCCGTTTCGTCCGGTTCGAAGAAAGACCACATGGACAGGAACATCACCGTAAAACTCCAAGCTGCGCGTCCCTCGACGAGAACGGCGTTGTCCTTCCAGTATCCGAACCGCACGATCTCGTTGATATACTCGTCCGCGATATTGAAGCCGCCTGTAAAGACAGTCTTCCCGTCGACCGAACATATCTTTCTGTGGTCGCGATTGTTGAGACGCGGATAGATAAGCGGGACGTATCGGTTGAACACCCTGCACTTTATCCCCTCCGCGTTCAGCTCCTTGGCGAAACGCCACGGCAGATAGTTGATCGAGCCGAAATCGTCGTAAATCAGCCGGACGTCGACTCCCGCTTTCGCTTTTTCGAGCAGGATCGCGTGAACGTCGTCCCACATCTTGCCCGGCGCAAGGATAAAGTATTCGAGAAAGATATATTTCTCCGCGGAGCGGAGCGTGTCGAGAAAAGTACCGTACATCGACTCGCCTGTCGGAAAGTAAGTCGATCTCGATCCCTTATAAGGCGGGTTGCCCGCGATATTGGAGAGATAATCCGACTGCCTTTCAGCGACAGACGAATCGAACTCAACCGGTTCTCTCCCGTCGTCGAGCGCGATGGCGCGCGCCATCGCGGTGTTGATGGACGCCATCTTCCGTTTCATTTTTTCCGAAACCGTGTTTCCGTGGAAAATGAGGTAAACGGCGACTCCGAACGGAGGCAGAAGAAGGACGAGGATGATCCATCCGATCTTGTACCCGGGATTGCCGCGTCTTGTTATGATACGGATGCAGAAGATAAACCCGACGACCGTGGTCGCCGCGTAATAGATCGCGAAATAACGCCCCGGAAGGACGAAGAGAGCAAACGCGATGATAACGAACTGCAGAAAGATCAGAAGACTGACGGTTACGAGTCTGCTCGTGACGAGTTTCAGAAATTTTCTCATCTTTTTCCTCCCTTCCGCGCGCGTACGTTAAAAACATCTCTTAATATGATATCTTAAATTCCCGAAAAAATCAAGTATTCCCGATAAACTCAGTAAAGAGAGGAACTGTCGCTTTGAAAAATCTTATCGTTATCGACGGAAACAGTCTGCTCAACCGGGCGTTTTACGGGATCCGGGATCTTTCGACCCCGGACGGCATCCCGACGAACGCGACGTACGGATTCATCTCGACTCTGAAAAGGTATCTCGACCGTCTGACGCCGACTTACCGCGTCTGCACGTTCGATACTCCCGAAAAAACGTTCCGTCACGAACGGTATTCGGGATATAAGTCGAACCGCCACGGGATGCCCGACGATCTCGCAGTTCAGCTCCCCTACGCCAAACGCGCCGCCGAAGCCCTCGGATTCGCGGTCCTCGAATGTCCGGGATACGAAGCGGACGACGTAATCGGAACCGTCTGCCGCGCAGCGGACGAGCGAGGGGACGTCAGCTCGTTTATCGTCACGGGAGACAGGGACTCGCTTCAGCTCATCTCCGATAAAACGTCAGTGTGGCTCCTCCGCAACCGTGAGGACGAGCTGTTCGACGGAGATCACTTCCGCGAGGTGTACTCCGTGTCTCCGGATCAGTTCGTAGACGTCAAGGCGCTCATGGGAGACTCCTCCGACTGCATTCCGGGCGTCCCCGGGATCGGTGAAAAGACCGCGCTCAAGCTGATCGCCGCGGCGGGAGGACTCGACGAACTGTACGCCGACGAGGAAAACGGATTTTTCGGTTCCACCCCGTCGGTGAGACAAAAGCTTTCCGACGGTAAGGAGAGCGCGTATATGTCGCGGGAACTCGCGCGGATCTGCAGGACCGCTCCGGTCGGCGGAGATATCGACGCAGTCGAATCCGCGGGTATCGACGGCGAAGCGCTTTATTCACTGCTCACGGAACTGCACCTGAAGAGCCTTATCGAGAAGTTTCATCTGACGGGTGAACAAATCAGTCTTTCCGCCGAGCCCCCGAGATCCGAAGAGGTCCCCGTGAGGAGGATCACATCCGGCGACGCCGCGGCGTTTGAAACGAAGGAAGGCGACGCGGTCGTACTGACGGAGTCTGAACTGTCTTTCTTCTCGGGAGGGACGCTCTACGTGTGCGAAAAGCCGGGCCGAGAAGCGGTAAAAAATATCCTCTCGCGACCCGTCGTATGCCACGACTTCAAATCTCTCTGTTCCGCCGCAAGCGGATACGGAGCGGAGCCGGAATGTGTTTTCGATACGAAACTCGCCTCATATCTGCTTGAGCCGGGAAGAAGCGCATACCCTCTTTCATACGCCGCGGAAAAGGCGGGAGTCGCGCCCGGCGAGGACGCGGCGACGGTGAGGCGTGTCGCAGACGCCCTTTCGCCCAAGCTCGACTCGGAGGGAATGACGGATCTCCTCAAAAACGTCGAGATACCCCTTTCCTCCGTGCTGTCGTCAATGGAGGGGCGCGGGTTCAAAACTGACCCCGCCGGAATCGTCGCTTTCGCCTCCGTACTCAAAGCGCACGAGGAGGAACTCGCCGCGCAGATATATATGCTTGCGGGACACGAATTCAATATAAACTCCCCTAAGCAGCTCGGGACCGTCCTCTTCGAGGAAATGGGACTCCGTGCGGGGAAGAAAACGAAGACCGGATATTCTACAGATGCCGAAACACTTTCTTCCCTAAGATTTTCAAATCCGATAATCGGTTCGATACTCGAATACCGTGAAATTGCGAAGTTACGCGGAACGTACGGTGAAAATCTCGCCGCGATGGCTGATGAGAACGGCCTGATCCATACCACCTTCAATCAGTGCGGAACCGCGACGGGGCGCCTTTCTTCAAACGACCCGAACCTACAGAACATCCCCGTCCGAGGATCGCTCGGCCGCGAACTCCGACGGTATTTCACCGCCCGCGGTAAGGATCGCGTGCTCATCGACGCGGACTACTCGCAGATTGAACTCCGTCTGCTCGCTCATCTCTCCGGAGACGAGCGGATGATCGGGGGCTTCATAAACGGAGAAGACATCCACGCGCTCACGGCGTCGGAGGTCTTCGGAGTGCCGCTCGATCAGGTGACGGGCGAGTTGAGACGGCGGGCAAAAGCGGTCAATTTCGGGATAGTCTACGGCATCGGAGCGTTCTCGCTCTCACAGGATCTCGGAATAACGAGAAAGAGCGCAGACGAGTATATCAAGGGTTATCTCGCCGCTTATCCGAAGGTCGACGAATACCTCAAAAATACCGTAGACGGAGCGATAGAAAAAGGATATACCGAAACAATGTTAGGCAGACGCCGATATATTCCGGAACTGTCAAGCAAAAACAGAAATGTATCCGCTTTCGGCAGAAGGGTCGCAATGAACAGCCCGATCCAGGGAAGCGCGGCGGACGTCATCAAGATAGCTATGATAAGAGTCGAGCGGGCGCTACGCGACGCGGGGATCGACGCGATCCTAATCATGCAGGTACACGACGAGCTTATCATCGATTCCGCGGAGTCGTGCGCCGACGAGGCGGCGGCGATCCTCAAAAGAGAAATGGAAGGCGCCGCTTCCCTCTCCGTTCCGCTCTCCGCCGACGTGTCGCGCGGAAAAACCTGGTTCGACGCGAAATAAAGCTTGACGGATATTATTCGCGAAAACTTGAATACAATCCGAAAGAGGTATATAATATAACCCGACGCAGGGGGTGCGACAACTGGTTTTTGCTTTTGAGATCAGGGAATCAGGTGAGACGCCTGAGCGAACTCGTCACCGTAACGGCGAATGATCTTTCCGGCAGCGCCGCAGCTGTCACGCCATTGGAGCGATCCGCTCTGAGAAGGTCCGGGGAGAGACGCCATTTATGGCTAAGCCGTAAGCCGGGAGACCGACCCCTTTACGCGCCGCAGGCATGCCTGACCCGCGAGTTCTCGGGTTGCGCGGCGTCGACTATATCACATAAAGGAGAAAATGCCATGAAAATGAAGAAACTCATCTTACCCCTGAGACTTCTCCTTATCGCGGTGCTTATTGCGGCTGTAGCACTGACCATTGCGTCTTGCGGTAACGGAACGAATACGGGGACACAGAAGGCGACCGAGGCCGCCACGGAAACGGGTACGGGAACCGGAACTCCGGAGACCGCAGCTCCTGTCGAGATCGAGAAGCTCGAGGTCGGAGAAGGAGCGAAAACGATCACCGTCAACGTCAAAAAAGACAACGCAGTGTACGAGATCGCCGTTAAAACCGATGCGGAAAATCTCGAGGACGCGCTTGTTTCAAACGAGCTCGTCAACCACGCTCCCGAAGACTACAGCGAGTACGGTCTCTTCATCAAGAAGCTGATCGTTCCCACGGAGGGCGGCAGCGTTGAGATGGAAGCCGACGCGGATCACTTCTGGAGTCTTGAACAGAACGGTGAAATGCTGATGACAGGCGCGTCGTCCACGCCCGTCAACGACGGAGATACGTTCGACATCGTTTACACCGCTATCAACTGAACATGAACGTCAGACGAAGGCTTGTGAACGTCGTGCTGTACGCGATGTTCGGAGCCACGATGTTCGTATCGAAGCTCGCGATGGAGGGCCTTCCGAACGTCCACCCGGTGACGATGCTCATAATGGTGCTGACGTTCGCTTACGGATGGCGCGCGATCATTCCGGTTTACGTCTTCGTCTTCCTGACGGGTATTTACGCGGGATTTTCGCTCTGGTGGCTCCCGTATCTCTACATATGGGCGGTCTTCTGGGCGATTTCGATGCTCATCCCGTACGATAAGATACCGGTCAAAGCGAGGGTATTCGTTCTGCCGATCGTCTGCGGATTTTTCGGGCTGATCTACGGGACGCTTTACGCGCCCGCTCAGGCGCTTATGTTCAATATGAACTTTGCGACCACGCTGAAATGGATCGCCGCGGGACTTCCCTGGGACGGGATCCACGCCGTCGGAAACTTCTCCATCGGTTTTCTCATTGTTCCCCTTACGGACGCAACGAGGAAACTGCGGGCAAAAACGTCTTATTGAGTCGATATCCGCGGGCGCGCCGAAAAACGGCGCGCCCGTACTTTTTTTATAATAATCACTTGACCCGGTGACTATATTGTATTAAAATATCTCTTGTGAAATTTGATATAATTTGTCGGCGGCTCATCCCGCCGGACAGGAGGGAAAAATGGCTGAAAAGTTCAGAAAGATCGGCGTACTTACGTCCGGAGGAGACGCCCCGGGAATGAACGCCGCGGTCCGCGCCGTCGCCCGCGAGGCGCTCGCTCACGGAGTCGAGGTAATGGGTATTTACGGCGGATACCGCGGTATGATATACGACGAAATGATCGAGCTCACCTCCCGCGAGGTCAGCAACAAGATCACCCTCGGCGGCACGTTCCTTTATTCCGACAGATGCCTTGAGTTCAAGGAAGAGGAAGGAATGAGAAAAGCGATCGAGACGCTGAAGCGTCACGAGATAGACGGAGTCGTCGCGATCGGCGGCGACGGCACGTTCCGCGGAGCGACCGATCTTTCCGCGCGCGGGATCCCGACGATCGGTATTCCCGGAACGATCGACAACGATATCACCGCGACCGACAACACGATCGGTTTCGACACCGCCATGCAGACCGTTCTCGAGTGCGTCGACAGACTCCGCGACACGTGCGAGAGCCACGCGCGATGCAACGTAGTCGAGGTCATGGGACGCGGCGCGGGAGACATCGCCCTCAACACCGCCATCGCATGCGGCGCGGTCGCCGCGGCGATCCCCGAGGTCGACTTTGACGAGGACGCAGTCATCGAGCGTATCGTGAAGCTCCGCAGAGACGGAAAGAGAAACTTCATCGTCATCGTTTCCGAGGGCGTATCGGGTCACTCCGAGGAGCTCGCGAAGAAGATCAACGATCATACGAAAGAACTCGCCGCAAACGAAAACAACGACCGTATGTGGGTCGAGACGAAATTCGTCCGTCTCGCGCACGTCGTCCGCGGCGGATCCCCCACCCTCTCCGACAGGATCCTCGCGACGAAGATGGGCGTCCGCGCCGTCGACGAACTGCTTGCGGGCAACTCCGACCTCGTCGTCTGCGAGAAAGCGGGTGAGATCGTCACCGTTGAGATCGCGTACTCGCAGGTCCTCGACAGGATGTACAAGGGAACGCTCAAGGACGGAATGCTCGACCGTTTCTCGAAGGTGCAAATCGAAGAGATGCGCGCTCTGATCGAAGAGAAGAAGCAGACTTTCCGCGATACGTACGCAATGATGGAAAGGATCTCCGGATAACCGCAAAAAATGCTACGGGGCTGTCGTTTATGCGACAGCCCCGTCTTTTTACTAATGAAAAACAGACGATTATTTCAAATGAGTCGTTATTTCTTCCCGTCGAACGACGGTTTATATTCCTTCCCCGCGTTTTCTTTTTTTGCGCGGCGCGAACGGACGACGAGCCAGACGGCAAACGGGATCGCCCAGAGAACGGTAAAGAACGCCCCCATCATCACCGGGTTGCCGCCCGACGATCCGGGAACGAGCGAGAACAGGATGATAAAAGCCGCGAGAGTCACGACGTAGTGAAGTACGGAGCGAACGGCGAGGTTCATCACGTCAGTCGTCAGAAACGCGGTCATTATACCCGCGATACACGAAAAGATGAGTATGAAGATCACACGGGTCAGCGTCATAGAGTCCGTATTGCCGGTGAACGCAAACGCTCCGGCGTATAATACGATGCTGACCGCCGTGAAAAACACACAGGCGCGAACGAGCGCTGTACCGAGAAACGCGAAAATCTTTTTTGCCATATCCGCCTCCGAAAACGTACTGCAGATATATTACCACTTTCACGGCAGGATTTCAATATTGACGTCCGAAATCGTTGCAAACGCGCCGTATATATGATAAAATTAACGAAGCAAAAGATGAAACGGAGAGTTGAATCATGGATTACGTTTTTTCCGATAAAATAGCCGGAATGAAGCCGTCGGCGATAAGAGAGATCTTCAAATCTCTCGCCGATCCCTCGATAATAAGTTTTGCGGCGGGCAACCCCTCGCCTCTTTCGTTCCCGACGGAGGCGATGGAAAAGATCTCTCGCGAGATCTTCGACGAGCAGGCGGTCGCCGCACTCCAGTACAGCGTCACCGAGGGTTACGGGCCTCTGCGCGAGGACGTCCGGGCGCGTCTGCGCGAAAAATTCGGGATCGCCGCCAAGGGCGACGAGACGATAATCACCGCGGGCGGTCAGCAGGGGATCGAGCTTGCATGTAAGGTTCTCTGCAACGAGGGCGACGCCGTTATCTGCGAGGAGCCGACGTTCATCGGCGCGCTCAACGCGTTCCGCTCGAACGGCGCGAAGCCGATCGGCGTCCCGCTTACCGCTTCCGGGATCGATCCGGAGGCGCTCGACCGCGCGCTGCGTGAGCATCCCGAGGCGAAAATGATATATCTCATCCCGACGTTCCATAATCCCGCAGGGATAACCTCTACGCTCGAAAACAGAAAAACTGTCCTGAGGATCGCCCGCGCTCACGGCGTTCCGATATTTGAAGACAATCCGTACGGCGAACTCCGTTTCTCCGGAGAGGACGTCGACACGATCAAAAAACTCGACGGGGACGAGGGCGGCGTCATCTACTGCTCGACGTTCTCAAAAATACTCTCCGCGGGAATGCGCGTCGGCTACGTCACTGCGCCCGCGCCGATCATCTCGAAGATGGTCATAGCCAAGCAGGTCGAAGACGTCCACACGAACATCTTTTTCCAGATACTCTGTCACAGATTCATCGACGAATACGATCTCGACGCTCATATCGCGGGGATCAGAAAGCTTTACCGAGACAAGTGCGGCCTGATGCTCAGGTCGCTTGAGGAAAACCTCACGCCGGACGTGCCTTTCACCCGTCCGGACGGCGGACTGTTCATCTGGTGCACCCTGCCCGACCGCTTCGACGGAGCGGAGTTTGTCAGAGACGCTCTGGGCCGCGGCGTCGCCGTCGTGCCGGGGGCTACGTTCTGCTGCGACGAGGGCGCGAAATCGAATTCGTTCAGGCTCAATTATTCCACTCCGTCGGACGAAGACATCGTAAAAGGCGTAGGGATACTAGGAGAACTGACTAAAGAGTAACCCGTTTCTCACCTCATCCGGCGGCTTCGCCGCCACCTTCCCCTCAAGGGGAAGGCTTTAGAGTGCGTTCGGTTTTTATACCGAAAAAAGGAGAAAAAAGTGTTTATCGATAAGATAAGGATATACCTGAAAGCCGGGAACGGCGGAAACGGCGTCGTATCGTTCAGACGCGAAAAATACGTCGCAAAGGGCGGACCCGACGGCGGAGACGGCGGACGCGGCGGCGACGTTATCTTTACCGTCGACGAAGGCGCCAATACCCTGCTCGCTTTCCGCTACAAGAGGAAATTCATCGCGGAAAACGGAGGCGACGGCGAGGGTTCGAAGTTTCACGGCAAGGACGGCGAGGACGTCGTCGTCAAAGTGCCGCGAGGAACGCTGATAAAGGACGCCGAGAGCGGCCTTGTCATCCACGACATGAGCGACGGGGAGGATTTTACAGTCTGCCGCGGAGGCCGCGGCGGCTGGGGAAACAAGCATTTCGCCACGCCGACAAGACAGATACCGCGTTTCGCCAAATCGGGTATGCCCGGCGAGGAAAAAGACGTCGTTCTCGAACTCAAGATGATCGCGGACGTCGGGCTCGTCGGTCTTCCGTCCGCGGGCAAATCGTCTCTTCTGGCGGCTGTATCTGCGGCGCGCCCGAAAGTCGCCGAATACCATTTCACGACGCTCGAGCCTTCGCTCGGAGTCGTAAGCACCGGCGGAGAGTCCGGATTCGTCATGGCTGACATTCCGGGCCTGATCGAGGGCGCCTCCGAGGGCGCCGGACTCGGTCACGACTTTCTCCGCCATATAGAAAGATGCAGAATGATCGTTCAGGTCGTCGACGTCGCGGGGACGGAAGGACGCTCCCCGGTCGAAGATCTTGAGACGATCTCGGAAGAACTTGAAAAATTCTCACCCGCCGTGGCGTCTCGTCCGCGACTGATCGCGGCGAACAAGGCGGATCTTCTCGCCTCAGGCGAGGACGAGTTCGGTATGATCCCCGAGGTCTACGAGGGGGCGAAGGAACTCGAAGAAGCCGCCGCGGCGCACGGATGGGAAGTAGTATATATTTCCGCGGCGAAAAAAGAGAACACGCGCGGGCTCGTGACGAAAATCGCGCGGATGCTCGAGGACCTGCCTCCCGTACTGACTTACGAGCCGGAGATCGTCGAGGATCCCGAGAGATCGTCAGCGTCGCCCGACGACGTCACGGTTTCCCGCGACGGGGACGTTTTCACCGTCGAAGGCGAGTGGGCGCGGCTTCTCGTCGGACGAGTCAATTTCGACGACAGAGAATCCCTTATGTATTTCGAAAACTCGCTCAACAAGGCGGGCGTTATCGACAAACTGAGAGAGGCGGGATGCGCCGAGGGCGACACCGTCTCGATGTACGGACTTGAATTTGATTTCGTTGAATAGGAGCAAGATATGCGGGAGCTGATCGAAAGATACTGCGACACGTACGGGATCCCCGAAGAGGACAAAAAGGTCTTTGTCGATCTTTTGGAAAGGATCGCAAAAGACGGGGAAACGGCGCGGAAATTCGAGGCTGCGCGCGAGATCCTTCTCGCCGCGGATAACGATTCGTATGACCTTTACTCTCCTCTTCTGCGCGAAGTCGACTCGGCGACCGGAGCGCACGAATATACGACGGATATGCTCATCTTCCTCACCTGCGTCGACGAGACGAGGAAGAGATACGAGGAGCGCGGGATCGATCTCTCGATATGGCGCGATTCGATGGGCGACGTCGCCGTCAAGTATCGCGAATGTCTCGCGGTATACGGTATCCCCGGGATATTCACGAAGGGATGGCATTGCCGTTTTTTCGTACCGAACCGCTTTTGGCTCGGACGTATGCAGTACGAAACATGGGTCTGGGACAAACCGTACGAATTCCACGGAGTCAAAATGGGCGACACGGTGATCGTCTGTCATATCCCGTCGGACGGCAAGCCGTTCGACCGGACCGCGAGGATGGCCTCTTACAAAAAGGCGTACGAGTTTTACCGCGGCCTTTTCCCCGACGGGAAAATGGCCGTATGCACGAGCAGCTGGCTCCTTTTTGAAGACCACAGGAAATTCCTCAAAGGGTGTCCGAACATCGTAAGCTTTCTGGACGACTTCGAAGTGATCGTACCAAACAGGAATTACGAGGACGGTCACGATCTGTGGCGTATCTTCGCCACGCCTTCGGGCAACGTCGACAAATTCCCGACGGACACGGCGCTGAGGCGTTCGTACGTCGAATGGCTCCGCGCCGGGAACCGCCCCGGCGGCGGATTCGGGGCGTTCTTCATCGACGGACCGGGGTTTTTCGTTCGAAACAGTTGAAAACTGTTTCGCAGTGATATAAATTCCTCCGGAATTTGCGAAAGGAATAACGAATAATAACGCTGCCGCATTCGGGTGAATGCGGCAGCGGTTTTTATTGAGCCGTTTTATGAGTTCGCGTCTCTGAACAGGAAAGTGACGATCTGTCCCCTCGTGCAAGTGGACGACGGGCTGAAATGCGTCGCGTCCGTGCCGAGGGTGATATCTTTTTCGACAGCCCACAGAACGGCGTCGTAGTAGTAGTCGCTCGCTTTCACGTCCTTGAAGGGATTGGTCGTCTTCGAGGGCGCCGGCTTGCCGTTCGCGCGCCACAGGAACGTCACGATCTGCCCTCTCGTGCAGACAGAGTTCGGCGAGAAGTGCGTTGCGTCCGTTCCGGACGTCACTTCGTTCTCCACAGCCCACAGGACGGCTTTGTAATAGTACGCGTTCGACTTGACGTCGCTGAAGGGGTTCTTGTTGCCCCTGGGTTCCGGAGAACCCGCCGCGCGCCACAGGAACGCCACGACCTGTCCTCTCGTACATCCGTCGTTCGGCGAGAACGTCGTCGCCGACGTTCCGGTGGTGACGCCCTTCGCGACAGCCCACGCGACGGCGTCGGCGTAGTATGCACCCGGTTTCACGTCCTTGAAGTTTACGGGCGCGTGATATCCGAAAACAAATTCAGCGTTGCGAAGATATTCGTTGTGATCGCCGATGAATACTTTCCTCGCCCATTCGAGTTCAGTACCGGGATAATAAACTCTTTTTAGAGACGCACATCCCTCGAAAGCGGAATCCCTTATCGCCTGTATCCCGCTCCCGAAGTATACTTCTTCAACGGAAGAGCAGTTTTTGAAAGCTGACGCGTTCACGTCCGCAACGGAGTCGGGAATCGTCACTCTCACAAGGTCCGCGCATCCGCGGAACGCCGTCGCTCCGACGGACGTCACGCCGTCCGGAATGACGAGATCGGTCAGAAGTTCTCCGTTCAGGTACAGAGCGTGAGCGTAATTCAGAGGATTGTCACAGAAAGAGATCGCGCACCACGCGGCGAGATCGGAAATACCGACTCTCTCAAGAACTTCGCAGCCGGAAAACGCGGAATAACCTATTCTCGAAACGCTCTTTCCGACCGTTACGTTTGAGAGTGAGGAACAGTTGTAAAAGGCGGAATCGCCTATGCTCGTCACGGAGTCGGGGATCGCCACGCTCGTGAGTCCGCTACATTCGGAGAAAGCGTAATCGCCAATGCCAGTCACGTGTTCACCGAGGTTAACGGTCTTGATCGAAGACAGCCCTCTGAACGTTGAGGGAATAGTCGCCATATCCAGATTTACAGTTTCAAGTCCGGTGCAGCCCGAGAAAGCGTAACCGCCTATGCTCGTCACGGAGTCGGGGATCGTCACGCTCGTGAGAGAGGTGCAGTCGGAGAAAGCGGAATATCCTATGCTCGTCACAGAGTCGCCGATCGTCACGCTCGTGAGCGAGGTGCAGCACAAGAAAGCGCTCTCTCCTATGCTCGTCACGGAGTTGGGGATCGAAATATTTGTGAGAGAGGAACAATTGTTGAAAACACCCCAATCTATGCTTGTCACACTGTCGGGGATCGTCACGCTCGTGAGGGATGCGCAGTTACGGAAAGCGAAATCACCTATTCTCGTCACGGAGTCGGGGATCGTCACGCTCGTGAGTGAGGTACAGCTTTCGAAAGCGCTTCCGGCGATACACAGAGTTCTCTCTCTGATCTCATACGATCCGGAAAGCGTCGTTTTCGCTTTTATCAGATGATTGCCGACGTACAAAACGCCGTTTTCATAATTCGCGTCGTTGTTGATCAGCGCGGTATTGTAAAAAGCGGAATATCCTATGCTCGTCACGGAGTCGGGGATCGTCACGCTCGTGAGGTTTCGGCAATTGTAGAAAGCGTAACTTCCTATGCTCGTCACGGAGTCGGGGATCGTCACGCTCGTGAGAGAGGTGCAGTCGGAGAAAGCGGAATATCCTATGCTCGTCACAGAGTCGCCGATCGTCACGCTCGTGAGCGAGGCGCAGCCGGAGAAAGCGGACTGTCCTATACTCGTCACGGAGTCGGGGATCGTCACGGCTTTTACGTTTTTACTATAGAATATACCGCGCCAACCATTAGATTCATAATATCCGGTCAGACTCGTCACCGTATACCCGTTGATCTTCGATGGGATCGATACCTCTGTCGCCGATCCGTAATACCGGGTTACCGTCGCCTCGCCGTTTGAAACGGTGTATTCCCAGTCGCCGCTTCTTTCAGCTAAGGCGGCGGGAGAACAGATAAACAGGGCGACAACTGCAGATAACGCGAGGATAAGCGAAAGGGCCTTGCTGAAAAGAGTTTTTTTCATTCTAAACGTCCTCCAAATGATAAGTAAAAAGCGCGAAGACAGAGCCGCTTCGCGGCACAGAACTTTCAGTTCACCGTTCCGGACGAACGGCGGGCGAGGTCGGCGACGCGCTCCTTTATGCCCGCGTTTTCGGGGCGGTCGAGCGTCGGGTCGACGTCGAGGATGCGCGTCACACACTCCGTTACCTTATCGGTGATCGCGGAATTCGAGAGCGCGCGGATCAGCGAGAGCGTCGACTGTCCGTGCTGACGGACGACGCTGTTCTCCGACAGGATGTCGCCGGGGCCGCGCTGGCGGAGGTCCGCCTCCGCGATCTTATACCCGTCGCGGGAGCGCTTGAGCGTTTCGATCCTGTCCCGAGCCTTCTCTCCCTTCGAGTCGGAGACCATGATGAAATACGATTTCGCTTTGCCGCGGCCGACGCGCCCTCTCAGCTGGTGGAGCTGGGAGAGCCCGAACCGCTCGGCGTTTTCAACGATCATTAGCGTCGCGTTGGGCACGTTGACGCCGACCTCGATGACCGTCGTCGAGACGAGCACGTCGATCTCGCCGCGCGAGAACGCGCTCATAACGGCGTCTTTTTCCGACGGTTTCATCCTGCCGTGAACGAAGCTGACACGGCAGTTTTTCAGTTCGTTTTTGAGCTGTTCGGAATACTCGACGGCGGACTTCATCGGCAGCTCCGGGTCGGGTCCGAGCAGATCGAAGAGCGTGATATCCGCCATCTCGAGCGGGTCGTCGCCCTTTTCGGGGACGGGCGATTCCTCGACGGCGGGACAGACGACGTAGACCTGATGACCCTCCGCGACCTGCTTTTCGATGAACGCGTTGAGCCGTTTACGGTAGCTCTCGTCAACCGCGAACGTATCGACGGGCTGACGGCCCGACGGAAGTTCGTCGAGGCGGGAAACGTCGAGATTGCCGTATGCGATCAGCGACAGCGTTCTCGGTATCGGAGTCGCGCTCATAACGAGCGTGTGGACTCCCTCCGTCTTTTCGGCGAGCGCGGCGCGCTGCATGACGCCGAAGCGGTGCTGTTCGTCGATTATCGCGAGACCGAGACGTGAAAACGTGACGTCGGGGGTGATGAGCGCGTGCGTTCCGATCAGAAGAACGGGCTCCTCGCCCGATATCGCCGCGATTATTTCGCGCCGCTTCGCCGCGCCCGTCGAACCGGTGAGAAGATGACATTTGAATCCGAGTTTTTCAAAAAGAGCGGAAAGATCGGTGAAGTGCTGTGTCGCGAGGATCTCGGTCGGAGCCATCAGCGCCGCGGAATATCCCGCGCTGAGCGTGAAGTACGCCGCTGCCGCCGCGACGACGGTCTTGCCCGATCCGACGTCGCCGACAAGGATGCGGTTCATGACCTTGCCGCCCGAAAGATCGTCTCCGATCTCGTCGATCGCCTTTATCTGCGACGCTGTGAGGGAGAACGGGATCGCGCCGAGAAACGGCACGGGATCCGCGCGCGGTATGACCGTTTTCGATACCGCGTTCTTTCTGCCGCCCGAAACGGAGAGCGACAGAGACGTGAGAAAGAGTTCGTCGAACGAGAGGCGGTTCTTCGCCGCCTCGAGCGCCTCGAGGGATTCCGGAAAGTGGATGTTTTCAAGCGCGTATGTATGAGTCGGAAGAGAAAGACTCGAAAGGATCCCCTCGGGAAGATATTCTCCGCCCGTCCCGGTCATGGCGAGCGCCGCGGAAACTGACTGAGCGACCGATTTCTGCGTGAGTCCTCGCGTGAGCGGATAAACGGGGATGATCGGCGGGAGTTCCCTGCCCTCGACGTACGGCTCCCATACGGGAGACGTGATCGTAAGGCGGCTCTTTTCGAGAGCGAATCTGCCCCAGATCCTGAAAGACGCGCCCGTTCTGAAATTGTCCCTGACGTACGGCTGATTGAAAAACGTGACCTCGACGTGACCCGTCTCGTCGAAAAGTTTAAGTTTCGTCAGCGTCATCCCGCGGCGGATCATCCGGTTGACCGGCTCCGAGGCGACGGTGAGGATCGACGAGCACGGCGCGGTCTTCCCGTCGGGTCCCGACGATATGAGTTCTCTTATCTCTGCGAGCGTCCTGACGTGTTCCCTGTTCTGATACGCGCGGGGATAGTATCTGAGAAGATCGCCGACGGTGGCGACTCCGACGCGCGCAAACGCGGCGGCGCGGGCGGGTCCGACGCCCTTGACCGCCGTGGTCGGTTTTGAGAGTATATCAGCGTATGACGTCATCTCCGCCTCCTTCTTTGTCTTTGTGGTATTATTTTAACATAGCGGCCGGGATTTGACAATACATTCGAAAATGATATACCCGTCCTGAACAGACGGGTATGATATCCCGCGAAGCGGGATGATATACGCCTGAAGGCGAATGATATACCGCATTCGCGGTATTATCCGATACCGTACGGCGGTCTAGAATAGAAGCGGGTCCGCACCGAAGGTACGGACCCGCAGATCTTTTTGTGAAAGACGATTATTTGAGTTCGACAGTTGCTCCGGCAGCCTCGAGCTGAGCCTTGAGAGCTTCTGCGTCTTCTTTGGAAGCGCCTTCTTTGATAGCTTTCGGAGCGCTTTCGACGAGCTCTTTGGCTTCCTTGAGTCCGAGACCGGTGATCTCGCGGACGACTTTGATGACGTCGAGTTTCTTCGCACCGAAGTTGGCGAGGATAACGTCGAAGTCGGTCTTCTCTTCAGCTGCAGCGGCTGCGGGAGCAGCGCCTGCGCCTGCGGCGACGGCAACGGGAGCGGCGGAAACGCCGAACTCTTCCTCAACTGCCTTTACGAGCTCGGAGAGCTCAAGAATGGTGAGACCCTTGATCTCATCAAGAATAGCGGTGATCTTTTCAGATGCCATTTTAATTTTCCTCCTGATTATTTGTTAATTGTTTTACTTATTCGGCTGCGGGTTCTTCCGCGGGGGCTGCTTCTTCGGCGGGGGCCGCTTCTTCAGCGGGAGCGGCTTCCTCAGCGGGAGCGGCTTCCTCTTTTTCTACGGGTGTAAGATCGCCCTTATCGACGATCGCCTGGAGTCCGACGGCGAGGCCGTACAGAGGCGACATCAGGCTGCCCATGAGTTTTGCGATGAGAACTTCCTTCGGCGGGATGTCGGCAAGTTCACCGACGACGGAAGCGTCGACGACGGCTCCGTCAAGAAAGCCCGCTCTGATTTCAAAGGTCTCGATCTTTTCAGCGTATTTCTTGAGTATCTTTGCGGGAGCGATCGGGTCTTCATAGCTGACCGCGACTGCGTTCATCCCTTCGAGGTACGGCTTGAGTCCGTCAAAACCGACCTTCTCGCAAGCGAGGTTGATGAGACTGTTCTTGATAACAGCGTACTCAACGCCCGCCGCGCGGAGCTCGGCGCGAAGCTTCGTGTCATCCTCGACCGTGATGCCCTGATACTTTACAAGCACGCCGGAAACCGCTTTACCGAACTTGTCCGCGATCTCGTTCACTCTCGCCTGCTTCTGTTCCAGTATCTTTGCGCTAGGCATTTTGCATTTCCTCCTTCTTGAGACGTACAGCATAACGAAAAAAGTCTTTTTTCGCATCCCGCGCGAAAAAAGACCACCTATAACGTGTATGGCGTCTCTCCTCGGCAGGAAAGCGTAACGCTTTTACCGTAACCTGCTGTCTTTGGTTCAACAACAAGAGTATTATACACGCGGTATTTCTGTTTGTCAACACTTTTTGCGAAAAAAGTTTCGGGTCATTGACAAAACGCCCGCGAAAAATTAAAATATAAAGGAAAAGCATTTTCCCTGAAAAAGGGGGGTAGCGACATGGCAATCGAAAAAAGACCCGCCGCCGACCGTCTGAGGCCCGTGACGTTCGACGAGATGGCGGGGCAGGAGAAACTCGTCGGGAAGAACGGGATACTGCGCAGACTCGCAGAGGGAGGCGTCCTTCCGTCCGTGATCTTCTACGGTCCTCCCGGAACGGGAAAAACGACCGCCGCCGGTATCCTCGCAGAGCTGTCCGGAAAGGAGATCTTTTATCTCAACGCCACGACGGCGACGCTCTCCGACGTGAAGGAAGTCGCCGCGATGACGGGATCGCTGATCGGATGCAGCGGCGTCGTTCTTTATCTTGACGAGATACAGTATTTCAACAAAAAGCAGCAGCAGTCTCTGCTCTCTTATATCGAGGACGGGAGCATCACGCTCATCGCCTCCACGACCGAAAACCCGTATTATTACGTTTACGACGCCCTTCTCTCGCGGTGTTCCGTCTTCGAGTTCAGACCCGTGTCGGACGCGGATATCGAAAAGAGACTCCGTCAGGTCGCCCCACAGATCTCAGAAACGGTGAAAATATCAGACGGCGCGCTCCGCGCGATAGCGCGTTCCGCCGCGGGCGACGTCAGACGGGCGGTTAATATGCTGGAACTCGCGTTCAACGTGTCGGACAACGGCGAAATCACGGAAGATGAACTCGCCGGGATACTCCCCTCCGTTTCGCTCGGATCGTTCGACCGGGACGGAGACGTTCATTACGATCTTCTCTCCGCGCTTCAGAAATCGATCAGAGGATCCGATCCCGACGCCGCCGTCTTCTACCTTGCGCGTCTGCTCGAGGGAGGGGACATTATCTCACCGTGCAGACGGCTCCAGGTCATAGCGAGCGAGGATATCGGTCAGGCGTACCCGATGGCCGCCGTCATTACGCGCGCGTGCTGTGAATCGGCTAAGGAACTGGGGCTCCCGGAGGCGGCGATACCGCTCAGCAACGCCGCCGTCATGCTCGCCACGGCTCCGAAATCCAATACGTCCAACGAGGCGTACAGCGCCGCCGCAGCGGACGTGAAAGCAGGCGCGGGGCGCGAGATCCCGACGCATCTGAGAAGCCCGCTCTTCAAAGGATACAAATATCCGCATTCCTACCCGAACAGATACGTGAAGCAGCAGTACCTGCCGGACGATCTCAAAGACCGGAAGTATTACAAATTCGGCGAGAACAAGACGGAACAGGCGGCGAAGACGCATATGGAAAAAATACGCGGCATCAAAAAGGAAGAAAACTGAGATCATGCCGTAAAATGAATAATGCGTGTCATTCTGAGCAAGCGTAACGCAGTGAAGCACGTCGAAGAATCTATTGTCAATCCTTCGTCAGCTCGGGACAACGCAGATCCTTCGACTCGTGCTTACGCACTCGCTCAGGATAACGTTTTTTTCATTCTCTGCCTTTTCTCTTCTCTTTTATCTCTTACTCTTCACTCAAAAAACGGTTTTCCCGGGATCAATCCCGGGAAAACCGTTTTTATCTCTTTTTTCTGACCGGAACGCGGACCGAGGGGACGAGCTTTGAGGCGGGTCCGGTGTGTACCGTCTGATCGTCGAAGAAGATATGCGCTCCGAACGATCTTAAGACCTCGGCTTTTTCTATCCCTCCGAGGAAGAACGCCTCGTCGATGCTGACTCCCCATTCTCTGAGCGTGCGAATAACCCGCTCGTGCGCAGGAGCGTTGCGGGCGGTCACGAGCGCAGTGCGGATAGGCGGATCGTCTGGTCCGAACTTTTTCTGAACGATGGAGATCGTTTTGAGAAGCTTTGCAAACGGTCCCTCGGGAAGCGGCTTTTTCGCGTTTTCGCGCTCGTGCTCGGTGAACGCCTCTATGCCCTTCTCCTTATAGATCTGCTCCGATTCGTCGGAAAATATAACGGCGTCGCCGTCGAACGCGATCCTTATCTGCTCCACGGGAGCGTCCGGATCGATCGGCTGTTCCGTAGGAGAACAGATCGTCCCGGCGGCAAATCCCGCGTTTATCGCCTCCTGCACGTCGTTCTCGTCCGCGGAAAGAAACAGATCCGTCTTGAACGAGGAAAGATACGGCGCGAGCGACGCCCCGCTGACAAGCGCGGCGCGGCTGATGTCAAGTCCGTATTTCTCAATTGAATTGAATATCCGCAGACTCGTATCCGCGCTGTTTTTCGACATTACGATGACCTCGGTGAGACGGTCGTCTCCGAGGTTGAGGTTATGAAGCGCCTTGACGAGCGGGAACGCGGTCCCCGGGCGCAGCACGTCGTTTTCGTGATCGCGCTGATATTTGCGGTACGCGGGAAGTCCTTCCCTCTCAAACACTTCGTTCGCCTCCTCGAGGTCGAAAAGCGCGCGGGAGGATATGCCCACCACGAGACGGTCTTTCAGATCAAACGGCATAATAATTACTCCAAAAAATTCAGTATAATAATGATACCACTTTTTCGTCCGTTGTCAATCCCCGCGCAGAGTTGAAAAAAACGGGAGAAAGTGATATAATAAAGTTTTGGGAAAGGTGATTCCCGTAAAAAAGACCGCGCGACGCGGAGTGGAGGTATTCATGTCATGAAAACGACTAAAGTTGATATTTTCTCGGGATTTCTCGGCGCCGGAAAAACGACGCTGATTAAGAAACTTATAAAAGAAGCGTACAGAGGAGAGATGCTCGTAGTTATCGAGAACGAGTTCGGCAAGATCGGCATTGACGGCGGTTTTCTTCAGGAGGCGGGGATACAGATCACCGAAATGAATTCGGGCTGTATCTGCTGTTCTCTCGTCGGAGATTTCGGCGTCGCTCTCGGCAAGGTAAAGGAAGAGTACGATCCGGACAGGATCGTGATCGAGCCGTCCGGCGTGGGCAAACTCTCCGACGTGATCCGCGCCGTCCGTGATGCGGGCGTGGAGGGTCTTGAACTCAACGCGTTCACGACCGTCATTGACGCGTCGAAGTGCGCGATGTATATGAAAAATTTCGCCGAATTCTACCGCAATCAGATAGAGTTCGCATCGTCCGTCATCTTCTCCCGCACCGACGGGATAAGAGAGGACAAGCTCGCGGACGCGGAGAGGATCGTCAGGGAGATCAATCCGTCGGCGTCGCTGATCACTACTCCGTGGGATCGGCTCGACGGACGTGATATCCTCGATACGATGGAGAAGAAGAACACTCTTGAGGCGGAACTTCTTCACCTGCTCGAAGAGGAGAAGAAAAAGGATCATCATCACCATCATCACCATGACGACGGCGAGGAATGCGACGATCCGGAATGCGAGTGCCACCATCATCACGACGATGACGATGACGACGATCACGAGCATCATCATCACCATCATCACGACCACGACGCGGACGAGGTGTTTACGAGCTGGGGCATTGAGACCGCCGGAAAGTTCACCGAGGGCGAGATCGATGACAAGCTCGACGAGCTTCTTACCGGGCGTTACGGCATGATCCTGCGCGCTAAAGGCATCGTCGACTCCGGCGAGGGTGAATGGGTACACTTCGACTACGTACCCGGAGAGAAAAACGTGAGACGCGGTCCCGCGGGAGTCACCGGAAAACTCTGCGTCATCGGCACCGGCCTGGACAAGAAGGGCCTCGCGGAACTTTTCACTTGAGGTAAACGAAATGGATATTCCCGTATATCTTTTTACCGGCTTTCTGGAGTCGGGAAAAACGACGTTCATCCAGCAGACGCTGGAAAGGCCTGATTTTTATGAGAACGGCAACGAAAGACCGCTCGTCATCTTCTGTGAGGAAGGCGAGGAGACGCTCGACCCGCTCTCTTTCCCCGCGGGAGGAGCCGCCGCCGAGACGCTTGACGGCGAAAGGCAGCTCAATCCCGATAAACTCGAGGCGCTGCGCCGCAAACACGGAGCGACCTGCGTGATCGTCGAATACAACGGGATGTGGACGCTCGATCTCTTCTATAAGGCGCTTCCCGAGGGGTGGTTCATCTTTCAGGAGGTCACCGTCGCTGACTCGACGATGATCGGAGTTTTCAACGCCAATATGAGAAATCTCGTCGTTGACAAATTCTCGGGATGCGATCTCGTCCTGTTCAACCGGTGCGACGGCGATACCGATTACGACGCGCTGCACAAGCTCGTCAGAGGCGTCAGCAGACGTCCGGACATCGTATACGAGAACGTTGACGGTACGGCGGCGTACGACGATATCGAGGATCCCCTTCCCTTCGATATGGACGCGCCGGTCGTGGAAGTCGGCGACGGAGATTACGCGCTCTTTTACAGAGATCTCGCCGAGAATCCCCCCGCGTGGGACGGAAAGACGGTCAGATTCCTCGGTCAGACGAACGGTATGAAGGGTCTTCCGTCCGGCGGATTCGTTATCGGACGCCCCGTTATGACCTGCTGCGTCGAGGATATCACGTTCAGCGGTCTTTTCTCGGAAACGGGCGCGGACCGCGTTGAAAACGGCGTGTGGTACCGGGTGACCGGTAAACTCACCGTCAAGAACTGCGCTGTATACGGGCGCGTCGGTCCCGTAATGAAGCTGATTTCCGCCGATAAGGCGGACGCGCCGGAACAACCGGTATCAACGTTCTATTGACGAACGGGGAATAGTGAGATGACATACGAAGAAATCAAGAACAACGAAGAAGTCAGGACTTATATCCGTCAGGCGGATATGTCGCTCTCCGCGCTCGGTTACACCGAGCACAGTTTCGCTCACGTAACTCTTGTTGCCGAAACTGCGGGGTACATACTCGAAACGCTCGGGTACGACGAAAGAACGGTCGAACTCGCCAAGATCGCCGGATATCTTCACGACATAGGCAATCTCGTCAACCGGATCGAACACAGCCAGTCGGGCGCTATCATGGCTTTCAGGATCCTCGACCATCTGAAATTCCCGCCCGAGGAAACGGGGATGATCGTCTCAGCGATCGGTAATCACGACGAGGGTACGGGTACTCCCGTCAGCCCTCTCGCCGCCGCTCTGATCCTCGCGGACAAAAGCGACGTGCGGCGCAACCGCGTGAGAAATCAGGACGTAACGACTTTCGACATTCACGACCGGGTAAACTATTCCGTCACGAAATCGGAACTTAAAATCAACAAGGCGCATTCCCTGATAAAGTTGAAGCTGTCGGTCGATACGCGATACGGTTCCGTTATGGATTATTTCGAGATCTTCCTTCAGAGGATGATACTGTGCAGGAAAGCGGCAGAAAGACTCGGACTCGAATTCAAACTGATGATCAACGAACAGCAACTGATTTGAAATGAAAAAGGACGTCTTGCGACGTCCTTTTTTTAATGGAAGATGGAAAATGATCGTAAAAAATGCAAAGCTTTTTTTACAAAGACACGAGATCAAGGTCAAAGCGACCGTTTTGCTTGAAGACACCCAAAGGAAGAGGATCCGTATCATTTTTTCGCTGAGAAATGAACTTTTCTGCAAGATTATACTTTAATAATCGACAAAAATCAATATATATCCTACACGCTGTTTTACGCTGAAAAAAATGCGCAACCTGAGGCTTCCCCTCGAGGGGAAGCTGTCAGCGCAGCTGACTGATGAGGTGAAATAATAGCAGCACATCACCTCATCCGGGTCCTTCGGGCCCACCTTCCCCTCAAGGGGAAGGCTTTCAGATCCTTCGACTTCAGTCTGCGGCTTTCGCTCAGGATGACACATAATTCAGAAGAAAAAAGACGTCTTGCGACGTCCTTTTTTATTTGCAAAAGTTACGGATTCCCGCCCTTTTTGCGCGGGAGACGGATCTTTTTAAGATCCTGTTTGTAGTTGAAGATATATCTGACGACGATCAGCGCCTGCAGGGGGATCCCGAGGAAATACATATACCACGGATTCGCGGCGAGCAGATGCAGATAAACGCACGTGATCAGCGACCAAACGAAGACCGACGCGCAGATGAGAAGCAGGATATTCGACCGTCCCTTACGGTTGCAGAACCACAGGATGAACGCCGTCGCCGGGACGCCCCAGACGAACAGCTGCCATATACCGATCTGCTTCGTGATCTTGAAATATACGAACACGGCGCATAGGACGAACCAGATCTCACATACGAGAAAAATCTGCGACAGGATCATCCGTCCGACGTCCGACGGCGAGGACGCCGCGGACTCTTCGCTCTGCTCCTCCGTGATCGCGGAAACGGGTACTCCGAGCACTTCGCTCAGGGCGTAGATCGTCTCGAGGTCGGGCACGACGTCCCCCGTCTCCCATCTGGAGACCGCCTTGTCGGAATAATTGATCAGTCCCGCCAGTTCCGCCTGGGTCAGACCGTTTTCTTTTCTCAGTCGTGTTATGTTTTGTGAAACAATTCTTTTTACGTCTTCCATGGCTGACATTATACCACACAACAGCTCAAAAGTCAAGTATTTACGCCAAATTCCCGCTTCGGTAGAGTCCTCTCTCGCTACAGTATACGCCGCAATTTCAATAAGAGAATCAAAGCCTGATCATTATCTTTACTTTTCGCCGGGACGGATATAGAATGGGATCATCAAAAAAGGCTCTTAAAGGAGATTTTAAAAATGAAAAAAACGATCCCGATTTTTTTCGCCTGCAACGACAGATACGTTCCTTATCTTGACGTGGCGATCATCTCGCTCATATCCCACGCTTCGAAAGATAATATGTATAAAATCACAGTGATGAAATCCGACGTTTCGGAAGAGAACCAGGCCGTTCTGAAAAAGCACGAGTGTGAAAACGTTACGATCGACTTTTACGACGTCAGGGATATTCTGGAACCCGTGAAAGACAAACTGCCCGATATGTTTTATTACAGCATCGCGGCGTATTTCAGATTCTTTATTGAAACTTCTTTCCCGCAATACGACAAGGCCATATATCTCGACTGCGACGTGATCTTCCTGAACGATATCGCGGAACTGTTCGACACGGACGTCGAGGGTTACCTCGTCGGAGCGGCGTACGAGCAGAACACCGACAGAAGTCCCATGTTTACGAATTACGTGGAAGATATCATCGGGATCCCGTACAATACCTATTTCAACTCAGGCGTTATGGTCATGAACCTGAAGGAATTCCGGAATTATAAAGTTCAGGACAGATTCATCCGGATGCTTACCGAATACAACTTTGACAGTCTTGCTCCCGATCAGGAATACCTCAACGTAATCTGTCACGGAAAAGTGAAATACCTGCCGACCGGCTGGAACAAACACAGCTTCCCCGAGGCTCCGGAGGGAAAACTCAATCTCTGTCACTATGCCCTTTCAAACAAGCCCTGGTTTTACGAAGACGTCATAAACGGAGAATACTTCTGGGAATACGCAAAATACAGCGAATTCTACGGTTACCTTACCGAAGGATTCAAGAACTATTCTGACGCCGACAGGCAGAGAGACCGCGAGGGATTCGCAGAGATCGTCAAGGGCATCGAAGAGATATACGGAAGCGAAAGAACGTTCAAAAAACTGTGGTTCGACAAGGAGACTGCGTATGCCTGAATCTGAAGAGAGACTCAGGGTCCTCGCGCGAATATCGGAATACGAAAAAGAAGGGCGTTTCAACGACGACGTCGAAGAAGATGATCCTCCTATCCCCATAAAACCCGGCGAAGTCGACTATACGAACAGGAAGATCTCAAGCAAACTCAAGACTTCCGCCGCCAATTTCCTCGGCCGTACTTTTTTCTGGAATATGGCCAAACACAAAAAACTGGTCATAAAGGACGTTTCCGGCCTTGAAAACGCCACGGCCGTAAAAGGCGGGGCTATCGTTACCTGCAATCATTTCAATATCTGCGACAATTACACCGTATATAAAACGATAAAACCCGCTCTGAAAAAGCGTCACTATCTTTACAAAGTGATAAAAGAGAGCAACTACACCAACTTCAAAGGCCCCGTAAGACTGATGATGCGTCACGGGAACACCATGCCGCTCAGTTCAAACGTCTGCGTGATGAAAGAGTTTTTCGAAGGGATGAAGACTCTTCTCGAACGCGGAGAAAAAATACTTATTTATCCCGAACAGGCCATGTGGTTCAACTACAGAAAGCCGAGGCCGCTCAAGCCCGGCGCGTTCTGGTTCGCGGCTAAATTCAACGTCCCCGTAATTCCCGTCTTCATCGGAATGAAAGACACCGAAATACTTGACGACAACGGATTCCCCGTTCAGGAATACTACGTTTATTACTTACCGGCGATTTATCCCGACACCGATCTCAATGTGAGAGATAATTCGGAAATAATGATGAAAAAGAATTACAGGATGTGGGTCGAGACATACGAAAAGTTTTATGGCAAAAAACTGTCATACAGTCATTGAATCAAAGACGGCGCAGATACGTTATGCGAGTTCGAAACGAACGCAATGTTACGCAGCCTTATGTCTTTATACAGCACGAAAACTACAAATATCAACGAATTCTACAATCAGTAGAGCGGTCCTCCTCCGCTCTACTTTTTCTATCTCCTAATACGAGAGAACGGGAAGGAATGTTGTCCTTGACATTAAACCTCTGACGGCTTAAACTTGGCGACAGAAAAAAAGGAGAAAAAGATAAATGATCTACCTGCTCTACGCCGGCAACCGGTATATTTTTGACGGCATCCTTATTTCTTCCCTTTCCGCAGCGCGTCACTCTTCACATTCCGTCTCAGTTACAATACTGACAATGGATCTGTCCGATCAAAGCAATGTTTTCGCCCCTATAACCGAAAGTCAGCGCGCATTTCTTGAACAAATCCTTAAAAAAGAAGATCCCCGCAATTCAGTGACGTTATCGGATGTAGGCGAGTTGTATCGAAAAAAGTTCAGCGACTCGCCGAACGCCGGAACTTCGTATTCTCCGTACTGTTTCCTGCGCCTGTTCGCTGACAAACTCGATCTGCCTGACAAAGTCCTCTATCTTGACGCGGATACCGTTGTGAACAGTGACCTCTCCGATCTTTTCGATACTGATCTGACCAGATACGAATACGCTGCCGTACTCGATTACTACGGCAAAATCTTTATGGGTCCGCGCTACACCAACTCCGGGGTTATGCTTATGAACATGCCTGAGATACGAATTACGGGACTGCTTTCTGCCGCCGCCGAAATGTGTGCAAAAAAACGGTTGTTCCTCCCGGATCAAACCGCCATCTACCGCTGCACAAAGCGAAAAAAACTGCTACCCCGCCGCTTTAACGAGCAAAAACGATACAACCGGCCAGACACTGTGATCCAACACTTCACCAAAACTGTCCTTTGGCTGCCGTTCTTCCATACTCGCTCAATCAAGCCCTGGCAAACCGAAGAAGTAAAAAAATCGCTCACCCACCGCTATGATTCTTTACTTGAAGAATACATCACCATAAAAAGATCCTATGATGAGGAATCAAGATGAAACGCAAGAGTACCGTAAACGTTTTTTACGCATGCGACGAGATCTACGTTCCGTATCTCTCGGTCTCACTGCTTTCCCTGATCGAACACACCGACAAAAACCGCGTTTACCACATAACTATCCTCGAAAACGACATTTCCGACAGCAGTAAAACAAAGCTCCGCGCAATGTCCGCAGAAAACATAACTCTGTCATTTACCAACGTTTCCGATAAACTGAACGGAATCGCCGACAAACTCTCGCTGCGCGACTATTACAGCCTGTCGATATACTTTCGGCTCTTTATTCCCGCGTTGTTTCCTCAATTGGACAAAGCCGTTTATCTCGATTCTGACACTGTTCTGCTCGCCGATATCGGCGAACTTTACGATACCGTGCTGCGCGATAAAGTGCTTGTAGCCGCGGTGCCGGACGCGGTCGTCGCAAGCGAAGAATTATTTCGCCGTTACGCAGAAGAGGGCGTGGGAACAGACAATTACCGCTCCTACTTCAATTCCGGAGTATTGGTAATGAATCTTGCCGCTATGAGAAAGATAGATCTAGCCGGTATTTTTCTGACTTTGCTCACAACCTATGATTTTAAGACGGTATGCCCCGACCAGGATTACCTCAACGTGATCTGCCGTGGCAGAGTCCGTTTTCTCGGCAAAGAATGGAACCGTATGACTGTAGATAATACGTCCTCCTGCCGCCGTTTGAAACTGATCCATTACAATATGTACTTCAAGCCGTGGTTCTATGATAACGTACCGTACCACGAATTCTTTGATCTGTATGCGACGCGCACGCCGTTCACCGAACAGATCAAAGATGCTAGGGCCGGATTCACCGAAGAGAAGCGAAACGCCAACGAAAAAGCGGGTAATGCGCTTCGCCGCTCCGTACAAAAAATCATCGACTCACCGGACAATTTTCGCAAAATACTTTTCAAACAAGAAAACGACCTCTCTCTTTTTATTATCAAA
>JAFWTH010000054.1 GCA_017518975.1 Clostridia bacterium
TCGTCGTATGAGATCCGTTCCTTCTTTGAGAAGTCGACGTCCCAGAATTCTCTTTTGGTGAAACGACCGCCGCAATATTCAAAAGTGTGCGCAGGCGGAAGTTTATAAGTGTTTTTGAAAAACGTTTCCTCCGTCGCCGAATACTGAAAACTCAAATAAGGACGGAGAGCGTTGGGATTGACTTCGGGATGAAACTCCGGGTGCTCGAGGAAACTTTTGATCTCCGATCCGAAAATAAAGTGTCCGGTGGGAGTTATGGTATAGTAAAACGGTTTAATACCGAACGGGTCGCGTGCCCCGAAAAGTCTTCTCTTATTTGAGTCCCAGATCACAAACGCAAACATACCGCGTAGACGGTCCACTATCCCGTCACCGTATTCCTCATACCCGTGAACGATGACCTCGGTATCGCATCTCGTTTTGAAAACGTGTCCCTTTGATATCAGCTCGTCGCGCAGATCGGGGAAATTATATATCTCGCCGTTATAAACGATGACTACCGTTCCGTCTTCATTGTACATCGGCTGGGTTCCGTCCGATAAGTCGATAATGGAAAGACGCCGGAACCCGAGCGCAACGGGTTCCCCATCCTCTTCTTTTGAGAAAAAATATCCGTCGGAGTCCGGTCCCCTGTGACGTATCCTGTCCGCCATACGGCGAAGGACCGTCTCTTTGCTCTCGACTCTACCGGAAAAACCAACAAATCCGCACATAATAACTCCAATCTCCCGTTACGGCGTCAGAGACGCCGCGTTAAAACCGGAAACTTCTATAACGTCGTTGACCTTGACGTATTCAGAAATCTTTTCATCATCCGGGACCGACTCGCCTTTTCTCACGCCGATAATCACAGACTTTGCATCCGCAGATACGGCAAGTTCACCTATCTCTTTTTCAATTTCATCGGGGATCGATCCGTATCTGTATCTGTCGATCCTCAATATCATACAATCCTCATTGAGGTTTATGACTACAAGTTTTGTCTGCTGATCACGCTTGAACGTCCAGATCAGTATTCCTGCCGCCTTTTCAAAAGAACTCACGGGTGACGAACGATATGAATTAACGATCGAGTCCGTCATCTCGGTCGACGTCCGTTTGATATACGACGCGGTCGCGGGACCGACTCCGCGAACGGTCAGCAGTTCCTCATAAGGCGCCGAAAAGACTCCGTCCAAAGAACCGAAACGCGACAACAGTCTGTGCGCGATCGGATTCGTATCAACACGCGGCAGAACATCGAAAAGAAACAGTTCGAGCAGAACGTGAGGTTCAAGCGAGAGAGCGCCCTCCCTTTCAAATCTTTCCCGCAGCCGCGCCCTATGATCCTTGTGAAGAAACTCGCGAGTTACATCTTGTACCATGTGAAGCAGCTCCGTATGATATTTTTTAATTAACCCCGACGGCCTTGAGATAAAGCGTCGGCCACGCAGGAGAACAAGCCGCCTCCAAGTTATTTATAAACAGTATGTCGCTGAAATGAACGTCGCCCAAAAGTTCCTTGATATTGAATGCGGAATAACGCGTATCTACGACGTAGATATTTCCGTAATGCTCGGAAAGGTATGGCACAAACGCATTGCCAAATGAATCCTTAAGAACAAGGATGTTAAGATCCTGAGGATTCTCCGGCACGTTAATGACCGTATACGGATTATCACCGCATAGAAAAGCGGCATACGTATCGCTCCATGTCATAATACTGGAATCGTAAGTCTGATAATCCCCGGCTTTTGTCTGGATCGTCATGGTCTGCGCTTTTGTCGGCATATACGCCTCGACGGTATCAAAAAACGTCTTCACGATCTCGTTCTGCGTGTAATCGTACATCGAACCTTGGTACGTCTCGCTGAGGATCTCAAGCTTGAATTTCTCGATAGGCGTCGGTTCAAACCCGACGGATTTAGCAAAGGCGGCATATGCGTAATAAGCCCCGCGGTCCGTCCAGTGGTGATCTGTTTTATAGTAAAGATACTCATCGCGATGGCCCTGTATCTCCTCGCGTACATCCGGACAGTTGAGTCCCTTCGACGCGCAGATCGAAGCCATACTCTCATACGCCCATTTGTAGTCGATGAGGATATCCCGGAGCTCATCGTTGTCGATCATAACGCCGGACGTGGGTCCCACGAGGATCGTCATCCGTTCCGCTCCGAACAGGTTTTTATAGTAAAGTCCAACGTCGGCGAGCTGCGAGAAATTTTCGGAGCTGTAGAAGCCCGGAGTATACACCGCGCCGTCGTATACGAACAGTCCGTTCTGAAAGACGACGTCGACCTCGCCGTTTTCTTTCACGTCGAGTTTCTCAACGGAGAAAGTGCAGGTCAATTCTTCGCCGCCCACGCTGCAGGTAAGAACACCCGTTCCCTCTGCAATCGCTTTGATATTGACCTTGGATCCATCCGTAGATACGAGTTCGAGCGTTCCCGAGGAATCGACAGACCACTTTACCGGGACCTCATTTTCAAGACCGCTGAGAAAGATCGTCGTTCCGCTTCCGACAGTCAGAGTCATTTTCTTTTTTGACAGCGAAAGTACTCCGAGATCGGGAACCGGATCGTCCGTCTCGACGGGTTCCGTATCGGGAATGGTGATCTTATTTATGAGGTCGTCAAGTTCGTCCTTTTTACCGCCTTCATCCTTCTGTCCTCCGTCGATGATCACAAGAGACGATCTTACCCCGTATACGGAATCGAATTTTTTTGAAATATCAATAAGATTATCGCGCAGAAAAAGATGATCGCTGAAAAATCCGGTTAACCCGGATGAAAAAGTCCCGTCGAACAAAGAGGAGAATGAAAGCTCAGGGAACTTTGCGAGATCTCTTTTTTCCCTATCCGATCTTTCTTGTCTGAGGAAAATCATCCCGAAAATGTTTACAATAACAAATGCGAAAAACAGGACTCCGATAATGAGCAAACAAATCCTGTCGATTTTTTTATATTGTTCGGAATACTTTCTTTTCAACACTTCACCCCCTTAAAACGCCCAGTAGAGGAACGGACTGAAGCTGTTTCCGGCCATACGGAACGTCGCAATGAAAATCAGCGCAAGGGATACGATAAGACGCGAGTATCTGTAGACGCCGTAGGAAACTCTGACCTTCTGCCCGAACCATTTGAAGAAAGAAGGAAGAGCGGGAAGCGCAAGAATGATCCCTCCGAGAAGAAGAAATACGTTTTGCGAAAGGATCGCGCCGGTAGCGGAGTCGGTAAATGACGACACACCGATCCCGAAAAGATATCCGAGCGACGGGAACAGATCCTTGGTAAAATAGAA
>JAFWTH010000055.1 GCA_017518975.1 Clostridia bacterium
CACGTTCTTCATTTCGCGTACCGTAGGGAGCGATCCCTGATCGCTCCGAACCTTGAATCCCGCGCCCGCAGGCGAGACAAGCTGTCAGCATTGCGAAGCAATGCGAACTGATTGAGGTGATACACCGTTTCCGCTCACCTCATCCGTCACGGCTTCGCCGTGCCACCTTCCCCTCGAGGGGAAGGCTTTTATAGGTCGACGTCGGTTTTTTGCCTGATGTGATTGAGAATATCTTTTTTTACCGCGTCGAACCGTTTATTGACGTCAGCGTTTGAATATCTCAAAACCGAGATCCCTTTGCTTTGAAGAAACGCATCACGTTTGGCATCACACCCTTTACCCTCTTCCGAATAATGCTGTGATCCGTCGAGTTCTATCGCAATATTCGCCGACGCGCAGTAGAAATCCAGAATATACCGTCCGATAACTTTCTGACGGTTAATCGTGACCGGAAGATTTTTTAGAAAATCGAACCAAAGGTGCTTTTCTTCGTCGGTCATATTCTTTCTGAGTTCTTTCGCAAATGGAGTAAGGGAGGCGTTACTGTTATTATTACTCCTCATCGTCGAGGTCGAGGAGGCGGACGTCGAGTTCGCCGCCGTCGGAGAACAGCGGTTCGTCCTCTTCTTCCTCGTCGCTCTTCTCCTTGATCTTCGCCTCGAGCTCCTCCATGAGTCCGGGGTTGTTCTCTATGTACTTTCTCACGTTTTCCTTGCCCTGACCGAGACGCGCGCCGTCGTACGACACCCACGCGCCGCTCTTGTCGAGGATCCCGCGCGCGATGCCGAGGTCGACGATCTCGCTCGCCTTGGAGATGCCGATGCCGTAGAGGATATCGAACTCGGCGGTGCGGAAGGGCGGGGCGACCTTGTTCTTCACGACCTTGCACTTGACTCTGTTGCCGTACGTCTCCGTTCCGACCTTGAGGATCTCCGTCTTGCGGATGTCGATGCGGATCGAGGCGTAGAACTTGAGCGCGCGGCCGCCGGTCGTCGTCTCCGGGTTGCCGTAGATGACGCCGACCTTCTCGCGGAGCTGGTTGATGAAGATGACGATGCAGTTCGTCTTTGAGATCGTGCCCGAGAGCTTTCTGAGCGCCTGGCTCATGAGGCGCGCCTGAAGACCGACGTGGGACGCGCCCATGTCGCCCTCGATCTCCTGCTGGGGAACGAGAGCCGCGACGGAGTCGATGACGACGATGTCGATCGCGCCCGAGCGGACGAGCGCTTCGGTGATCTCGAGCGCCTGTTCGCCGCTGTCCGGCTGGGAGACGAGAAGCTCGTCGATGTCGACGCCGAGAGCGCGGGCGTAAACGGGGTCGAGCGCGTGCTCCGCGTCGATGAACGCCGCGTCGCCGCCGAGTTTTTGTACCTCCGCGATCGCGTGGAGAGCGACCGTCGTCTTACCGGACGACTCGGGACCGTATATCTCGACGATCCTGCCGCGCGGGAATCCGCCGACGCCGAGAGCGAGGTCGAGGGAGACGGAGCCCGTCGACACGACCTGCACGTTCATCTGGGGGTTCTCGCCCATCTTGATGATGGAGCCCTTTCCGTAGTTCTTTTCTATCTGGTTGATCGCCGTCTCAAGCGCCTTCTTTTTCGCCTCGGATCCGTTCTCTCCCGCGGGTTTTTTCGGTGCTGATTTCATGTGATTTTTTCGTCCTTTCTCCGTCCTCTCCGTCGAGAGGACATACTATTTCATTATAAAGATATTATATACTACATACGGGAAATAATCAAGAGGGAAATAGCGGCGGCGGGCGACGGCGCAGCCGACGCAGTTATGTACTACAGGTTTTCTTCATTCCGTGTCATTCTGAGCGGAGGTCAAAGACCGGAGCCGAAGAATCTGAAAGCTGTTTTATGGTTCGGAGCGATCAGGGATCGCTCCCTACGGTACGCGAAATGAAGAACGTGTTAAATAGCCTTCCCCTTGAGGGTAGCGAAGCGCACGGCGCGGTAGTGAATGACAGCCCGGTGGGCTGTCAGAGCCGCGCCTGACCGAACCCCGCAGGGTAGACAAGGTGGGTCCGAAGGACCCGGATGAGGTGAGGAACCCGGCAATCTGCATCTGTATCACCTCATCAGTCAGCTCCGCTGACAGCTTCCCCTCAAGGGGAAGCCTAAAGATTCTTCGACTTCAC
>JAFWTH010000056.1 GCA_017518975.1 Clostridia bacterium
AGCAGAGGCTAAAATGCATGACGCCGATGGAGTTCCATCGCGCCGCCGCGTGAAAAATTCCACCCTGCTGCGCAGCAGGGTGGAATTTCCACTCAAAACTATTTTGTTTTTTTCACTGTCTACTTGACAGGGGGCGCTTCAAATCTCCTGATTTCAGCCGGTATTGCAGTTTGATAGGTCAGCTTTCAATAATCAACCGTCTCGACGGAATATCCCGCGTCAGTGAGCAGCCGGACGAGTCCCGCCTCATTCGCCATATGAGCGGCTCCTACGGCAAAAAACACGGTGTCGCCGCTCTCGAGATACTCGACAGCACGGTCAAACATTCCGAGATTTCTGTCGTCGAGCAATCTGCGGTCATAATCCTCGATCAATGCGATCTGTTCCTCGGTATATTCATGTTCGTCGTCCTCAGTCGCCAGATACTTCCAAAAAGCATCAAGGTCGCCTGAAAGCCACAGTTCGTAGAGCGCGTCAAGTTCATCGCCGTACGTATCCGCGCCGTTCAGTTCGTCCTCGATCAACAGAATATAAAGCTCGTCTTTAAAACTGTTGAGCAATGACATTTGAAATGAAGCAGATTCAACGTTCAGCACGGGCATTTCTTTTTCGTAGGCGAAATCGATCAGGAATGTTTCCATCCCCTTTTCGGTATCAAGATCGGAGTAAAGCGTAAGCATCGCCGTATCGACCAACTGCGCCCACCACGCAAGATTATATTTCTTGTATAATTCGGGGTACATTTTCGCCCGGTTCAGAAGATCTGCGGTGCGGGAATAGAGTTCGTCCGGCATATGATCTGATATCGTAGTGCCGTCGATAAGTACGTACTGCGCCACGTCCCGGGTCATCTGCGCCATATCGTTCTCATACGCAACCGTGTCGAATTCCACCGCCAGCGCGTCACAGTTTGTGAGAACGGGCGAAATACGCTCGAACACCCGGTCGTTGCGCTCGTCTCCCGCGTGAATCGTTCCGAAGAGGTAAAGCTCGTGTCCGTTCGTATCCGTGACGCGCCACAAAAGCGGCGAGACGGGGACGACGGTATCCGGATCGGGCTCGTTTGACACGGATCCCTCCGTCTGCACGGAGTTCTCCGTAACAGCGGCGGATTCCGTCTCGCCGGGAGTTTCAACGATCGCAAGCGTGCCGTCTGTTCCCTCTCGCGGATCGTCGGCACACGCGCATAGACTCAGCAGAACAAAGGCCGCCGAGATGATCGCGGCAATACGTTTCATGATATCCCACCCCCGATCCTTCACGAACCATCCGATAACAAAGACAGTATTCTCTGAAAATTGTCGGGCAGCGGGGCTTCAAAGCGCATCCTCTCACCCGTCGCGGGATGGGTAAACTCAAGTTCCGCGGCGTGCAGACATTGTCCCCCGAAAAGTGAGGGATGATGCTTCTCAAACTGTGTCGAGCCCCCGCCGTAAACGTGATCCCCGAGGATCGGATGACCGATCGACGCCATGTGTACGCGAATCTGATGCGTTCTACCCGTTTCGAGTTTCATTTCGGCGTAAGTAAAACCGGGGAAGCGAGTGATCACCGAGTAGTGAGTTACGGCGTCTCTTCCCTCTCCGCGGGGAACGGTCGCCATCTTTTTCCTGTCCGTTCTGCTCCGCTCGATAGGAGAGTCGACTGTCCCCGCGTCCTGCGGAAGTCCCCCGACCGTTACGGCGCGGTACGTCCGGCGCATTGAGTGATCTTTAAGCTGTTCGGAAAGCGCAACGTGCGCCTGATCGTTTTTAGCGGCGCATATAAGTCCGGACGTATCCTTGTCGATCCTGTGGATGATACCCGGTCTCAAAACGCCGTTGATCCCCGAAAGTGAATCGCCGCATCTGAAAAGGAGCGCTGAAACGAGCGTTCCGGTCGCGTGCCCGGGCGCGGGATGCACTACCATTCCTTGAGGCTTGTTCACGACGATAACGTCTTCGTCCTCATAAACAACGTCGAGCGGAATTTCCTCCGGCTCCGCGTTCGGAGGAACGACTTCGGGAAGTCTGACCGATATCCCGTCACCCTCAGAAAGACGCGCGTTTTTTCTGAGCAGTGATCCGTCGGATAAGACCGCCGCGCCGTCCGTTATCAGTTTCTGTGCGGCAGATCTCGTGACGCCGAGTTTCGCTGACAGAATAACGTCGGCCCTCTCGCCCGCTTCTTCGGGCGTTACGGTGAGGAACACGGAAGGATCCGTGCTCTCATCGGTATAAAGGTCGGATAATACGTCACTCACCCGTCTCACCTCCGGGCGCTTTTTTCTTTTTTCGCGAATCTATCTCGCCCATTATCAAAGACAGGATCAGAACTCCGCACCCTATCGTGACGAAAGAGTCTGCCACGTTAAAAACCCAGAAATTGATGATCCGGAAGTCTATGAAGTCAACGACAAAACCTTTTGCCAGACGGTCTATCATATTGCCGAATCCGCCTCCGAAGATCATTGCGACAGCGACGTTCGTCATCATCCGTCCGTTTCTGTTGATCAACGTAAATGCCGCCATACCGACGAGCGCGACGGATGAGAGGATCATAAAGACCCACCTGCTGTTCGAAAGCATTCCGAACGCCGCTCCGCGATTCTCAACGTAAGTGAGGTGCAGAACGCCTTTAATGAGCGGAAAGGTCTCTATCCCGCGCAAAAAAGTTGCCGCTGCGTATTTTGTCGCCTGATCCGCGGCGATAACGGCGGCTGCGATCATCGCGTATATAATCAAACGGGGTATTTTGTTTTTTTCTTTTTTCATTTTCTGAATCTTAAGAAACTGTTCGGATCGAAGCTCTCGCCGTCCTCATGCGTTTCATCCTCGTAAAAATCGCTGTCTGCGGATCCGCCGCCTTTTTCATCGTCGGGGAGGTCTCCGTCCGTGTAGTCGCCGAATTTTTTCTTGAGCGCGTCGACAATATCCGCGTCGTCCGGAACGCCGTCGGATGTCGTCACGGCTTCCTCATTCTTCTCACTCGTCATATATTCGAGTCCCTTGAGGATCTCATCAAGATCGTAATCCCTGTACGTTTCTCCGGGTGCGCTCTCAAAGTCCTCCGTCTGTTCTTCCTCTTCGTCGGGGTGTTCTTCGTCTTGAGAGCCCTCTTCTCCCTCTTCTTTCATTTCCTCACCGTTTCCCTCTTCGGAAAAACCGTCCGTTTCAGGGTTCGATTCGTCCGATCCGTCCGGGTACTCTTCATCCTGCGGACTTTCCCGTTCCTCATCCGGATAATCGCTTATGAAGTCCGGACCGGCGCCTGAAAAATCCTCGTCCTCTTCGTCACTTTCGTCTTCATCATCCTCGTCGGTTTCTTCCAAGGAGAAAAATCCGAACGGGTCATTCTCTTCATCCGACTCATCGTAGGCGTCTTTTTCGTCCGACTCGTCCGGCTCGTCGGGTTCGTTAACGTCTTCACGGTAATGATCGTTTTCGTCGAAAGCGAACGAAAAGACCTCGCTTTTACCCTGTTCTTCCGTTTCTTCCGGTTCCTCTTCGCCGTTCTCCTCGAACACCGGTGAAAAATCCGGAATCGTGATCTCGTCCTCAGACGTATCTGCCTTCTCTTCGTCAGCCGGTCCTCCCGCGGTTCCTTCTTCCGGAAAATCACTCCATTCCGGAACGACGCGCCCGTCCGTTTCGGGTCCGTCAGAGTCGGATCCGTTCTCCGTTTCCGGTATTTCAGAGGAAGATGTGAAATCTTGCTCTTTCGCGTTTCCCGAGGATGCGCCGTATCCGTCAAGCGCGCTGATGGCGCGCCCGTACTCCTCGCCGAGCTTTTCTCTGAGCGAAGAAACAACTTCTGCTGCGCGCGCGAGCAGTCCGTCGCGTTCCCTCACCATTTCGAGCGCCTCTCTTTTCGCTTCATCCGCGTAAATGTCGGCGTCCTCACGTATGCGGGCGGCTTCGTCCTTTATTCGCTTTGCCTTTTCTTCGGATTCGCGAATAAGCTGTTCCGCCCTGGTCTCAGCCTCACTGAGAAGGCGTTCCGCTTTTTCTCTGATTTCTTCGATCTCATGGCGGCGCAGTTCTTCTTCGACGCCGCGCTTCTTGATCTCAGCGGTGACAGACGAAAGACGGGCGCGCAGTTTTTCGTTTTCCGAGATCAGCGAGTAATACTTGTCCTGAACGACGGTAATGAACGCGTCGACGTGCTCCGGGGAATACCCGCGGATCGCCCTTCTGAAAACAGGAACTTTGAAATCCTTTTCTGCCATGTTACCCTCCGCTTAAATATACTTTCTTACCGTAACACGGGTCTTCTCGCTTCTCGTCGTACCCGATATATCGCCGACAATGAACTTGCCGTACCCCCTCGCCGATATGACGTCGCCTTCTCCGACGGACCTGTCCGGTCTGTCGGCGGTCTCAAAGTTCACCTCGCAAAGTCCGTGAAGAACGAGTTCCTTAGCGTCGGAACGGCTCAGATTGAAGACAGAGCCGACGAACGCATCAAGTCTCATAGACGCCGTGACCGCGCTGAATTCTTCCATTCTGCGCTCGGCGGTAAAGCCCGGAGGAAGGGGCTCCTCCGTCACGGCCACTTTATCCGACCCGACTCTGTCTAGTTCCGACGATATCAGCGGCGCGATCTTGCTGAAAACGAAAACTCTGGCCGCGTAATCTCCGTCCGTCACGATATCTCCGACAAAACTCCTCTCGATCCCGAGGGCAAGGACAGAGCCGAGATAATCACGGTGCGAGAGCGCTCGGTATCCGCTTCCCTTTACCGAAACGCAAGTGATACCGTGGATCTCGTCTTCTCCGTATTGAAACGCCGCTTTTATAAAAAAATCCTCTCTGCCGCTCGAGAAAAGAGGAGTGTCCGGCAAACACACGGGTGCTTCCGCGATATCTGCCCATTCAGGGAAAAAAACCGCGGCGCGCCTCTCGGCGCCGCGGCATCCTCCGTAAAAAAACAATCTGTTCAGTTTGTCAGCCGAAATCCCCGCGGCGACACGAAAAAACACTGCCTGCTCATGCGGTGTAAGGAAACGGCTTGTTTCAAAAGAGACACCGGGGCGGGAAGCAAGTTCCGCAGCCCTTACGGCAACAAGTTCATCATCAAAGGACATATCAACCCTCCGACTGTGCCGTTCCTCCGTTTCGTATCATCCGAGAAAAAGCCGCAGTATGATCAACAGCATAAAAGTGGCGAAAAACGAAACGTCGATCGGGGATCCCTCAAACAGGTGGAATTTGTCAAAAAGCGCTCTCATCGGAGCGATCACAACCTCTGTATACCCGAAAAGAAAACGGGTAAACGCATTGTCAATATCCGCTGGTATCCAACTGAATACCGCTCGGACAAGCATAAGAATCTCCGTTACCGAGATGAGAAGTAAGACCGTGTTTTTGATTATGTAAAGTACCGTGATGAACACGCTCCTCTCATCCGGGAAGTCGGCGCAGTGAACGCGGGATCCGCCCCTTCAGAGCTTGATTCAGAAATCAGAACTCGGGAAACACATCAGCTTCGGGTGCCGGTTCCGGTTCCGCTTCTTTCTGCTTGGGAACGCGAAGCTGAGCGTCGCCGACGTCCACGTTGCTGGGTGTAATAACGTATGCGTTGGAAGCGATCTTTTTGATTGAACCGTCGATGGAGTATGCGACACCGGACAAAAAGTCGATAAGTCTTCTTGCGGTCTCTTTGCTCGTGTTCTCGAGATTGAGAACGACGGTACGCTTGTTGAGAAGATGATCAGCGATCTGAGTTACGCTGTCAAACTGCTGGGGCTTGACAACCTTCATTTCAAGCGCGGTGCCGGAGCCGGAAAGGCTGATGCCTCCCACGGAACCCGCGTTGCCCATGTTGCCGATATTGGACTGATTCATTCCGCCCAAACCGTTCTGTTCATCTTCAACGCCGTCTCCGTATTCGTCGAAATTGTCATAGTAGGTGTCGTCGAAGTCATCGCCGTACCCCGCGGAAGAACCGCCGGTCACGTTCTTGATTCTGTCGATAAGTCCCATAATTGCCTCCGTAATATATATTTCTTGTTTTCCAGGTCTGATTTGGCTGTCACCGGTAGTTTCGCGATCCGAACAGAGCGCTTCCTATCCTTACGAGAGTCGCTCCCTCCTCGATCGCTTCGACGTAACTGTCGCTCATTCCCATTGACAAAGTATACTCTTCTATATTATGCGATTTTTTTTGAAAAATGTCAATAAAAATTGAGTAAGTTTCTCTAAAATATTTTCTATATTCGTCTTTTTCTGAACAAACGGGAGCCATGACCATGATTCCCCTCGTTCTGACGTTCCTCATTTCGGAAATACGCGCTTCCGCCTCCGCAACAGCTTCGGGAAGAAATCCCGATTTTGCCTCCTCACGCCCGATATTGACCTCGAGTAGCACGTCCTGAACGACGCCTGCCGCCTCGGCAAGCGCGTCGATACGCTCCGCAAGGTGTAGAGAATCGACAGATTGGATCAGCGACGCTTTCCCGACGATATACTTTGCCTTGTTCGTCTGCAAATGTCCGATAAACTGGTAGTCAAGCACGCCCGAGAGCACGTCATATTTTGAGGTGAATTCCTGCTGTTTATTCTCTCCCGCCGCGGTGAGTCCGAGGTTTTCCGCAGCGAACAGGATATCCTCCGCGGGAACGGTCTTCGTCGCCGCGAGAAGAGTCACCTCCCCTCCGCCGCGCTTCGCGGACGCCTCTCGTATCCTCTCTCTGACTTTTTTGAAATTCTCCGTTATCTGTATTTGTCTCTCCGTCATTGTCACACTCACTTTCGCGGAGGAAGATGCGTCATCCCCTCCGACAGTCCCGTACCGCCCGTTATCATCAGATCGTTCTGTTTGAGCCACGGAACATCCTTTTTCTCCGGCTCATCCGCGTCGGTTTCCGTTGTATTCCCCGTTTCGTCCGCTTTATCGGTCTCTTCCGCCAAATCCTCCGCCGTAACCTCACGACAGAGATAAAATCCTCCGGACTCGTCGATAACGTCGATCCTTCTGAATCCGACCTTTATCTCGTCGATAATATAGACTCCCTCGATTCCGTCGACGATCCTGACCGCCGAAATCGGGACCTTGAATCCGGTCGTCTCCGAGGTGACGACCGTTACGGACTGAGACCTTGTGAAGTCGAAGCCCTCTCTGACGTCTTCGCATTCGAAGATCACCAGAGCGTCGTCCGCCGTCGTCCCGACGGAATAAACCTTCATATCGAGCACGCATTCCGCATTGTTCTGCATCGTTACGCGAAACTGCCCGCCGACCCCTCCGATCTTCGCTGCGTCCTCTTTGGTCATGGGGCAGGCGAGATACCACTTGTGGCTTGTCACGATCTTTCCCGCGGTCCCCTCGACCGACTCGGGTTCCGAAGAAATCAGCTCGTTGAGTACCGAAAGAGAGAGAGAGTCGATCTTTGAGGATGAGAAAACCGACTCGTATCCGTCGCACTCGGAATAATAATACCCCGACGCGGGAGAGACGACCGTCTCGGATAAAGTGCCCAACCCCGATCTGAGATTCTCCTTCTGCGCCTCAAGTTCGGCGATGCGCGCCGAAAAGTCGTTGATCTCACCGGTCAGCACGGCTCTTTTTTTCATTTTCAGAAAAAGATCGGAATGATACGACGATTCCCTCGCGAGATTGCCGGACGCAGCTGCGCGCTTCATTTCGACGACGGTCTCAAATATTCCCTCGTCGACCGTTCTTGTATCTCCTATCGCGATTGAGAGCGTCTTACAGTTTTCCAGCATGGAGATCTGCCTGTCGATCGCCGCGAGCTGATTCCCGATATCCGGAGAATACCCGCTGTAAATTTCCGCTACTTTGTCGGACGACCTGACTTTTTCTCCGTCCTCGAGAGCAGAATAAAGAGTCCCCGACCCGGATGATGAAACGGTGACGGGCGTCTCCTGCCTGAAAACGTATCCGTCGCACGTAACGGTGCTCCTGAGCGTCGTCCTTCGTGCGAACATTGTACTGAGGTCCTTCTCAAACCCGGATGCGATATGATAACTCAGGTAGGCGACCAGTCCTATCGAAATGATCGAGACCGCCGCCCAAAACGCCGTTCTTTTCAGGTATTTTTTGTCGAAAAAAGATGTCTTTTTCATTCGAACCTCACTATGGGACAACAGCGGTTCCCCAAAGAAATACGCGCGGGTGAATTACAGTTTGATGATGTTGGCTCCCGCTGTTTCCGCGCGCTTTTCTTCTTCCTCGCGGCACGTGCAGAGAAACGACTGGAGACCGAACGACCCGGATGACAGAAGCGCTACCGCCGCGCTGAGCCTGTTTTCGTCGAACCGGGCGAAACTCTCATCGAATACGACGGGAGGATATTCCTCTTTTTCTCCGGAGAAAAGAGTCTTGATCAGCGCGAGACGAAGTGAAAGATAGGCCGCATCCTCCGTTCCGGACGAGAGAAGTTCCGCTTCCTTCGTTCCCGACTCGCCGTCGGTGAAATAAAGATCCATCGACGGAGAGATCGAAAGCCCTCTGTACTTGCCGTTTGAGATCTCCCTCATCATATCGCTCGCATACTCCCTGACCTGCGGGAGAACGCCGGATCTGAGATTGTCACCTGCAAGACTGAGCGCTTCGTACGCCGTAACGTACGCATCGTGACGGCGTTTCAGATCTTCAATGAGCAAGTCGAGTTTTTCGAGCTTTTCAGCCGCCTTTGCGGGTGATTTGGCAGTCGCGCGAAGTTCAGCGAGGCGGCGGTCGAGTTCAGTTTCTTTTTTCTTTAACTCGATCACGCTTCCCCGGCAGAAATCCCTCTTCCGCGCGGCTTCCCTGACTTCCTCCTGGTTCATCGACGCAGCTTTTTTGCCTGCGTCCGTTGCGAGGATCCGCCGCACCTCTTTCACCGTTTCAGCAGGGTCGACGTCCGCAGTCTGTTCCCTCAATGCGACGAGGCGTCCCGTCTGCGCGGCGTGTTCGGATTCGAGGCGCGAAACGATCGATCTCTTGTCCGAAACCGTGTTTTTCACCGATTCGAGGACTTCGCGGTCCTCCGTTCCGTCGGAAAATGCAATCGATAACTTCGTTGCGATCTCGCTCAGCTTTTCTCTCGATTCCTCCGCCGCCGCGGTCGCCGCGGCGAGATCGGACCTGGCTTTTTCTTTTTTCTGTCTCAGTTCACGGTTGTCGCTTCTGATCTGATCTCTCAACCTGACCGTCTCGGCGAGCTCGTCGACTGACGGCGCGCCCCATTCCTCAATTATCGAGTTCAGATCGGAACGGCTCCTTGCTCCGAACGCAAAGAAGAGGACCGAAATAATGGCCGCCGCGGCAGCGCCGAGGGCAACGTACAACCACAAGTCCATCCGCATTACGTATTTCAAAACGATCGCGCCCGCAGCAACGAGCATTGCGATAACCAAGAACACGATACCGGCGGCCGTCCTTGACTTCGCCTTTGAACGAAGACGTTCGGAACGCCTCACATCTTCGAACGGATCGCTCCCGAACTCGTCTTCTTCATCATCCTCATTTTCCGGATCCGGAATAGAGTTGTAGTTTTCGCGCGCCTGCGCCAGCGCGTCGAAATTTCTTTCGCACATTCCGACCGTGCTGTCGAAATCGCCGTCCGGCGCGGATTCTTTCTCTTTTTCGAGCTGTTTTTTCGTTTTTTCGATATCGGACGCCGTTTTTGCGACCGCGTCGAGCTTCCTCTTGTCCGAGATCACTTTGAGGGAAGATAACAATTCGTCGAAATACTTCGCATTCTCCTCGGCGGAAGCAAGTTTTTTTCCGGTCTCGTCAAGCGCCGCCTCGACCCTGACCGTTTCGTCGGAATTCGATTTGTCGCTCTCGACTTTTTCGCGAAGTCTGAACCGCTCCTCTTCGAGTTCTTTTATCATTCCGCCCGTTTTGTTTTTGTGGAGAAGCGCGACCCGGGCGCGGTCAAGTTCCCCGAGAGCCTTTTTCACGTTCACTTTGTCGTCGGCGGCGGTAACCATGTTCTCGACTGACCGGCTGATCGGTTCCGACTCGGGTTTTACGCCCGTCGCCTGTCTGACGAACGCTGTGTTGACGAAAACGTTCTCTGGTACCCCGAGCAGGTATTCGCCGACCGATCCCGAAAAACTGACGGGTACTCCGCCCGGTTCCCTTACGACCGTCACGGTCTCCTTGTACGAACCTTTTCCTCCCCGGGAGACGTCGGCGAGCGTCCTTTCGATCCTGTATTCTTCTCCGGAATCTGTCACAACGGTGAGAGCGCCCGATGCCTCGCCCGTTTTCCAATTGACGTATTTCTTTCTCTCGATCGCCGCGGGTCCGCGTGTCGCGGGCATACCGTAGAGCATGAATTTTATGAACATGGCAATCGACGTCTTGCCCGATTCGTTCGGCCCGCTTATAACGTTGAGCCCGCGGGAGGGGACCGCGACAAAATCCGTAATCGTCCCGAAAGACGAAATGCGTATCTCTTTCACGTACATTGACCGGTCACTCCTTTCCGTACCACGCGGGAAGCGCGTCCGCGACCGGTTCGCCCGCGAGAGCGGCAAGCCCGTATCGCAGCGCCATGGATGCGATCTTCCTCTTCTCGGGCTCGGGCGACGTGAGAAGCGGTTCGATAACCCTGTAAAACTCGCCCCGCACGGTCGGGTCCGCCGAAAGTGACGACGCGTTCCAGTCGGGCGTCGTCTCATCGCGAATATCGAGCGCATAGAGTCGGTCTTTGAGATTTGAAAGCGAATCCGTATCTATCGTCAGATCCTCGCGGACACGCCCTGTCAGCGTCAAACGAAGAAGCGTGTCGTCTCCGAACTTCCGCTCTGAAATAAACGCGGATACTTTCTCTTTGAGCTCCTCTCCGTCTGCGATCCCGTCAACGGCAAGGAGACGCGATTCATACCGTCTTTTTGAAAAACGGACTCTCGAATACTTTACGGGGACTTCCTCTCCGGGTGCGCTCCGTCTGCCGATCTCGCAGACGACCGCTCCTTTCGGACCCGTCTCGTCATATGATCTGCCCTCGAGACAGCCGCAGTATACGATCCCCCGCGGAAGAGAGAGAGAATCCGGATTGTGAATGTGACCGAGAGCGGAGTAGTCCGCTCCGAACGCGAGAATATCCTTCGCGGTAAGCGGACACGACGAGGAGATCGGCGAGGTGAGATCGCAATGTGCCGACAGTACGTTGACAAATCCGTCCTTTTCCGCCCGTTTTCCGGCGAGGGGGTTGGTCCTCATGGCGGTTTTTTCAAATCCCCATCCGTATACTCTGACCCCGATTTCCGGAAACTCAAAGGACGACAGTTCCTCCGAGGTGAATATGTAAGTGTTTTCGGGAAAAACGTTTCTCTTCCACACGCTCCCCTCTCCGGCGCAGTCGTGATTTCCCGGGCTGATGACGACAGGGCATTTCAGCTTTGATATCTCTCTGATGATAAGAGAGATCGTCTCACGCGTCGCAAATCCCACGTCAAACATATCGCCCGTGATCAGGAGCAGATCTGCGTTTTCCGTCCGGGCGTAAGTCATCAGCGACGTGAAAGCGCCCCGAAGTTCGTTCCGCCTGACCTCCGAACGAAGACTGTCAAGGCCGGAAAACGGACTGTCGAGGTGGATATCACCCGTGTGAAGTATCTTGATGTTCTCCATGTTTTTTCTCTCTTTCTGATGATCCCTCGGGAGGAACGAGACTGAGATCGAAAAGTTTTTCCGAACGGATAACGCTTCCACCGTCCCCGGGAACGACTCTTCCGAGCCCGATCAGGATCCCGCCTTCCGTGACTCTGACGAGTTCGCCCTCGGAGAACGACGTGCGTATCCATTTCTGCGGTATCGCAGAACCGCAGGCAAACAGTTTCGTAAGGCGCGGGCCCGGAATGATCTCGGGCAGATCCGAGAAAAGCGCGGCGGTCGGCGTGACAGCGGCGATCCTTTCTTCAAGAGTCATATTCTCTATCTCTTCCACGGTTCGGGAACCCTCAAGGGTGAATGGACCGCTCCTTACTCTTACTAAAGACGCCATTGCAGCTCCGCAGCCGAGTTTTTTGCCTATGTCGTCGCACAGCGTTCTGACGTACGTGCCTTTGGAACAGACAACGCGGAGCGAAAAAGATCCGTCTTCCTCCTTTTTCGCCTCACAAACCTTAATCATGACGCGGCGCGGCTTGCGCTCCACCGTTTCTCCGCGTCTTGCGATATCGAGAAGCTTTTCTCCGCCCATCTTGATCGCCGAATACATCGGCGGTATCTGATCGTATTCGCCGACAAACGATTCTGCGGTATGCACGACTTCGTCATCGTCCGGTATACGGTCGGAAGTGAATACCGTCTCGCCGGTCACGTCCTGCGTGTCCGTGGCGATCCCGAGCCTCAGGCCCGCGATGTACTCTTTTTCGTCCGCCATTACGTACTCGGACGCTTTGACGGCACGTCCCAGCAGAATCGGAAGGACGCCCGTCGCCATCGGGTCGAGCGTGCCGGTGTGACCGACGCGCGGGGTATCGTATAACTTACGCATCGCTGAAACGATACGGTGGGACGTGACGCCCGCGTGCTTGTTTATGATGAGGATACCGCTGACGGTATCCGGTTTCTTTTTTCTGCTCATGAATTCTTTTCCGAATACTTTTTTTCGAACGCCGAAGCGACCTGATCGAACGCATCCTCCGGAGAATCTGCGTAAACATTGCAGCCCGCTGCGCGGCGGTGTCCTCCGCCTCCGAAAAGAGCGCAGACCGCGGAAACGTCGAAATCGTCATTCGATCTTGACGAAACTCTGAACTCGCGCGGATCGTGCATCGACTGCCTCACGACGAACGCTGCTTTCGCTCCGATAAGCATTCTCGGCACGTCGACCGTTCCTCCTGCGTCAAGCTCGGAGATCCCGTTCTCCGCGAACTCTGCGGCCGTGATATACGACGCTGCGATCGCGCCGTCCGCGAAAGTCCTGAGATTTTTGACCGTCAGCATTTTTGCGCGGAGTTCGCCCTCCGTCGCTCTGCCGAACAGGAGTCTGTTTATCTCGTCCGCCTGAATACCGTCCGCGTCCGCTGCGATCTCTTCAAGAAGCGACGCGGCAATCCGGTGGGTACAGGGCGTTACGTTTGCGAACGCGAAAGAACCGGTATCCGAAAGGATCGCGCCGTAGATGCGGCGGGCGATCTCCGGATCGCGGGAAATAACGCCTTTTTTTACAGCTTCCTCATATACGCGGTAAACGACCTCTCCCGCGGCCGACGCCTCGGGATCGACGAGATTCTTTGAGAACGGTTCGCCCATTCCGTGGTGGTCGATCATAAAACCGATACGGGGGATGAGTTCCCCGAGCGATCCGAGCTGCGCGGGCGACGCAACGTCGACGGCGCAGACGAGTTCGAAACCGTCCGTCCCCTTCGCTCCGACTTCAGCGCCCTCGGGAGGCAGCAGGAAACGAAGTCGCTCCTGCGGCCATCCGGCAGGATCACCTCAGAACGAACGCCGGCGCCGCGCGCGATGAGTGCGAGCGCGGACGCAGAGCCCACGGTGTCGCCGTCCGGATTCGTGTGGCAGAGCACGGCGAGAGATCCGGCAGACGCGATGGCGTCGACGACTTCGCCGACCGTCATTTTTTCAAACGAGGCGTTCATTTTTCCTCTCCTTCTCCGCTTCCCCGAGAGCCTATATCGCGCAGGATCGCGGCGATATCCGCCCCGTGCTTCACACCGCTGTCCTCAATAAAAGAGAGTTCCGGGGTTATCCTGAGGTTGAGAGTTTCGGCAAGCCGTTTTCTGATATACCCCGTCGCCCCCTTCAGTCCTGCAGCGACCTCGCGCGGATCGTGTTCCTCAAGAACGGAATAGTATATTTTGGCAAATTTGAGATCTCCCGACACATCGGCGGACGTGACGCTGATCATCTTACCCGCGACTCTCGGATCCTTTACGTCACGCAATATAAGCGACGTCTCCTCTTTAACCGATTCGTTTACCCTGTCTCTTCTGTATCTCGCCATCGAAATATCTCCAAATGTTAAAAGTATATATAGTTCTACAGTTTATATTATACCACAATATATGTCTTCCGGTAAAGTCCCGAAAAAATAATATATCTGCGCGATCCTCGCGGGACGCGAAAAGATCCTTAAAGACGCCCGGGAACGCTCCCGTTAAACGAATAAAACGCGGGAACCGACGCTGTCAGCGCAGTCCCCGTATGATCTTTTCCCATTCGCGCGTCAGTTTTTCCGTACTCCACGCCGCGTTCGCGGGGCTCGTCGACGGAAGCGGGATCGCATCCCTTCCGGTCGCGGGAAAAGCGAATTTTTTATAGTACTTATACGCGGCCCCGCCGTTTGTAAAGATTGCTCCGATGTTCGCGGAACCCAGAATAACCGAAAGATCGTTAGGCACCGCGTTTTTTATGCTCGCATCTGACGAACCTTCGATCTCGCACGATCCGAGAACGTCCCAAAGTGCGATCCCGTTGCGGAGAAGGAGCGATTTCTTCTCTTCGACCGTCCCCGGGGTACGCTCGCCGAGAACGGAGGACAGAACCCGCCAGAAACGATTTTGCGGATGCCCGTAAAAGAAATGCGCTTCACGCGATCTGACCGAAGGAAAGCTCCCGAGAATCAAGATCCGTGAATTCTCATCAAATACGGGCGGGATCGGATGAACTATCACGCTGCCCACTTTTTCATCACTCCTTGAACTCAAACAATAACCGGACGTCCGATACGGCCGTCCGGTTTTCTGTTATTCTTCGGTTTTTTCGACCGGCTCTTCCTGTTCGTTCTTTTCTTCCTCTTCGTCCTCTTCGGGCGAGACGGTCACGTTTATCGCGACGACGCGCTGATTGTCCGTCTCGGCAACGGTAACGTGAAGATTCCCGTAATCGAACGAGTCTCCGACGTCGGGGATCTTCCCTATCTGATCGAGGACCCATCCGCCTACGGAACCGGAATCCTCTTCCGCGTCGAGATCGAAATACTCGAACATCTCGTCAAGGTCGGCGTTGCAGTTGATCCTGAACGATCCGTCGTCGAGTTTCGTAAATTCTTCGATGACTTCGTCGTGCTCGTCCCAGATCTCTCCGACGAGCTCTTCAAGTATATCCTCCATCGTCACAATGCCGAGCGTTCCGCCGAATTCGTCGGTAACGACGGCGATATGCGCTTTTTGCTGCTGAAGCATTTTGAGTATGTCGCTTATCTTCATCGTTGGAGTGACGAAAACGGGCGGCTTCATTATTTCGCGAAGCGATTTTGCAGTGATCTTAGGTCCGTCGTAAAAGTCCTTCTGATGAACTACCCCGATAATATTATCGATGGAATCCCTGTAGACGGGCAGACGCGAAAACCCCGTGTCGGTAAACACGCGGGCGATATCTTCTTTCTTCGAGTCCTCCGAAACACCCTCGACGTCGACGCGGGGAGTAAGGATATCGACAGCCTCCTGCTCGTTGAATTCTATCGCAGAACGGAGAAGCTCGCTCTCATCGGCGTCGATCATCCCGCCCTCCTCGACCTCGTCTACAAGAACGAGAAGCTCATCGGGCGTCATCTTTCTGTCGTCTTTGACCTTGAAAATCTTCAGAAGAAACTTCTGCCAAAGTGAGAAAACGAATGAAAACGGGGTCAGAATAAAGATGAAAAAGCGGATAAGAGGCGTCGAGAACATCGCGAAACGCTCCGGCGACTCCTTGGCGAGCGTCTTCGGAGAGATCTCTCCGAAAATCAGCACGAGAACCGTGACCGCTACGGTCGCGACAGTCGAGCCCGTCACGTCGCTTTTCAGGATATTGATGAAAAACACGGTCGCTATCGCCGTCAGAGCGATATTGACGATGTTGTTCCCTATGAGGATCGTCGACAGAAGCCTGTCGTATTTTTCCGACAGTTCGAGCGTGCGTCCGGCGCGCTTATTGCCCTTCTCTGCAAGCGCTTTGAGTCTCGCTTTGTTGAGAGATGAAAACGCGGTCTCGGTCGCGGAAAAATATGAGGACATCAGAATGAGCAGCGCCATTACGAAGATTGTAATAACGTCTTTTGACTCCATAATAAAGTGTGATTCACTCCTTTTCGTTCAATAGATATGATAGGATCCCGGCACAGCCCCTCCGTCAAAGGCGAAGACGTATCTCGCCCCGCTGAGCGCAAAAGAATCTGTCCGGAAGTTCTTTTATATCTTCGAAAAGGTTTTCGTCAATGACCGTGCGCTTGATCGGAAGGCACGATCGGGGAGGTTCGTCCATCGCTCTGTCTCCTGTTATTATTTGAGGTCGATCGCGGCTCTGGCCTTTTCGGCTATCGCCGCCGCGTCGAGCCCGAAATAAGATACAAGTTCTTTCGCGGGTCCGGAACGCCCGAAAACGTCGTCGACGCCTACTCTGAGGACGGGGACGGGACACGTTTCGGCGAGAGTCTCACAGACGGCCGCGCCGAGTCCGCCGATAACGGTGTGCTCCTCGCACGTAACGACCGCGCCGCATTTCTTTGCCATCGCCGTGACGGTCTCGCAGTCAAGCGGCTTGATCGTCGAGATATTCACTACGGCCGCGGAGACGCCCTCAGCGGCAAGAAGTTCTTTAGCGGCGAGCGCCTGCTCGACCTCGATACCGGTCGCCATGATCGCTACGTCGTCGCCGTCCGCGAGGACGGACGCCTTGCCGATCTCGAACTTGTAATCTTCTCCGTAAACGTACGGGACCGCCATTCTGCCGAAGCGGAGGTAGACGGGTCCTTTGTACTCGATAGCCGCCTTGACGGCGAGGCGCGCCTCGACTCCGTCGGCGGGATTGATTATGACCATCCCGGGGATCGTCCTCATAAGGGCGATATCCTCGCAGCACTGGTGGGTCGCGCCGTCTTCTCCGACGGTGATACCGGCGTGGGTCGCGCCGATCTTGACGTTGCAGTGAGGGTAACCCACGGAATTTCTGACTTGTTCGAAGGAGCGTCCCGCCGCGAACATCGCAAATGAGGAAGCGAACGGGATCTTGCCCGTAAGGGAAAGGCCGACCGCCACTCCTATCATATTGTTTTCCGCGATCCCGCAATCGAAAAATCTGTCGGGATACGCTTTTTTGAAGATGCCGGTCTTCGTCGCCGCGGCAAGGTCCGCGTCGAGCACCACGAGATCGGGATAAACCGCGCCGAATTCCTCCAGCGCTTTTCCGTACGCCTCACGTGTCGCAATCTTGTCAGCCATTTTTATTTGATCCTTTCGTTATTCTCAGTGACCTAATATTCTCTGTTTATAAGGCGAACTTCTCGCCTCGAGATCGGGGAACCGTCCTTCGATCACCGCAGATGCGATCTCGATATCCTCAGCCGCCTCGAGCGGAGACGACGTGCCTATCGCGACCATATCGCAATCCCTTATCGCGCTGAAGCTGAACGTCAGTCCTACGTACGGAGTCGTTCTGCCTGCGGCGAGGGGCTTGATCGTCATAACGGGTTTCTTCGCTTCGTGTATTATACGGGCGACGCTCTCCACCTCGACCTGCATGAGGAAACCCATACAGTTGAATATCTGTATGTAAGTCTCGACGTCGTATCCGCACCTGTCGGAATAGACGACCGTTTCCGGCATATGCGCGGAAAGGCCGGGGATCATCCCCGCGTCGCGGATCATCGAGAGATAATCGGGAAGGCGCGGAATCGACTCGGAACCCTTGTCAAGAAGCTTTTCGACGCAGGTGTGATGAAGCAGGCAAAAGTCGCTGCCCACCGCGGCGCTGTGCTTTATGGCCGCCTCCGCGTCGCGCCGTCCCTCCGGGGTATCCTCAACGTTAACTCCGGGGGTGTCGATCCGGATGATCTTTTTGCCCGATTTCTGTTCGGCGTAGTCAAGCGCGCGCTCCATTATCGGCGTCGTCGATATCGGAGCCATCAGCGCGTCGACTCCCGCGTCGAGAAAGACGGATATCACGGGGTAAAAATCTTCGGGCTCGGGAAACCTCTCGCGGATCGCGGCGTCCGCCGCCGCTCCGCGGTGGCTCCAGCCGAGAAACCAATTGGTCCCGATCAGAAGGCGCGGAAGGCTGATCCCTCCGACTGTCGTTCTGGGGAATCGCTCCACGGTCCGTCAGCGTTCGCCGAGATCGCGCATCGCGATCTCGTACTGTTCCGCGTTCGGCGCGGCGCCGTGCCATGCGACGTTGTTCTCCATAAAGGATACTCCCTTGCCCTTGACGCTGTGCTGGATTATGACGCCGGGGCGATCGGAAGCGACGACTTCGGAAAACGCCTTTTCAAGAGAATTGAAATCGTGGGCGTCCGCGTGGACAACGTTCCAACCGAACGCGCGGAATTTGTCTTCGTGAGGAGCGGGATTCATGACCTCGGCGATCGGCCCGTCGATCTGAAGCCCGTTCAGGTCGACGATCCACGTGAGGTTGGAAAGGTGATAGTGAGACGCGAACATCGCCGCCTCCCAGACCTGTCCCTCTTCGGTCTCTCCGTCGCCGAGGATCGCGTAGATCCTGTTCTTCTTTCCGTCTTTAAGACAACTGAGCGCCATTCCGCATGAAACGGACGTGCCCTGTCCGAGAGAACCGGACGACATATCGACTCCGGGGGTATGCTTCATATCCGGGTGACCCTGGAGGTAGCTCGATGTTTTGCGAAACGTCTTGAGATCCTCGACAGGGAAATACCCTCTGTGAGCGAGAGCCGAATACAGACCGGGGGCGCAATGACCCTTCGACAAAACGAGTCTGTCGCGGTCCGGGTCGTCGGGGTTTTTCGGATCGATATTCATTTTTTCAAAATACAGATAGGTCAAAAGGTCCGCGATCGAAAGCGATCCGCCCGGATGACCCGAAGAAGCGGAATACACGGCGTCGATGATACCGACCCGAATTTTTCTGCTTATTTCACTGAGTTCGGCAAGTCTTTTTTCGTCCATAGTCCCTTCCTTTCTCCGCGCGTTACGGAGATAATCACATTCTATATATTGTAATATATCGGGCGTTCTTTGTCAATACGGATTGCATTCTCAGCGTACGAGCGCGAAAGAGAGTTTCCCGTTCGTAACGTCAGCCCCCTCGAGGCGGACCCTGAGTGCGTCTCCTATCGCGTATCTTTTATCGCCCGCGACGATCTCCGCTCCGTTTTTCGCCTCCGTCCCATCCGGGAACTCCGCCATCGGGACGAGTCCCTCCGCAGTATTCGGAAGACGGACGAACAGTCCGTACGGGGTCGCGGAGAAGATGACGGCGTCAAATACCTCCCCGATCATACCCCTCATATACTCCGCGATAAAGAGCGCTTCTATCTGCCGTTCGGCGTCGACTGCGCGTATTTCGCGGTCGGAGCTGACCGCCGCTGCGTCGACCGATTTTTTCGTACGGACGGACGCGTCTGCCTTTTTTTCAAACGGGAATGAGACGCAAAGCGTCCCGCCGGCATCCCTCGCGGCAGCGGAAAGTTCTCTGTGGATAAAGAGATCCGGATATCTCCTGATCGGCGACGTAAAGTGGCAGTACAGATCCGCTCCGATACCGAAATGACGACCCGGAGCGGGGGAGTATTTCGCCTTCATCATCGAGCGCAGAACGATCCCGGAAACGGTGTCGTACACGCCCTGCCCCAACTCCTCCGCGTCTTTCAGAATCTGTGCGATCGGCCCGTACGAGGAACGGGCGGGGACTCTGTCTACCCCGTGCGGATCAACGCCGATAACGGTGAGCGCGGAAGCGAGATCGCGGAGTTTCTCTTCCGACGGTTCCTCATGGACGCGATAAACGAACGGGAGAGCGTTTTCGGTCCCTATCAGAGCCGCTGCGATATTCGCCTCGAGCATAAACTGCTCGATGATCCGCTCCGTTTTCCCGCGCTCCGTCCGTACAACGTCGACGGGCGTTCCGTCCTCTCCCAGTACGATCGCCGCTTCGTCTTCAGCCAACTCGACAGCCCCGTTCTCGGTTCTCTTCTTCTTCAGCTTGACGGCAAGTTCCCACATCAGAGAGAGCGTATCCGAAACGGAAGAGTACTTCTCATAAAACGGGGATGCGGTACCAGATTCAAGCACGTCGTTCGCCTCGGAGTATACGCCCCGGATCGACGACCTTATGACCGACGGGAAAAGTGACGCTTTTTTCATTTTCCCTTCTTCGTCGAGCGTTACGGCGACGGAAAGCGTATACCGGTCCTCGTTTTCCGAGAGAGAGCAGCATCCGTTCGACAGAGCGACCGGAAGCATCGGGACGACCTTGTCCGTGAAATATACGGAAGTCCCTCTGTCCCTCGCCTCGCGGTCTATCGCTCCGCCCTCCGCGACGTAGTGAGACACATCGGCAATGTGGACTCCGAGTTCGTATCCCCCGTCTATCTTTCTCAATGAAACGGCGTCGTCAAGATCTTTCGCGCCCGCGCCGTCGAGCGTAAAGATCAGCTCGTCCCTGAGGTCGGTCCTCCCCTCGGGGACGACGGGTTCGCCGGAGATCTTTTCGGCCTCATTCAACGCCTCACGCGAGAAAACGGTCGGTATACCCGACGCGTCGAGAACGGCGTCGTAATTTGCGTGCATCTCTTCCGCTTTGCCGTAGTTCTTTGTAACAACACACGGGAGCGGAGCTTCCCTTTTCAGAGTCAGGGGATCGTATTCGTCCGCGCGGCGGGACGACCTTTCAAAAAACTCTTTTTCCCCGGCGGGAACTACGGTTACGAGGTCACCCGCGTCAAACGGGATCCCTCCCTCGATCCGGAACGAGATCCTGAGCTTAGTGTTTTTGGGCTTGATATAGAAACGCGCCCCTACCGGCACGACGGTCCCGACGGCAGATCTGTTCTCACGACCGGCGAAAGACACGACCTCGCCCTCCGCTCTGCCGCCGTCAGCTCTGCGGATCGCGACCTCAACGCGGTCACCCGTCATGGCGCCCGCCGTTGCGTCAGGCGGAATGAAAACGTCGACCGTACCGGACGCGGGTGCGTTTTCACCGCAGGACGATTCAACCCGGCAGAACCCGTATCCGTCCCCGCTGTAATCAAAAACGCCCCGGACTATCTGCGGGTCCTTTTTTCCTCGCCCGGAAGTCTTCGGCTTCCTGCGGTCAGACGCGAGCGATCTGACACCGCCCCGAACGGTCCTTTTTTTTGCGCCTCTGTTTCCGTATTTTTCTTTTTTTCCTCTTTTTCTTTTCATTTTCTTCCTTTCATTTCACGTCATCGAAACAAAGATAAAGGGCAGCCACGTGACCGCGGGTGCCCTCACCGTAATCCATATGCTTTTATCAGAAACCGTCTCAGTTACCGGTATCCGTCGCCTCGGCGGATTCGGTTCCCGATTCCGTCGGTTCCGCGGTATCCGTCGGTTCGCCGGCAGTTTCGGTGCCGGTCGCTGCGTCCGCGGTGTCAGCCGGAACTTCCGCGCTCTCGGTAGTTGCAGGCGCAGTCTCTGCGGGGCTCGCATCGCCTCCGCCCTGACCGAGATACATTACGAGAACGAGAATGACAAAAACGACCGCGACGACCGAGGTAAGGACCGAAAGCTTCTTGTCGAGCGTGGTCGACTTGGACTTTCCGAAGAAAGACTCGGACGCTCCGGCGATCGTACCTGACAGATTGTGATCTTTCCCGTGCTGCATAAGGACGGCGATGATCAAAAACAGCGCCGCTACGATGAGAATGATACCTATTACAAGTTCCATGGGTGAAGTGCCTCCGAATATATTTGTGTGATCGAATAGTACGATTTATTCCGGGTCCCGAAAAAACCCGTAAGTAGGATTATACCATAAAGGTAAAGGCTTTGCAATAGAAAATCTTAAATTATTTCAGAAAACCGGCAGATTATCAACCGAACTCGGGGAACGTGACGCCTCCCGACCACGTGACGGACGGATTGACAAAAACCCCTCCTGCCGACATGGCAAGGTGGACGCCCCCGTAGATCATATCGGTAAGACCCGTCGATCCGGCGTGACCGACCGTGTCTCCCTGTTCAAGGATATCGCCGACAGAGACGGAGATATCTCCGAGATTCCAGTACCACGTTCTGACCCCGTATCCGTGCTCTATAACGACGATCTTCCCGGTGAAGGCCGTCTCACCCGTGTAAACGACTTTACCTTTGTTGAGCGCGGAAACGTCGGCAGCCCAACCGTACTGAACGTCGACGCCGTTGTTAATGAACGAATATTTCTCCCCGCCGTTAACAAGAACGCGGCTTCCGAAACTTCTGATGACCCAGCTCGTATACTGCTCGCCGCCCGATAGGAAGTATCCGTCAAGCAGCACTTCGGGTGAATCGGTCTTCACAATATCTGCTACCATATTCTCAAATTCCGTTTTCGCGGCTTCGGACAGACACTCGTCCGCTTTTTCAGCCGTAACGTCCATTCCCGAGTCGGGATACCCGGGGTCGGTTATGTTGATGAGCGCGGACTGTTCCGCTCCGGAAGCGGTGAAGGTGATCCGGTGTTCGCCCGCTTCAAGACTCGTATGGATCGGAATGATCGCCTTGACCAGATCTCCGTCCTTGAAAAAATTAAGTTTAAACTGGCCCGAAGTGTAAAAATCAGCAGAGGGATCAATCGAGAAAGTAACAGAGGCAGGATCGGCAACGTTTTTGCCGGAAACCGTCAGGAAACCGCCGCGGACGACCGAGTCGGCGGAAATGCGGAAAGCAGGCGCGGGAGACAGCTGCGCGCCGAACACATATGACGCCTCGCCGGAAAACGAACGGCTTTCATCCTCATACCATTTTGAAGTAACCTCGACGTAGACAGTCTTTTCCGAGTCGACGGTAAACGACCCGAGATTGGATTTCTGATCGTCAAAGATCACGTCTCCGCTCGAATCGGTGACTTTTATACCGAAATAGTCGGGTTCCGTTTCATAGGTCAGAGAAAATATCACGTCTTCGGTAAAATTCTGTTCAGCGGAGGATACGACGCCGGTCAAATCGGATACTATAGAGTCTCCGCGAAAATTCTTGTAGGTCCACGACGCCTCGCGCGGAGCGACCTCGTATACGCCGGAAAGCATCAGCTTCGGGAGAGTGGAATTATCGTAAAAACTGCTCGAAAGGTCGGATGAAAGGAATTCGGCGGCTTCGTTCGCACCGATCTGATAACTCTTCCCGTCGGGCCCGAAGAGATAGCAAAGGTTCGGGTCCATAGAGAAATAGTATCTGTATTCCTCGCTTTTGACTTTAGTCGAGATCGTAACAAGATACGGCTTATCCTGAAGGACCGTATCCGGGACGGCAACGATTTCCGTCTTGTTTGAGTTAAGTCGGAAAAACAATGCGATCACCTCGTCCGTGCGCTGCTCCGACTCCTCCCTGTCATACGTAGTGACGACGCCGTCCACGTCCTCGATGACGACCCTCGTCACGTCTTTTTCCCCTGCGGGAGCGTATTTGACGTGTGAATAGTTAACTATCGCGATCACGGTCGGAATCACGAGGATCACTGCGCACAGCAATATTATCGCGGTTTTTTTCATTCCGGTCTCCTATCCGCCGCAGCGCGGCTCACGTCCGTCGGCTCTCTTCGGGACGAACGGACGGAAATTGTCAAAAACAGACTATACACAGTTATTATACATATTTTCCCGTAAAAAATCAAGTGGTCGGAGATCCCTAATGATCCGTTACCCGGTAAAAGCTGTGATTATCGGCGTTTGCGCCTTTGCCCTCCGCCTTTTTTGGGGCGCCCCCCGCGGTTCACGGCGTGCTTGGTTCTCGTTTTCCCTCCGAGCAGATCGTCGAGCCGTCCCTTCCCGTTCTCGGAGCAGTAGTCCGCGGCTTCTCTCACTTTCGCCGCATTTTCCGGACGTCTCCACTGCAGAAGCGCCCTCTGGACGTTCTTTTCGCGCCGGTCGGTCGGAACGTATATCTTCTTCCCTGAAAGCGGGTCGATCCCGGTATAAAACATCACCGTCGAAACCGTTCCGGGAGTTGGATAAAAATCCTGAACCTGATCCGGATCGAGCCCGTGTTCCTTCAGATAAAGCGCGAGAGAGACGGCGTCGTCCATCGTGCTCCCCGGGTGGCTGGACATTAGATACGGGACAAGATACTGTTCTTTGCCCGCCTTTTCGGATATCGAGTAAAAAACCTCGGAAAAAGCGTTGAACGAGTCGATCTTGGGTTTTCCCATAGCGGCAAGCACGCGATTGCTGCAATGCTCCGGCGCGACGCGCAGCTGTCCTGAAACGTGATCTCTCACCAGTTTTTCGATAAATGCGCCGCTCTTGTCACACATTGCGTAATCGTACCGCACGCCCGAGCGGACGAATACTTTTTTAACGCCCGGTACTTTTTCCGCTGAAGCGAGCAGTTCGACGTACTCGGAGTGATCCGCGTCGAGATTCGGGCAGGGAGTCGGCGTAAGACATCTTCTTCCGCGGCACATACCCTCCGTCAGCTGCTTTTTGCACGACGGGTGCCTGAAGTTTGCGGTGGGACCCCCGATATCGTGGATATATCCTTTGAAATCGGGTCTTGCGGCGAGTTTTTCTATCTCTGCGATCACGGACGGAATACTCCGGGACGTTACGACGCGCCCCTGATGATATGCGATGGCGCAGAAAGAACACGCGCCGAAGCATCCTCTGTTATGCGTGACCGAAAACCTCACCTCTTCGATCGCCGGAACGCCGCCCTCCGCGCCGTACGACGGATGTGCGTCGCCGACGTACGGAAGCGCGTAGACCTCGTCGAGTTCCTTCGTCCCGAGCGGAGGCTGAGGAGGATTCACGACGAGCATCCTGTCACCGTAATATTCGACTACCGCCTTACCCGTGATATGATCGTTATTATCGTACTGAACTTTGAAAGCGCGGGCGTAAGTTTCTTTATCGGAGGACAGCTTTTCAAAATCGTATCCGACGGGCTCTCCCGACGGCGAATATCCCTCCGCGGGATCGAAAAAGATCCTGTCTTTGCGTCGGCATACGTAAGCCGTTCCGCGTACGTCGCGGATCTTGCCTACCGGGACTCCGCGGTCCAGAAGTTCGGCGAGGCGAACGACGGAGCGCTCACCCATTCCGTACATAAGAACGTCCGCGCGAGAATCGAGAAGGATCCCGCGTCTGACCTTATCGCTCCAATAATCATAGTGGGCGCATCTTCTGAGCGACGCCTCGAGTCCTCCGATGAGGATCGGAACGTCGCCGTACGCCTCCCTTATCCTGTTGCAGTAGACTATGACCGCTCTGTCGGGCCTTTTGCCCGGTTTTCCGCCCGGAGAATAGTAATCCCGGTCACGTCTGTGCCCGGTCACGGAAAAGTGGGCGACCATTGAGTCGACGTTCCCGGAAGAAACGAGGAAGCCGAGACGCGGTCTTCCGAAACGCTTGAAATCCTCGGCGCTCGTCCAATCGGGTTGAGCAAGGACCGCGCAGAGAAAGCCGTGCGCCTCGAGAACGCGGGTGATGATCGCCGCTCCGAACGACGAGTGGTCGACGTACGCGTCTCCGCTCACGTAGACGAAATCCGGGACGTCGTATCCTCTCTCTCTTACCTCCTCCGGGGTCGTGGGAAGGAATCCGTTCATCGTCTTCGTCCTCCGCGCCGCAGCATACCGACCCCGTCGGTCAGCGCCGAAATAAACGCGTCGATATCGTCCTCCGTATTCGTGTGAGAAAGACTGACGCGGATCGACGAGTCGATCTCCGCATCCGTCGAACCGAAAGCGGCAAGCGCGTCGCTTTTCTTTTTCGAGTACGCGGAACACGCCGACCCCGCGGAGACGCAGATATCCCTGCCGGACAGATAATTGAGCATCGTTTCGCTTCTTATACCCGGAAGAGTCAGATTCATAATCGCGTCCGACGGAACGGCGGGCCGTTTGACCCCGACTCCCGATAAAGCGAGCGCGGATATCCCCTCTTCGAGTCTCATCCGAAGTTTCGCGACGGTCTCTTTATTCTTTTCAAACCCGTTTTTCGCCGCCTCCGAAGCCGCCGCGAACGCCGCGATGGATATGAGGTTCTCGGTCCCGGATCTGAGACCTCCCTCCTGACCTCCGCCCGGGAGGATCGGCGAGATGTTCTTTCTTTTAATCGTCTCCGATGAGACGAAAAGCGCCCCCGCTCCGCGCGGGGCGTGGATCTTGTGGGCGCTCACCGAAAGAGTGTCTGCCCCGAGCGAATACGGGGTAAATCTTATTTTTCCGAATCCCTGTACCGCGTCGCAGTGTGCTACAGCGTCCGGAAAACGCCTTTTTACGGCGGAGAAAGCCGAAGCGACGTCGTAAACGGCGCCGGTCTCGTTGTTTACGAGCATGAACGCGGCGAGTACGACCGTTCCTCCTGATTCCGCGCACTCCGAAAGTGTGCGCTCAAGGAAGATCGGGTCCAGGGTGCCTCCCTTCGTCGGTATCCTCACGACGCGGCATCCGTCCGCCTCGAGGGAAGCGGCGGCGCGCGCGACCGAGGGGTGTTCGCCGTCCCCGATCAGCACCCATTCGGATCCGTCCCCTCTTCTTTTTTTCGATCTGTACGAACCGATCACGGCGGTGCAGTTGGCCTCCGTTCCCGACGCAGTGAAAACGAGCGCGTCGCCCGACCCCCGTCTGACGCCCAGCGCGTCGGAGACGGTCTCACGGCACCTTGAAAGAAGACGCGACGCCTCGGCGCCGGCCTTGTGGGTCGACGACGGATTTCCGTAAACCTCCACGGCTGCGGCGAGAGCTTCTCTCGCCTCTTCACCGACCTCGGTCGTGGCGGCGTTGTCAAGATAATGGATCATTTTCCGAATCTGAAGTTTTCGATCATCTTGTTCACTTCGTCGAGATGGCCGTCCCACTTGTCCGCCGTCGCGCCGTACGTGATTATATAGATGACTCCGCCCTTCACCGCGGCTATCTGAGAATACTTGAAAGACGTATCGTCAAAATCGCCCGAATAGACGTATTTTTTCGCGTCGACTCCGTCGAGTTTTATATCCTCTCCCGATACCGAAAGGTCAAAATTCTCATAAAGAGCTTTAAGCTCGCCGAGACCCGACTCCCACCAGCTGTCGACAGTAGAGTCAGTATGCTGAAGGTCTCCCGACATTACCATAATGAACGACCTGTCGGTTCCCGAACAGTAGGCGCGGGTACTCGCGTTCTGCGTATCCACGCTCCAGCTTTCAGGCACAAAAAACGTATACGTCGCGAGGTCCGGGTTTGACGCGAGTTTCATCCCGTCCGGTACGGAGGGATCCCGATCCGAGCATCCCGCCAGAACGGCCGCGGATATCATTACCGCGGTGATAATTGAAATAATCCTTTTCATTTTCATTGTCGTTACCGTTTCCTTTTCCGTATTTATTTTTCCCGTTCGCGGCGTCTGCGTGCTTTCTCAAACGACGCGTCTCTGTCAGACCTGAAGAAATGGATCCCGAGCGGGATCATAATGATCCCCGCGGCGACGGATACGTATACGATCCTCCTGTCGAAGGGTCTTCCGGGTCCTTCTCCGTTCGAGGATTTTTCGTCGATACGTACGGTCCCGTCCGTTTTCGTTCTGCTGTGCGCTGATATTTTAAAAATATCAACCGTCGCCGTTCCTTCCGAACGGATAAGCACGGAGAACCAGTTTATCCCGCCGTCTCCCGGCAGACCGTCAAGGTCGCAGACGATCCGCTCCTTACCCGTCCCGGGCGGACAATCCAAAACGTACTCGACGTCACCCACGTCCGAACCGAACATGAACGTGATGACCGCGCTGTCGTCGGATGAAACCGATAAATCAAATTCGATGAGCGGAAACAAAGAGAAGTTGACCGTTTCGGGAAAAGATCTGAGAATGATCCCGTGGGACGATTCCGCGTCAAGCGTCGCACGAAGGGTCCGCGCCCCCGATCTTCCTGAAAAAAACGCCGTCCCGAACGAAGCTATACCGCTCCCCGCTACCCAGCCCTCGGTGGAATAAGAATCTTTGAAATCCCACAGGACCGCGCTTGAGGCAACGAACGGTTCGACAGCCGAATAATCGATCGCCTCCATCGGCGGCAGATCATCATGATCTTTTCCTTTTCCGCGGAGGATCGAATAATCGATCAGACCCGCCCCCGACAAGGAAGGAACAGAAAGAATAACGGCGCGCGAGCCCGCCTCTCTTCCAGAGACGCAAAGATCGAGAAACTCATGCGCGGCGTCTTCGACGGACTTGCCCTCAGCCGTCAGGATAAGCGCCGAAAACGACGGAGCGGACGTTCCGTTAGCCCTTGAGGACGCGATCACCGCGTCAAGACCGTCGAAAGTGCTCTTTTCGGTCACCGTAAGGATCGACCAGGGTATTTCTCCCATCTGATAAAGCGATTCCGCCACGAGAGCGGCAAACGTCTCTCCGTCTTCTCCGTTCCCGAGTCCCTCAACCGGGATCGTGACGGTGAACGATTCGTAGTTGACTGACGCCGAGGCGTACGTCAGGCGGGCGAGAAGAGCCGCGCGGGACGCGTCCTCACCGATCGTGTCCCCTCCCCTCACGTCGGGTACGACGATCGAGGAGATGTTTCCGTATCTTCCGCAGAAAAACGACGTCAAAGCGAGGTAAAGTCCGATTCCCCTCGGATCGTCTTCCGAGGGATCCTTCCCCTCCCGGAACCACGCAGCCGGGTCGCCGACCGTAAACCTCAGATAAACACCGATCCCCGACGCCTTGTAAAACTCCATCTCTGCATCGAGTATCCGGACGTATTCTTCGTTGAGATAATAAGTATCCGAATCTCTGATCGCCGCGAGTCCGGAAGATAGGGCGTGACCTCCGCCGGTCAGTCGGTCGAGTTCAACGTCGACGACCGCCCTGTTCATACCCGCCTCAAAAACCCCTGCGGGCTCAGCGCCGTAAAGGCCGAAAACCGATTCGTTTCCCTCGGCGGGAGGAACGGTAAACAGAAAATGCTTCTCCGTTATCTGCACTTCGCCGTCGTCTTCGAGAACAGAGACCCAGAAATAGTTTTCCCTGCCCTCTCGCGGAAGAGATGAAAGCGGGACCGAGAACGAAAAGGCCGTTCCCGCCCTGCTCTCTGCAAGTCTGACCGGTTCTCCGCCCGTCGCCGGAGCGGTGAGGAGCACGAGATTTTTCCCGACAAGTTCGACCGCGGCGTTCTTTTTGAGCTTGCCTTCTACGGAAAGAACGCCGTCTTTTATAGTGCCGCTGATGACGCATCCCGTGAAATCGACCGTCGGATCGTGATACCCCGCGGTGAAAAACTCAAGCGATCTGACGATGATCTCTCCGCCGTCGGGACTCTGAAAAACAAACTTTACGGTCTCGGCATCATCCGATATGAACCGGAAAAGATAAATATGTTCACCCTTGAACACCTGGCGCGTCTGCGCGATGGCCGCGAGTACGCGGTCCGATTCACGCATCCCGTTGAATTCCGCCGAAACCGAGCCGCCGTCGGCGGTGAGCGTCAGCGCGGCGTATCTTATCGGAACTTTCCCTTTTTCCTCTCCGGATTCGGGCAGCGCCGAGGGGTCGATCCTCGCGGTGAAATCGCAAACGCCGTCCGCGGGAGCGAGCGTCAGAGAGCTGTCCGAAGCGGTCAACTTACCCGTGCCCGAACTGATCGAAAGAGAGCTCATGGAGGAGTTCGGAGTTTTTACTCCCACCGTCCCGTAAAACCGTGAAAAAATGATCTCCGCGGACTCTTCCCCGACGTTGTTCCATTCAAAAGTCGCGGATATTCTCTTTACGGATGAACGATCTTTTATTGAAGTGAGGTCGAAAACGACGGTTTTCACCTCGCCCGGGAAAAGATCCGCCCTGAACCGGAATATGTCCCGGTCCGTATACAGTGAAAGCGTCAGGGTACACGAAAAGGGCGTTTCACCCTTCGGAGGAGAAAGAAGAACGTTCGTCGACAACGCGTCAAAAGCGGAAAGATCCGCATCCTCCGTTACGGAGAGCATCGCTTTTCTGACAGTCCGCGCCTCGTTCTCACCGTCCGTTTTCTCTCCCGTCAGGACTACGGTTACGGTTTCGCCGTTTTCCGACCGCTCGGCTCCTTCGGCGTCCCCGCTCACCGCGATCGACGCATCGTCAGGCAGAACGGCGATACCGCCCGGAACGGCGACAGGCGCTTTTTCGTTTGAACTCAAAACAATGCACGGCGAGTCAGACGTCGCTCCCTGCGCGGGCAACGCGGACAAGACCCCGGTGAGCGCCGCGGCGAAAATGAATAACATAAAGAAAAACGGATTACGTTTCAAAATATTCACCGATTCTGTTGGAAAATGGGAAATGTTTTGCCCGTAAGGAATATTTTATCACATTTACGGATGATTTACAATATTCGGGTGCCGCGCCTCCTTTTCCGAAAAAACGCTCCGGACGTCCTCACCCGAGGAAAACGTCCGGAGCCGGCGGCTGCTATCTTATTTTCACTATCCCCGCGCTTACATCGTCGCGCGAGCCCTCATCTTTCGCTCTTTTTACTATCCGTTCGGCGAGATCTCCGGGACTCTCTTCCGTGATCTCCGCGTCGGAAAGCATATCGCAAAGCCATGGAGCTTCCTCAAAACTGCGCGTTACCCCGTCGGAGATCATCACGACTACGTCTCCCGGTTCGAGGACGAACGATATCATCTCCGCGTCGAGCGCGCGGATTATTCCGATCGGAGCCGTCTTTGACTGCAGGCGGAAAAGTCTTCCGTCCCTGACGATAAACGACGGAGCCGCCCCGCTCTTGATAAAGCGCGCTTTGCCCGTCAGCAGATCGATCTCCGCGAGATCGACGGTCGCGGAACACTCCGTTCCGCGCGCCCGGATCACGGAATTGAGCATTTTCAGCGCGGTAGCGGTCGCCGCGCCCGACGTGAGGACCGTGTCCAGAAAAGAGGCGCACATCCGCGCTGTGAGGCACGCCTCTTTTCCGCTTCCCATGCCGTCGGAGATCAGCATGTAGAGTCTTTTGTCATCCGTTTCAAACGTTCTGATAACGTCTCCGCAAACGGCGTCCTTGACGCTCCCCGCTCTGATGACGGCGCGCGTGTCTCCCGCAGGAGACGAGGCTCCGCCGTGAGATGCGGAGATCTTCGGAAGCGGGAAGATCTCCATATTCACTTCATCTCCGCAGATATTGAGCGACGGCTCTCCGAATTCGATTCCGCACGCCTCCCCGAAAAGAGCCCTTATCTGTTCCGATCCGAGTTCGGTTTGATTGATCCTGACTCCGGTCGCAACGGCTCTGATCCTTCTTTTTCCGTAAACCGTCACCCCGTCCGCATAGAATCCTCCGTCGGGAAGCAGTGAAGCAAGACGCGACGTGAGTTTTTCGTCGACGCGCGCTTCTTCTCTGTCGTATCTCGCCGCATCTCTGAGCATCTCCGCCACCGCCTCGTAGTCGGAAGCTATTACCGGAGTCCTGTCCCAGATTTTCGCCTCTGAGATCTTTTTTGAAAACTTTTCGTTCACTCCGTCGATGATCCGGTCGATATTGTAACATCTCTTTGCCATTGTTCTCGATACCGCCGACGCGCTCGCTCTGCCGTCCCGCATCAGCTGACCCGCAATCTCTTCCTTTACGCGATCAACGTCGCCGCGCTCCGCGCCCCGGCAGGCTCCGGAAAGACCGCAATCGGCGCACACCTCGTCGAACACTTCGCCGCAAACCGCGCGAACGTCATAAGCGGACGGAGCGCTCATTTCTTCCGACATCCTGTAAAGTTCCTTTGAAACGGTCCTGAGACCGTGCGAAAGGTCCGTCAGTTTTTTCTCCGTAGGTCCTCCGGCGGTCTTCTGTTCGTTTGTCAACCGTTTCTTCACATCCCTTCGGCGTTCCGCCGCGCACGGGATAAGGCCGAAAGCGATCGCGGGCATAAGCACGGCGACCGACACTATCATCTCAGGCACGGTATCCGAGAGAACATCAAGTCCCGATTCAAGATATCCCCACACGATCCCCGCCGCCGCGGACGAAAAAACAGACCCCGTATCCGAAACGCGTGTCAGAACTCCGCAAACCAAGGCGCAGAAAGCGATCAGCGCCGCGGTTTTCGGGGAGATGACCGCTCCGCATACGAAACCGCGGAGCAATCCGTAAAGAGGTCCGCTCTTTCTTACCGAAACCACGGTAACGACGAACGCCGCAACGACTCCGAGATCGACGACGGGGATCCTTATCGCGTAAAACGCCAGAACCAACGAAGCGCATAAAGCTGTCGTCCCGGCCTCCTCAAGCATGGCGTCGCGCGTTCCGGACCCTCCGTCAGGGCAAAGTTTTTCCCAGTAGCGTGACGAGGTGACAAGCCAGACGAGCGCCGGGGAGATAACCGAGGACGCGGCGGCAGAAACAAATCCTCCCGTCGCTCCGCCTCTCACGGCGGCGGCGAGAACGCCGCCCGTGAGCGACGCCGCGGATGAAAGGACCATCCTGATGTAGACCGATTCGTCGTACCGGATCGAAACGGCGCTTTGAAGTAATACGCCGAGGCGACGCGTCCCGCTTTTGACGCCGCGCTTTTCACCCGGCGGAGTTTTCGGCTCCGACCCGTCGCGCGCGAGAATTATCGAGATCGCGAGACGGCCGAGAAAGAGAGAAAAAAAGACCGGAAGGTCAATCGCCGCGTTCCCCGAAAAAATGCACCCCGCCGCAACTCCGAGAAACGCCGCCGGTACGGACAGGGGCCCTGAAACCGCACAGATCAGGGACGCTCCGAACGGAGCGGAACCGAAAAGGAATCTTCCTCCGGCAACCGCCGCTCCGACCGCGGATATCAGAAGCGGGCGAACTGCGGCGCGCACTCTCCCCCTCTCTGTTTTTTCAATCCCGCCGTCCGCCCGGGCGACGTCCGCTTCACGTTTTTTCATCTTTTCAGCCCTTTCAGTCTTGTATTCGGAAAAGATTTTAGCATCGGACAAACGAAAAAAACGTCATAAAACGAATGTCGCCGTCCGCAAAATCGCGTCGTACGGAGGTATCCCGCGCGTGAAACCGGGCGAAAGCGGGAGTTCCGGTTCGTATGGCGCGGCATGAGGGCGGGAACGGTCGGAGGAAATCATCAACGGGAGACGTGCAAAAAAGTGAGTCGTCGGTCGAGATTTCTATTGACAAAAAGGCGAAGAGTTTTTTATAATAAATATTGGCATAAAACAAAGCGAAAAATCGAAAGGAACGAAAAAATGTACTATATCGGAGTTGACCTCGGCGGCACGAACATCGCCGTCGGTATCGTTGATGAGGACAACAGGATCATAAAGAAAGGCAAGACCCCGACCGCACCGGAGAGAGGGGCGGACGCTATCGTCGCCGATATGGCGGCGCTTTCAAAATCGCTTCTCGCGGACGCGGAGATACCGCTCTCCGAAGTGGCGTGGGCGGGCGTCGCGACACCCGGTACAGCCGACAGCGACCGCGGGGTCGTCGTTTACGCGAACAACATCCCGTTTCTCGACTATCCTCTCGCGGCAAATCTCTCCGCTCTCCTCGACGGGATCCCCGTACACATTGAAAACGACGCAAACGCGGCGGCTAAAGCCGAAGCGATCGCCGGAGTCGCAAAAAACGCGAAGTATTCCGTCATGATCACGCTCGGAACGGGCCTCGGCGGAGGTATAGTTCTTAACGGAGAAGTTTATTCCGGTTTCAACTTCGCAGGCGCGGAACTCGGTCATATGGTCATCAAAAAGGACGGAAGACAGTGCTCGTGCGGAAGACGCGGCTGCTGGGAGGCATATTCCTCGGCTACCGGCCTCGTCAACATCACGAAAGACCGCATCGAGGACGCGAGACGCGACGGAAGAAAGACGGTCATGGAAGAGATGATCGGCGGCGATCTGAACGCCGTTTCCGCGCGCACCGCGTTCACCGCGATGAAGCAGGGAGACGAGGTCGCCGCGGAAGTCGTCGACGAATATATCGATTATCTCGCCTGCGGTCTCGGCAACATCATCAACATCTTCCAGCCGGAGATCGTCTCAATCGGCGGCGGAGTCTGCGGCGAGGGCGATTACCTTCTCAAGCCGCTTCGTGAAAAGGTATTCTACAAGGAAACGTATACCAAGGAAGGCACCCCCCAGACCGAGGTCGTCGTCGCGGAACTCGGCAATGACGCCGGAATCATCGGCGCCGCCGTTCTCGGTAAATAATTCTTTCCGACCAAACCGAAAAACGCGCTTGAAACAAGCGCGTTTTTTATTGCATTCCACCCCGCAGTGTGATAAAATCTATCCGTAAGAGGTGATGAGATATCAAAAATTTCGACAAGGTTCTGTCCTTTGTTTACGCGATATGCGGTTCTTTCGCTTTTATTTGCTTCGCAATTTATCTCGTAAAAATCATCTTTTACCCGGACGGAGCGCTCGGTTACTTTGCCGCGTTCTTCGTCACCCTCGGCACCTCACTTCCGTTTTTGTTCAGAAAACAGTTGAGGCGGCTGCTCAAAAAAGCGTATCCCGTCTTGAAATGTATCGTTTGCGTCCTTCTTCTCTTCTTTACGGTCTCTTTTTCCGTGATGACGGCTCGTCTTTTCTCCGAGATCGGCAAAGGCGACGGCGACGTCTATTCGTCCGACACGGTCTTCCTCGTCTTCGGCGCACCGGTCAGAAAAACGGGAGAGCCGTCAGACGCCCTCGCCGACCGCCTTGACGCGGCGGCTGAAGCGCTGAGATCGGCTCCGGGATCGGTCGCGATCGTATCGGGAGGTCAGTCGCCGGGCGAACCCGTAACGGAAGCGGAAGCAATGAAGGAATACCTCGTTAAGGCGGGGATAGAAGAAGAAAGGATCACCGTCGAGGACCGCTCGCTCAACACGGTCGAGAACGTTAAAAATTCGCTTCCTCTTACGGAGGCGTCGGGCAAGACCGATCTCGTATCGGTATCGACTTACACTCATATCCCCAGGATCCGTTATCTTCTCGAACGTGAAGGAGTCGCGTCGCGGTTCCTCGCCTCCGGATACACGAATAAACTGTTCGTCTTCCCGGCGATCGTACGCGAATATCTCTCTTACGTAAAACTGTTCATTGGAGCCTGACATACCGGCTTCGGGAAAGGAATCGGAAATGAAAAAAGCATTCTTATCTGTTTTGATCGTCACCGCGGCGCTTTTACTGTTCTCGTGTACCCTTTCGGTGACGGACGATACGGGATCGCGTACGGAGGCGGCGCCCGAAACTTCGGAAACGATTCCCGCAACGCAGACGGAAACGGGAACCGAAGCGCGGACCGAAAAAGAGACAGCGACGGAAGAGCCGTCCGACACGGAAACCGAAACGGCGGACAGCGAAGAAGCCACCCTTCCGGGTCCTCCGGAGATCGATTACGACGTCAACGCGCATCTCGGATCGAACAGAGTGCTGATCGACGCCGGTCACGGATTCGCCGACCCCGGATGCACGTCGGATTTCCTCAACGGCGTTTACGAGAGTCAGATCACGTACGAAATGGCGTCGCTTCTCGCAAATAAGCTTGCCGAGAAGGGATACGAGCCCGTGATGCTCAGAGGCGAGGACTCCTTCCCCTCCATCTCGGAGATAAGAGCGGCGGTCGCCGAGCTCGGCATGTTCAGCCGCGATGACGTCCTCAACGAGAACAATATCTTCGACGCGTATGAAAGAACGCTCTGGGGGAACGTTATACACAGACGCAATCCCGTGGCGCTTATGATATCTCTCCACATCAACGCGCTCCCCTCCGCCGATTACGTCAGAGGCACGGAACTGTACTATACCGTAGACAACGGCTGCGCCGAACCCTCGGCGAGGCTCACCGCGTTCATAGAAACGAAGCTGAAAACGGCGTTTCCGGATACGCGCCTCCGCACCGAGGGATGCGTTTGGAACGATTCGTTTATCGTGACGAAGTGGACGGAGATGCCTTCCGTACTCGTCGAAATGGCGTACGCCACGAACGAGGACGACGCGAAGCTCATTTTCGACGATGGATGGCGCGATAAATACGTTACCGCTCTCGCCGAAGCGATCGACTCGTATATAGGAACAAGAGGTTGATGATATGAAAAAAGCGGTCGCACTCACAGCCCTGCTGCTCTCCGCGCTCGTATCCGTATCCCTTTTCTCATGCGGAAAAAAGTATGAAGACGGTGAGATCATCGCAGCCGCAAAGGAACTGATCCCGGCGTCGGAAGAAATAAACCGGATCTATTTCGGCGACGGCATACCGTTCGCCGACGAGGACGACTACGCGGATCTGTTCCCCCCGTTCTCTCCCCCCTCGCCGGACGAGGAAAGCGGAGACGACCTGACTTATTACATGGTGAAACCGGATTGCGGCTACTCGTCGATCGAAGACGTAAAAAAAGCGACGCTTCGCGTCTTCACGGAGGACTATTCGGAAATACTGTTTGAAAACGCCTTTTCCGGCGTGACCGTCGTCGTAGGCGAGGGCGATCAAGCGGAAAAACAACTCGTTTCGCTCGCAAGATATATTGATTCCGAGGAGGGATATCTTGCGGGAAGGATCGTGTCGGATGAAGAAAAACTCCCTCTCGGGAGAGAATACGACCTTGATTGTATAACGGTCGTTTCGCAGCGCGGGACGGAAGCGAAAATAAAGGTTCCCTCGACGTCAGCCGCCGGCGAAAAGGAAGAAATCGAGCTGACCATGAAAATAACGGCGGACGGCTGGCGGCTCGACACGCCGACTTACTGACCGAAAAAGGATCGCACATCCGTGCGATCCTTTTTATTTACGTTATATTGCCCGTCACCGCGCCGAGATCCTCAAATTCGAGGATATCCGACAGGATGTAGTTTGAAACGAACATTCCTGCGGGTGTGAGCGCGTAAGAACCCTCGCGCTTCTCAATGAATCCGTCCTTTACGTATTTTTCGATCTTTCGCCCGTAGAGAGATTCGAACGAAACGCCGAAGCGCCGCGCAAAATCGACCGATCCTATACCGTCGGCCAGACGGAAGCGAAGCATTATGTACTCGCCCATCCGTTCCCTCGCCTCGAGCGTCTCGCTCTCCTTGGTGACGGTCACCGGAGAGTTTTTGTCTTTCACAGCGGCGATATACCTGTCTACGCTGTCGATGAACGCGAACCTGTTGGAATTGAAATACGAATGCGCGGATACTCCGAATCCGAGGTATTCCTCACAGTTCCAGTATTTCAGATTGTGAAGACATCTGTAACCGAAACGGGCGAAGTTTGAGATCTCATACTGAAGATATCCGCGCTTTTCAAGCGCATCGATCGCGGCGCGGTACATCTCGAATTCGACCTCCTCGGACGGCAGGACCGCTCTGAGCTCGTTCCTGTTTTCGTAAAACGGAGTCCCGGGTTCGATCTTGAGATTGTAAAGGGAGACGTGCTCGGGTTCAAGCATCATCACGAATGAAAGCGATTTCAGAAGAGACGCCATCGTCTGTCCGGGGATCCCGAACATCAGATCGACCGAAATATTGTCGAATCCCGCCTGCCGCGCAAGACGGAAGGAATCGACGAACTCCTGCCGCGTGTGACAGCGGGAAAGAGCGGCGAGTTCGCGGTTGTCCGCGCTTTGGAGTCCCATGCTGATCCTGTTCACGCCGCACCGTCTCATCATTTTGAACAGAGACAGGTCGGCGGTGCCGGGGTTCACCTCCACGGTGAACTCCGCTTTTTTCGAAACGTCGAAGTTTTTTGAAACGGAGGATAAAAGCCGTCTCAGTTCTCTCTGAGGCAGGGCGGTCGGCGTGCCTCCGCCGAAATAGACGGAATCGGCGACGTATCCGCGTCCCGCCTCCCTGTAATCAGCCATATGGGAGATCACGGCGTCGACGTATTCGGTCATAACGGTCTCGCTTTTCGGAACGAACGAGTTGAAATCGCAATAGGCGCACTTCGAGATGCAGAACGGGACATGAACGTATATCCCGAGCCTTTTTTTGTCGTAAAGATCGATCTTCATCTCTTCCGCTGCCTTTCGTATCTCGCTATCATTCGTCGCCGAGTTTGAGTACCGCCATGAACGCCTCGGGCGATATCTGCACGCTCCCGAGCTGGCGCATCTTCTTTTTGCCTTCCTTCTGCTTCTCAAGCAGTTTTTTCTTTCTCGTGATATCGCCGCCGTAGCACTTTGCGAGGACGTCCTTCCGGAGCGCCTTGACCGTCTCGCGGGCGATGACCTTCGATCCGATCGCCGCCTGAATCGGCACCTCGAAAAGCTGACGGGGGATGTTGTCCTTGAGTTTTTCCGCGATCTTGCGGGCGCGCGGGTACGCCTTCTCCGAGTGGACGATAAACGTCAGCGCGTCGACCTGCTCGCCGTTCAGAAGGAAATCCATCTTGACGAGCGAGGACGGCTCGTATCCGTCGAGCTCGTAGTCGAGCGACGCGTATCCCTTGCTTCTGCTCTTGAGCGCGTCGAAAAAGTCGTAGATGATCTCGTTGAGCGGAAGGCGGTAATGAAGCTCCACCCTCTCCGTGTCGAGATATTTCATATCGATGAATACGCCGCGCCTGTCCTGACAGAGATCCATGATCCCGCCGACGTACTCGGCGGGTGTGATAAGCGACGCTTTGACGACCGGCTCCGCCGCCTCCTCGATCTCGTCCGGCGACGGATAGTTCGTCGGGTTGTCGATGAAAACGGTCTCGCCGTTCTTTTTCTTTATGCGGTAAATAACGCTCGGCGCGGTCGTTATAAGGTCGAGATTGAATTCTCTCTCGAGCCGTTCCTCGATGATCTCCATATGCAGAAGACCGAGAAATCCGCACCTGAACCCGAAGCCCAGCGCGATACTCGTCTCCGGTTCGAACGTGAACGCGGCGTCGTTCAGACGCAGTTTTTCGAGCGCGTCCTTCGTCTCGTTGTATTTCGATCCGTCGGCGGGATAAATGCCCGCGAAGACCATCGACTGTACGTTCTTGAATCCGGGAAGCGGCTCTGCGGCGGGACGTCCGGCGTGAGTGACCGTATCGCCGACACGGGTATCCGCGACGTTTTTGATCGACGCGGTGAGATAACCGACCTCACCGGCGTACAGCGCGCCGGTCCTTTTGAGTCCGAACGGCTCCATTACGCCGACTTCGACAGTCTCGAATTCTGCCCCCGTGCTCATCAGGCGGATGAGATCGCCCTCGCGGAGCGTGCCGTCGACGACGCGGATATATACGACGACTCCGAGGTAACTGTTGTAAACGGAGTCGAAAATCAGACATTTCAGCGGGGCGGCCTCGTCGCCTCCCGGAGACGGGATCTGCTCGATTATCGCCTGCATCACGTCGGCGATGTTCAGCCCCGTTTTGGCGGAAACGGCGGGACAGCCCTCGGCGGGTATCCCGATAACATCTTCTATTTCGTTTCTCACCCGTCCGAGATCTGCGGACGGAAGATCCATCTTGTTCACGACGGGAACGAGCTCAAGACCCGCGTCCGCGGCCAGGTATGCGTTGGCGAGCGTCTGCGCCTCGATCCCCTGCGTGGCGTCGACGACGAGAAGAGCGCCCTCGCACGCGTTGAGCGACCTTGAGACCTCGTAGTTGAAGTCGACGTGACCGGGAGTGTCGATCATATTGAATATATACGTTTCCCCGTCCGGGGCTTTATAGTCGATCCGTACCGCGCGCGCCTTGATCGTGATGCCGCGCTCGCGCTCGAGATCCATATCGTCGAGAAGCTGTTCTTCCATATCGCGCTTCGCTACGGTATCCGAAAACTCGAGTATCCTGTCGGCAAGGGTGGACTTGCCGTGATCGATATGCGCAATAATCGAAAAATTCCTTATTTTTTTCTTTCTGTCATCGCTCATTGTCTCCCGACGCGTCCTCTCTGACAAATTCTTTATATATTATATCAATTCGCTCCGTGATAATCAAGATACCGGAACGAATATTCCCCCGCTGTTTCGGGCATAATCGGATCGGAACCACGAAACGGAGGATCGTATGAAACAGAATAACGACAAAAAAGGCGACGCCGTCATAATCGCGTGCTCCGCCGTCCTGGCAGCGGTTTTTTTCTGCGCCTTGTTTTTCGCGCAGCCCCCGCAGGTAGGCGCGACCGGCTCCGTACCGGGCGCCGGGATCGGGGTGTCGGACGGCGACCGAGATAACGACGGAGTGATCGAGGGTCCCGCGGATTCGTCCGCGGGGAATATAGGCGACAGCATCAGCCGCGGGCTTGAGGAGATCAAAGACGGAGCGGAATCGCTCGCATCCGATATGATCGGAGACGGAACGGAAAGAACAGACCGCGAAACAGTCGGGAAAGGCGAGGAAAACGGCGGCGCCGACGATAAAAGCGCAAACGCGGAAAAGGAACCCGCGAACACCGTATGGGTCGTCGCGGCCGTCATCGCCGCGGTTGCGGCAGTCACGGCGATAGCCGTAGCCGTACCGAAAAGAAATACGAAAAAAGAGGACTGATAAGACACACGAAAAAACCGCGGAAGGAGCCGCGGTTTTTTGTGTTGAAATCGTTGACACGCGAGGCGCGGTTTTGGTATAATCGAACCGTCGGGAAACGACCGGCAATTATAGTTTTGACAAGGAGATGCAAAATGGCGGTTTTCACCGGAAACGACAATCCTCAGGTCGGCGCGATAAAGTCCGATTTCGTTCCTCCCAAGGACGGCGGAGAGGAAAAATTCCCCATTTCATTCTGGAACTACAGGTATCTGGGCGAGGGGATGACGCCCGACGAAGTCTCCGTATGGGCGGATCTCGGTCTTACCGTCTCGATGGCGCCGAAGATCCATGCGGATCTTGTGGGAAAGGAAGAGCTGCTTCAGTACCTTGACAACGCCGAAAAGGCGGGGATCAAGCTCATCCTCTGGGTAGAGGGTCTTGAATACAACCACATCAGAAGCCACGGCGAGCAGTGGTACCGCGACCTCTTCACCCGCGCCTATCAGACGTTCCGCCATCCCGCTCTTTACGGCTTCTACGCCGGCGACGAACCGAGCGGAGTCGAGAACTTCAGGGCGAGCTGGAAGGCGATCGCCATCCAACGCGAGATCGCCCCGGATCTCAATCCTTACCTCAATCTTCACACCTGCATGGACGACGTCGCTCCCGAAGAATTCGAGGGCAGAACGTTCCGTCAGTGGCTGAAGGAACTCGCCGCAGCGACAGGCTTCAAAACGTTCAGTTACGGTCACTACGATCAGGTCTGGAACGATTTCGGCGTCGAATCTTACTACAGGAACATAAAAGCTCTCCGCGAGGCGTCCGACGCCGCCGGAGTCGACGTGTGGGTCACTCTTCTATCGAGCGCGCACTATATGTTCCGCATCCCCACGGAATACGAGTTCGTATGGCAGGTCAACGTATCCGCCGCTCTCGGAGCGCGCGGGATCGTCTGGTTCCGTCTTTACGACAGACCGCACGGCCCGAACTATCACGGCTCGCCCATCGACGAATACGGCAACAAGGCGCCCACGTATATCCCGTTCCTGCACGCTAACCGCCGCTTCCAGGATCATTACGGCAAACTCCTGATGAAACTGAAATTCAGAGAGGCGTTCTTTGCGAAAGAGAATCACGGCGGGTTCGAGACGCTTCCGTTCGGATATCACCCCGTCGTCAAGACAGTCCGCGCGACGGAAGAAGCGGTGATCTCGTTCTTCAACGATAAAGACGGCGGCGAATACATGGTCATGGTCAATGCGTCGATGGATACCCCCGGGGTCTTCCGCCCCGAATTCGACAGAGAGGCGCATTCCCTTAAAGAAGTGATGTTCAACGGCGCGGCGCTCGTACCTTACGGGCTCGGCACGTCGGAAGCACACTGGGACGGCGCGTGGCTCTACCCCGGTCAGATGATCATTTATAAAATAGATTGACCGTCAAACGCAGATAAACCGACCGCCGCGGCAGACGCCGCGGCGGGTTTTTTATTCGAATTTTCCGTTCAGTGACAGATCCTTGATGAACACGACCTCGTATTCGTGACTCGTCGAAGTCTCTCCCGTTTCAAGATCCATGACGGCGAACGTGAGCCGCCAGATCATAGACTGGAGGTGACCCAGTCCTCCGAACATCTTTCTTCCATCGTTCAGCTGATCCTCGTCGATAACGAGCGCGTAGCGCGTCGTATCGACGCCCATCTTCTCTTCGAGGATAAGCTTATTTATTGACTTTACGGTGAGCGTGTTGACTCCTCCGAGTCGGAGAATGATCCTGTTGTCCTTGACCTCACAGCTCTGAAAGAGAATATCCATATATATCTGAACGATCCTCTCGCCCGGATACCAGTCGGCGATCTCCCAACCGTCCGTACCGGTCAGCGGGTCCGTAACGCCCTGCGCCGCCACGCCGACCCGCGAGGCGTCTCCCGGGTATTCCGATCCGAACGTGACGGAGTTGAGGAACGGGTCGATCCACCCCGTCCTTTTTTCGATCCAGTCGTAAAGCCAATCTATGTTTTCCCCGCACGAGTTGAGCGCGAGCGTATAGTACGACTCCTGAAAGATCCGCTCGTGAAGCACCGGCCACTTCTCGAAATTGCGTTCCAGAAGATCGATATTCAGCCACGCTTCTTTATAACACTTTTCAAGCGTTTCCCATATCTCGACCTTCTTTTCGTTCCATCTGTCCCTGAGGGCTTCGCGGAACCATTCGTGCGACACGAACGCCGCGAGCCACTCGTTGACGTCCTCGACGTACCTGCCGTTCGCCGCCGTCATCTGCCCGGCGTAAAGACCGGCGAAATGCGCGCCGTCGTTGCCGTTGCCGAACGCGATATCGAAATCCCACGGAGGTCCGAAATACAGCTTCCCGTGAGGTTCTTTGAGGTACATGAAAAAGCTCGACCATCCGACGTCGGGATTTTTAGTAAACTCGTAAAGCAGAAACGTGTCGATAAGAGACGGAAGATCAAAATACTCCCCGATTTTTTCTCTGTCGCCCTCCCGAGCCATATTGAGAAGCGTCTCGAGATGAAGCTTCATCGCTATGACCTGATCGGACGACGCGCAGTCGCTCTTGACGGAATACCGTCTGTTTCCGATCTTGAAAAACTCTCTGTTGTATTCGCCCGCGGCGTATCCGTCGAGTTCGACGAGGAATCCGGGATCGTCGATCTCGCCGTCTTTTATATCCACCCTGTTTTTTGAGACCTCGACCTGCTCGGAGAGCAGATAGACTCCGCGGTATTCTCCGTTGAGGTACACGTCGACGAGTTCTGCGTACGGGACCCACTCAAGCCCGTCGAGCACTCGCCCCGTCTGCATGGCGACATAATTGCGTATCAGCGATTTGTCGCCGTGGTTTGCGATCAGCACCCAGTCCTTCGCTTTCGTATCTCCGGAAGACTGCTTCATCAGACAGACTTTCGAGTCGAATTTCAGTTTATACGACTTTTTCTCCGCCATCCAGCTCTGGTTTCCGCGTCCTCTCAGCCGGAACGAGTCCTCGGATATTTCTCTTCCGTCGGGAGCGGAAAGAGAGAACGAGCCGCGAACGTATTCTTCTTTCGATTCGACGTCGCCTCCGGTCTCGGTGTCGATCCGAACGACGGCAAAGCCCTCCGCGAGTTTTTGATTATCTTCGTTTGCGTTATGGATCCTGACGGCGAGAGCGGCGAGTTCAGAGCGGAGAGTCCGGTCGCCGGGCGCGAATCTCCCGTTTTCTTTTCCGAAGAGTATCGCGCATTTCCTGACCGCATCGACGCCCGGGTAAAACCAGTCGGACTCCGAAACGTCGGAAAACGGGTCGGACGCGTCGGGATCGGGAAGGATGCGGTATTTCGATATTCGGATAAAGCGAGCGATCAGCGCGGCGGTCTCCGCTCTCGTGATCGGAGCGTCCGGAGCAAACGTGCCGTCGGGATAACCCGTGACGAGGCCTGCGGCCTTTCCCCATCCGACGAAGTCGAAAAACCAGTCCGAAGGCTTAACGTCGGAAAACGCGGCGTTTTTCCCCGCTCCGGTCACGTCGGCTCCCGCCATCCGGGAGAGGACGGTCACGAACTCCGCGCGCGTCACGCTGCCCTTCGGATCGAAGATCCGGGCAGATCTGCCCTCGACGAGTCCTTTTTCATACGCCTCGTTCACGGCGCCGTAATACCAGGCGTCGGGAGCGACGTCCGAAAAAGGCGCGGCGGCGGACGCGGGGAGTGCGGTCGCCGGAAAAACGGTGATGATCGCAGCCGCCAGGAGAAGCGAAACTATCGTTTTTAAGATTTTCATATTGCCTCGATAACAAAAAAGCGGGAACGTACGTATTTACTATACCACGTTCCCGGTCTTTTTTCATTTTGTTTTTGTAAATATTAGGTTTTGATTATCTTATTTTCTTTTTTTCCGCCTCATCGCCATACCGACGATCGCCGCCGCGACGGCGATCGCCGCGACTACCGCGATGCTGACCCAGTGAGCGTTCCCGATCCCGCTCACGTCAAACTCGCCTGTCTCGGAGTTCTGCAGAACGGAAAAAATATCCGCGATGATATAAACCGCCGCGCCTGAGCAAACCGCCCACGCCACAACTGCGTAAACGGAATTCTTACCGTGAACGCGCTTCGCCGCGGTAAGTCGGTCGCCGGAAAAGTCGAGTGAGGAAGAAACGAACAGAGCAACAATCAGAAGAACGACCGTCTCGGGTATCATATACGTCGCGTTATAGATAAACGAGAACTTCAGAGCTGCTGCGGTCGGGATCGATATACCCGCCCAGACCGTCGCACCGGAAACGACGTGGCACGCGTAGCGGAAAAACGCTCCGAGCAGAGCGGACGAAAGGACGGCGCCTGTCTGCGTGCGCGCGATCCTGCGGGTGAATCCCGCCGCCCCGGTCAGGGCGAACGCCACGATATAATCGAGCAGGATCACCGCGAGGATCGCTTTCCATCCGGTCACGTACGAGAGCGTGTTGAGCCCGAGGACGAGTTGAAGCGAACCGTGGACAAAACCGCACAGTATGCCCCAGAGGGACCCGTATCTGTACGCCGCGATCACGATCGGCAAAAGAGAAGCGACCGTGACGGACCCGCCGTACGGCAGTTCGGCAAGTTTGACGAGGCTGAGCACCGTCGAGATCGCGATGAGCATCGCGCTGACGGCAAGTTTTGACGAGAGTTTCTGCTTTTTCATTTGGATCATTTTGTTTTCCTCCGGGAAAAAATTCGGGCTCCGCGTAAGCGAAGCCCGAATAAACGCGCTTTTGTCCCTACGCCGGAATTACCCGTATCAGGTTCGAGGGTCCGGATCTCTCCGTCTCAGCCGGTCGCGGCAAAGCCGCGCCTTAGGCGCCCCTTTTGTTCGAGGGAAATGATACCACCGCCCGGCGGATTTGTCAAGACGAAAAAAAACATTTTTTACGCGCCCGACATATTGAAAATGTTCCGTGAATATGATATTATTAAAAGTGTAGAAAAATTTCCCGCGCCACGCGGGTCAAAACGGAGGTCATTATGGCAGATATCAACGATTTGAAGAACATGAAAGACCATACTAACGAGTTCGACCCGACCGATATTCAGAATAATAAGACGATGGGCATCCTCTCCTACATCGGGCTGCTCGTGCTGGTCCCGATCTTTGCAGCGAAGGATTCGAAGTTCGCGAGATTCCACGCAAATCAGGGCCTCGTGCTCGTGATCGCTCAGGCGATCGTCACCACAGTTCTTTCGATCACGGCGGCGATCCTGGGTATGATCCCCTACATCGGATGGCTGCTTGCCCTGCTGATCCGTCTCGTCATCCCCGTCGTTTACATCCCCTCGATCATCGGCATAATCAACGCCGCGAAAGGACAGGCGAAAGAGCTTCCGATCATCGGCGGCATCAGGATCCTGAAATAATCAGACGCGTCACGGCTCCGGATTTTCCGGAGCCGTTTTTTGCGCGGCGCTTGACAAAAGAGCGCTTTTTTGTATAATTAACACATAGGTATCAGTCGAATATATCAAAGGAGTTTAAAAATGAAATTCCCGAATGCGTATTCAGGCGTGAAGAAGATCTTCACCGGCGAGATCCTGTCGATCATCGGCATCGCTCTGCTCATCATAACTGCGGTCCTCGCGCTCGTCGCCGCTGCCGCCGGGATCGCCACGGAGACCGCCGACGCTCAGACTGCGTCCGCTCTCAGCGCCGTCGCGGGCGGATTCCTCATCGGCACCGTGGTGTTCGGAGCGGGCTGCGCCGTTCTGATGATAATCTCATTCATTCTTCAGATCGTCGGCGTCAGCAAGGCGTCAAAGGACGAACCCAAGTTCAAGACCGCGTTTTTCCTGATCATGGTCGGCATCATCTCGACCTCGGTCAGCATACTCACCGAAACCGCGAGCAGCTTTTTCCCCTCGTTATTCGGCGGCAACGTTCTTGCGATGCTCGAGGTTTTCTTCTCCAATCTTGCGAGGATAGTGACTATCCTTGTCACATATTACATCATCGAGGGAATAACCTCGCTCGCAGACAGGATCGGAAACGAGAAGATCTCGAAGCAGGGTAAAACGATATTAAATCTTATTTTGCTCTTCCTCGTTTTCTCCCTGATTGCGGCGATCACCTCGGACGTGTTCCATCATAACGGAACGAACGCAATCATAGCGTCTGTTCTCTCGCTTGCCGCTGCGATCATCGAATTCGTCGCGTATATCATCTACCTCGTATTCCTCGGAAAAGCGAAGAAGATGCTGAAAGAGGCGTAAGACAAAAAAAGGGCTCCCGAGGCGTGGTGCTCTGAAGGACAGTCAATAAAAACCGGCTGAAGTAAGGAACACAACCCTTATTTCAGCCGGTATTTTGTCGCATATTGCTGCAAGCAGGACGTTTGTGTGCCAAACGTCAAAGAAACAGTTTACAGTTATGATTGCACGCGATGCGTGCGAGTTATGAGTTGAAGCTTCGCTTCAACATTATGATATGAGTTCCGGGGACGCGCCGCAGGCACTCCAGGGTAACTCCTGTTACCCTAAACTTGCGAAGCAATCATAACGCGCGTCAGCGCTCATAACGTTTCGCGCAAGCGGAACTCATAACTGCCGACTGTCCTTTCGAACAGTCGGCAAAAGAGCCCTTTTTTTATTTCAAAAGCGCTTTTGCGATCCTCTCCGAAAGAAGAGTCTTCGTCACGGGATGCATATCCGACTCGCACACGTCGCGGGATACGACGAGAGTGATCCTCTCGTCGCTCTCGGCGACCTCGCGCTGAGCGTTCTGCATCGCGATCCAACCCTCGGGAAGGACTTCCTTGCGGTAATCGCAGTCTGCGATCTGAACCAACGCGACGGGAAGATCCGCGTCCCCGACGAGACGGCGCAGAACGGAGAAGAATTCCCGCAGTCCGTCGCCGTAAACGGCAGCTTCCTCAACGGTCGAATCGCTCTCGCCCTGATACCATATCAGCGCGGACGGAGCAAACGGCGTGACCTTCGTGAGCATTTTTTCGTATATCTCGCCGTTACCGTTGAAATCCTTGAAAATATCGAGATAATGATCCTCGTAAAGACACTCGTCGGGCAGACGGTAACGTTCCGCCGCTTCCTTCGGGAGCCACGACTCGATAACTGACGCGCCTTTGTAACAGCAAACTATTCCGACCGCGACCCCGAGTTGTTGTCTTATGATCCTCGCGGTGAGATACCCGATCGCGCTCCAGTTTCCGACCTCGTCTTTCTTCGCCGTCCGCCATCCGTCCGACGACCGGAACGGGTCTTCCTTGTCCCAGGGACGGTCGACGAAAAAGGTGCGCAGGAGCGGATCGGTCCCGTAAAACGATTCGGGCGTGTTAGATTCGGAAAGGCGGAACTCGACGTTCGACTGCCCCATAACGTAAAATACGCGTCCGACGTAAACGTCGCGGAGCGTCGTCGTCTCCCCGTCAAGCTCTATATCCATCGTATACGGACCTCCCGCGGGAAAGGCGGGAAGCTCGACGCACCACTTCCCGTCCGGGAAGACTGCCGTCGCGCTCTTCCCGAGAAACGAGACCGTCGCCGTACCGCCGCCTTCTCCGAAGACGCGGACCGGCTTGTTCTCCGCAAATACGGTATGATCTGAAAAAATCGGCGCAAGTTTCATAGTTTATCCTCCGTTTTCATCTCCGACAATTGTACCCGCGCGGCGGACTTTTGTCAACCCGGCGCCGTTTCGTTTGACACGTGAGGACAAAACTGATAAAATGGACACGAAAAATACGAAAGGCGGAAAAAAGAATGAGATTCGTCGCTGAAAACGGAAAACTGACTCTGACGGATAAAACCGGAAAACCGGTCGTCACGGATATCTCCTGCGGGATGAACGTCGCGGAGAGCGGCCGCTCCGTCCCCGTGCTTGAGGAAGACGGGTGGGCAGCGGGTGAAGACGGCGTTTTCACCTCGGGCAGTGCCCGTATCACGCCCTCACGGGAGGGAGAAGGGTTAAAATTCCGCTCCGAATACAAAACCGGCGGCGATATCGCAAGATGTGAAGAATTCGTCGTCCTGAAAGGACGTTTTACGGAGCGGATCGTCCGCTTCCTCGCGCCGTTCGTTCGCGACTCGAACGGAAGCCGCACGAACGAGATGCTCACCTCGGTCGAATCGCTCCCGCTCTTCCCCGATTCGGAATATGAGTTCGGCGACTTCGCCGTACTCGAGACGGAATCGGGACGTAAGTATCTTCTCGGAGTCGTCACGTTCCGCGAGTATTTCAGCGGAATGAACATCAAAGGCGACGGGACGGTCGAAGTCCGCGCCTATACGGAACAGGCGCCCGTCGCGGCGGGACAGACGCTGAAAAGCGACCTCTTCATCTTCACCGAGATCGACGATCCGGTCACGGCGCTGCCCGATTACTCCGACCTGTGCGTCAGGGAGATGATCGGCTCGCCCCGCCTTAAATTCGACGTTCCGTACGGCTTCTGCACGTGGTACTACTATCTGTCCGACATCTCGGAGCAGACCGTGACGAACTCGGTCGAGGATCTCGCCTCACTCCGCGGCAAGCTGCCCGCGAAATACGTGCAGATCGACGACGGATGGCAGGTCTTCTACGGTCAGTGGGAGGAGAACGAAAAGTTCCCCGGCGGCATGAAAAAATGCGCCGACGAGATAAAAGCGGCGGGTTATCTGCCCGGCCTCTGGTTCGCGCCTCTCTGGGCTAACAAAGCGAGGATCCGGCTGAACACCCCGAGTATTTCGCGATGACGAGGGGCGGCGAGCGGACGATATGTCTCGACCTCTCCGTCCCCGAAGCGCGCGATTTTCTCAGCGGAGTAATGAAAAAAGCGACGTACGAATGGGGTTTCAAATATCTGAAACTCGACCTTATGACGACGACGCTCGGGGCGTACAAATACGCGGATCCCTCGTTCAACTCGCTGAAAAACTACCGGAAATGTCTCGAAGTGATAAACGAGGCGGTCCCGGACGACACGTTCATCCTCGGCTGTACCGCGCCGTTCGGTCCTTCGATCGGACTCGTCGACGGCATCCGCGTCAGCCCCGATATCGGAGACGACTGGACGTCGCTCAAAGTCGTCTTCAACTGCGTACTGAAGCGGTACCATTATCACAAAAAGTTCTTTATAAACGACGCCGACTGCCTGATCGTCAGGAAAGCGGAAAACGAAGATGAAGAGTGCCGCAGAAACTGCACGCGGACGGACGATGAGATACTTTGCTATCTCTCCGCCGCCGCGGCGTCGGGCGGTATCCTGATGCTCTCGGACAAGCTCCGTCTTATGAGCGCGGAGCAGATCGAGCAAATCTCGTACCTCTACCCGATCAACACGGAAGCCGCTCTTCCGCTCGATATAATGGATTCGTACGTTCCCGGCATCCTTGACTGCGGGGTGCGCGGCGCGATCAGGACCGTGGCTCTCATAAACTGGGAGGATACCGAAAAGTCGCTTGAGATCCCGCTCGGCGAGGGCAGACGCCGTCTGTTCTCGTTCTGGGACAGAAAGTATCTCGGAGTTTTCGAAGGCAAATACTGCGAGACGCTCGCGCCTCACACGTGCCGCGTTCTTCATATCACCGAAGACGGCGCGCCGGGCGTGATCGGATGCGAAAACGAGGTGATCCCCGTTCTCGATCAGAAATTTGAGAACGGAAAACTGACGTTCACGTTCATCAAGCCCGGCGACACGGTCGTTATCGCCGCGGAGCGCGTCTCGGGAGACGCGAAGCTCCGTGAGATCTCACCCGGTCTCTTCGAGGCGACCGGCGAGGGAACGGTGACGCTCAGGGCCGAATAAAAAATGCGGAGGACCTTACGTCCTCCGCATTTTTTTCTTTCAGTTGAACGCTATCGCAAGAAGCACCGTTTCCGATCCGTCGAGCGGGGTCATCGTTATCGTATGCTCCGCCGCGGCGTCCGAAAGCACGATCGCCCCGCAGTCCGCCATATACGACACGGAACCCGAGTGGAACGGCTCGCCGCCGTCGACGGAGATCATCACCCCTGATCCCGCCTTCAGAACGGGCCAGACTGTCTTTGCCGTGATTCTGAAGACGATCGGTTCTCCGCCCTCTTTGACGGAAGACGCCGCACCCCGTGAGAACCCGACGCCGTGATCCTCTCCGGTGAAGCGGAACGAACCCATTGAAACTATATCGAGATCTTCCGCGTCAATCATCGTAAGATCCACGAACCGGGACGGAGTGACCGGATCCGCGAGGTCGGTCGTGATCGCCGCCTCAGCCGCCGCGAGGTCGTCCCATTCGCCGAGCGTCCTGCGGAAGAGTTCCTCTATCATATCGGACATGATCTGATGTCCCCGGTAACTGGGATGGACCCCGTCGGGGCGAAACTCCCCGTCCGTTATGGCGCCGTTAGAGACACCGCATTCCACCGCCGCGGACACGTTGACGGTCGGGATCCCGTATTTTTCCGCAACGGAGCTCATAAACGGGATCTTTCCCTCCCCGCCGCGGCAGAGAACGATAACGACCGCCGGGGAGTTGTCCGCGGAAAGCGCCGTGCGCACGAGCGACTCGAACGTCTCGGGGAGCCACGTCCTCTCGTTGTCGTCGTTGACTGCGTATTCGATGAAAATGACGTCCGGCTTCTTCGAGAGGACGTCCCTCTCGAATCTCGCCGCTCCGAACGACGATTCCGTCCCGCCGATCCCCGCGTTGACGTACGTAAGATCCTCGGTTATATATCGTTTAAGCCAGTTCGCGGAAACGTCGGCGAACCCGCCGCCGGGGATCGAGGCAGTCCCGACGGTGATCGACCCTCCTATAAAGGCGACCGTAAGCTTACCGTCCTCCTTGCCTTTCGTCAGCGCACGGTAAAGGCGCGCGGTGCTGCCGTGCTGAGAAAGCGCGGAATCCATCATCGCCGAATAGATATCGGGATCGATCCCGGGATCGAAGTCGTCGGGATCGACGAAAATATCCTCCTCAACTTTCGTCAGCTTGAATCTGATGCTCACCTCCGGCGAAGTCTCGCCCGTCTTCACGTCCCTGAGCGCCGTTCTGAGAATAGCGATATATGTATCGCCGAAAAGGAAATTGCTCCACAAAGAGCGGATTTCTTCGAGCTCTTCCCCGTTGAAGATCAGCTCGTAATCATCCGTGGAGATGCCGAAATACGGGAACATGCGTTCCGCAAAGCCCTCGGCGCTGATGAAAATCGAATACGAAAGATCAAGGGTCACGAACCTTCCGGAATGCGGTAGATAGTCAAGATAATGATCCATAAGATACCTGACTTTGCTTATCCGTTCGGCGTCGAGATATCTCGTTACCATCGTCGCGATCTCGGCGCGCGTCGCCGAAGACGAAGGGTTGAAATTGCCCGCCGGGTCGCCCGAAATGATCCCGCAAAGACGGATCTTCTCGACCGCGTCACGCGCCCATTCTCCGATCTTCCCGCCGTCCTTGAAAGAATCGATAAGCGGAGCGTCCGCGAGATAGATCTCACGGCAATTGAAGAAACGGGAATGCACAGCGGCG